>NZ_JAPDDS010000004.1:0-300000 GCF_025950085.1 Luteolibacter flavescens
GAGGCGTTCAAAGGCCAGGAGGTAGCATTGCGCCGGACAGGAGAGGACCGCTACGAGGTGTATTACTGTTGGAAGCGTATCGGGGTGGTGGATGTGGGACGACACCGGGCATGCGGGGAGACGGGTTACGCGCCGTTGGAAGACCGGCGGATAGGTCGAAAGCAGCGGTCGTGATCCGCCCTCGGGCGGATCACGACCGCTGGCAGCTGAAGTGCCCAAAAGTGTAACCCATGTCCCCGAACAAGTGTAACCCATGTCTCCGGCCTTTACAGGCCGCGCGCTCCCAGGGGGGCGCTGAGGTGGGATGGGGCTTTTGTAGGTGGTTCGCTTGACCGTCTAAGCCGGCTGAAGCCAGCGCTCCCGGCTGCGCCGAGCTGGGAGCCCGCTGGGAGCGCCGGTCAATAGACCGGCCCGAAGCAGCCATTCGCGTGCGCACTTCCTCCTTCACATGTAATCCGCGAGGCCGCATGAAAACGATCCATAGATGACCCGTGAAAGGATGATGAATTTCAGTGCCGTGCTGCTGTTCGTGGCGGCGCTGGCATCGTTCGCGGTGTTCCACTTCTTCCCCGGTTTCACGGAGACGGCGGGGTGGAAGGTGTGGCTGGAGGTGTGGGACATGATCCAGGGCCTCGACTTCCTCGATGATCCGGGTGAATTCGCCATCCTCGCGTCCTTCCTGATGATCACGGTGCTGATCGTGGTCTCTCCGTTTCTCACGGCGGTCTTCCGCAAGTCGCGGCTCTGTTGGTGGATGGCCACGGTGATGTCGGGGGTGGCTTCCATCGCCTTCCTCGTGCTGGTGCTGGACATCAATGAGACGAAGAGTCTGGGGAAGGGAGGCTGGTGCCTGCTCGCGGCGCCGGTGCTGAATCTGGGCGGCTTCCTGATGATCCGCGGGGCATCGGAGAAAGGGGATGGCTCTCCTTTCGGGGCATGAGCGCGCTCCGTCGATTCTCCGGGCCGGTGCTGCTCGTCGCGGCGGTGGGATGGCTGATCGCGTTTCATTTCCTCCCGGCCTTCCTCAGTCCGCGCGGGTGGGAGATCTGGATCAGGGCATCTGATGTCCTCGGGATTCCTGGCGGTCGTGGTGATGTGCTGGTGGGAATGGTTCTCGCGGTTCTTGGCTATTTCGCGGCGGGAGTGATCGCGTCTCCCTTCATGATCCCGGTGATCCGGAGATCGGTGCTCGCCCGGTGCCTGATCCTGATGCCCGGCGTGTTGGTGATGATCGGGGCGCTCCATGCGATTCCGTCGCTCCGGTTTGGCCGGCTGGGGTCGGAGGGAGTGGTTTGTCTGCTCGTCGCTGCAGTATGCCATTTCCTCGGAATCCTGCTCATCCCATACGAAGGACGGCACCGGGAGAGGCTGCGGAAAATCTTCGGAAATTGACCCGGGGCCGATCTTGCAGAGTGGCATCGGCTCGCTAGCGTCGCCGCCGTGTCCGCCACCTCACCACCTCGCACCGCCCTCGCGGTCATCGGAGGATTGTGGACGGTCTTCTTCTTCCTCGGCATGTCGCCGGGCTACTACACGCCGGCGCTGTCGAATATCCTCGGGACGCGCGGGCTGGGCAGCGATTGGGTGGCGTATGCCTTCCTCGTGGGGCCGGTGGCGGCGCTGATCTCGCCGCTGATCGTGGGGTCGATCGCGGACAATCGCTTCGCGGCGCAAAAGGTCTTCGCGGTCATTGGCATGGCCAGCGCGGTGCTGCTGGCGAGTGCTTTCGCGGCGCTGGAGCGCTTCGAGTCGCCGTATGTTTTCCTAGGGCTCTTCGCCGCGGCCTCCGTGGTGGCGGCACCGATGTGGAGCATGGTCGCCAGCATCTCGATGGTGCACCTGCGGTCGGGCGAGCGGGAATTCCCCGTGGTGCGGCTCGGCGGCACGCTGGGCTGGATGGCGGCGGGGGTGCTCACCAGCTTCGTGTTCCTTTTCGAGGGCTCGATCAAGGCGGGCTATGCGGCGGCCATCACCCGCTTCATCGGCGCGGCATTTGCCTTCCTGCTGCCCAATACGCCGCCGGTGGGAAATTCTAGATCGCTCCGCACGATGCTCGGGCTGGATGCCTTCCGCCTGCTGCGCGAGCGGGATCACCTGGTCTTCTTCTCCGTGACCGCGCTGCTGAGCATCCCGCTGGCGGTCTTCTTCATGCACACGCCGATGCATCTCACCGCGCTGGGGAATACGGCACCTTCCGCGACGATGACCATCGGGCAGATCAGCGAGATCGCGGCGATGCTGCTGATGTCGGTGGTGATGAGCCGCTTCCGGGTGAAGACGGTGCTGATGTTTGCGGTGGCGCTCTCGGCGCTACGCTACGGCCTCTTTGCCATCAGCGGCAGCACGGGGAATGCGGTGTGGCTGGTCGGCGGCATCGCGCTGCACGGGCTGTGCTACACGCTGTATTTCATCACCGGTCAGCTCTTCCTGGACCGCCGGGTGGACCCCTCCATGCGGACCCAGGCGCAGGGCCTGCTGACGCTGGTGAACAATGGCATCGGCTCCGTGGTCGGCACCATCTTCGGCAAATTCCTCTACGACTACGCGGTGCTAAACGGGAATGGCGGCTGGGCGACCTACTGGTGGGTGCAGACCGCGCTCATCGCGATCTGCCTGCCGGTGCTGTGGTTCTTCTATCACGGCGTGGTGGCCAAGCCCGCGGAGCCGGTGGCGGAACTGGATAAGTGAGCCGGGCCACGGTTTGCGGCCCATGAAGCCAGCGCGATGACCGAGGAAGCGATGAGGAAGGCGATGCCGACCTTCCCAAAGGTCTCATCGTAGCCCGTGCACGAATCGAAGAGGGCGTGCGAGAAGTCGTGGCCCAAGCCGGGAGGCAAACCGATCACCAGCAGTGAGACGGAGGCCAGCAGGCAAAGGCCGGCAAGCAGGCGAGGAACACCGATCCCCAGTGCCAGGGTCACCCTGACTGCAATGCCGCACATGAGCAAAAAGCCGGACGAGAGGAAATGGTAGGTCATGTCCTTCAGGAGGACACTGGCCGGAATGCCGTATTGAGGTGCCGCCAACTCATGGACCCCGACGAGATCAAGGGCAGTCAGCCATATTGACAGGAGGATCAGAAGCCAAGCGGCGGGTGCCGCGAGCGGCACGCACCAAGACCCGAGTTTCCGCATTCCAAGCTTCAAGGTCGTGAGGCTCGCCAGCAGCCGCTGGTAACCGGAGGCTCCCCTGAACTGCGCGGTGCTATCTTCCGCACCGGGATCATTCGCAAGTGGCCCGGCCAGCCAGTCCGGCAGGGCGATCCATTTCCGCTCGGTCTCGGCGAAGATCACTTGTCCGCTTTGCCGGCGGACTGGCGAGACCATCCATTGCAGCGGCTTCGCCCCTTCCGGCCTGGCTGTCTGGATGCTCGTGATGTCCTCCCGCTTCAGTCTCGCGACAGGCAGGATGAAGAATGTCCGGATGGAGAGCTGACCCTCATGAAACCGATACACATACGAACGCGGGCGGATGATCCACCATGCCAGCAGATATCCAGCCGCGGCCTTTCCTGCGAACTGCAGTCCTTCGGACAAGTGGAGATCGAAGAAGGGCATCTTCACGCACCATGATGCGCGGAAGCCTTCCTTGGGAAGGCCGGAGTCACGGCAGCTTCCACGCCGCCTTCTTCGCCTGATACTCGGCTTCCGGCAGCAGGACGTAGATCGGCTGCTTGTCCGGATTCACCCAGGCGATGAGTTCGCGGAGCTTCTTTTCCTCCATGGTCGTGCATCCGGCCGTGGGCTTCGAGCCGCCGCCGCGCCAGATGTGGAAGAAGATCGCGCTGCCCTGGCCGGGAGAGATCTTCGGCGCGGCATTGTGGGCGATGAAGAGCTTCAGCGTGTGCGGGTAGTCGTTCTGCTTCATCTGCTGCTTCTTTTCCCACGCCGTGGACGGTTCGTGGTCGAGCACCAGGTGCTTGTTGTAGCTGGGCGACTTCGGGTCCTCGACCCACAGGTCGCGGGTGGTCACCTGGCGGTAGTAGAGCTTCGGGTGCTTCTGGATACTGGGATGCACGCCCCAGGCACCGCCGAGGTGGAAGACACCGGCCGGGGCTCGCATGTCGCCCTCGCTTTTCACCTTCGCGCCCTTTGGCAGGGGGTGGATGCCGAGTCCCCAGATGAGGCCGTTCTTGCCGAGCCTGCCGGTCCACGGTCCGCTGGCCTTCACCCACTTGCCGCCGCGCTTTTCGTAGGTATTCAGCGTCACGTTCGAGCTGTTCCAGTCCTTCGCGGTGCCGACGATGCATTGCGTGGACTTCGCCGGCAGCTCGAAGGCGGACAGCGGCAAGGCCAGGGCGATGAGGGTGAGGAGAGCGCGGAGCATGCGCGGAAGATGCCGCATTTTCACGCCGGGGCAAGGCGGAGATCGGAGGTCGGAGGTCGGAGGTCGGAGGTCGGAGGTCGGAGGTCGGAGGTCAGAGGTCAGAGGTCAGAGGTCAGAGGTCAGAAGGCGGAAATCGGAAATCGGAAATCGGAAGTCGGAAGTCGGAAGGACCGAGCGGGTGTGGATCTGATGACGGGGCTTGGTGATCGGGTTCTTCAGAGCCAACGGCCCGGCCATCCCTCAGCCCGGGCCATCGGCCCGGGTATCCGGCATCGGATGTTCCGCGGCCTGAAGGGCAGCGATAGGGGAAACGACCGCCTCCGCCAATGCGCCCCTTACCCGATGATCCACCGACATCATCGGCCTTCTTCACGGATGAATCTCCCAACTCCTATCGCGGCCCTTCAGGCCGCCATTATCTCCGCGTCCATAACCCGGGCCGATGGCCCGGGCTGAGGGATGGCCGGGCCGTTGGCCCTGAGATGGCACGGGACCGGATGATCCGTCACGGATGGATGATCTGTCGCGGATGGATGATCTGTCGCGGATGGATGATCTGTCGCGGATGGATGAGGCGGGCTGTTAGAGAATTTCACACAAAGTCGTAGCACGCTTGTGCGGGATGGTTGGGGTCGGCTCTCTAAATGGATCGAGGCCTTCAGTTCACCGCGAAAGGACGCGAAAAAGCGCGAAATCTAAAGGCAGGAAAAAAATCCCGATTCAGAAAATTTCGCGGGATTTCGCGTTTTTCGCGGTTCGATCTTTCTTCGTCCGATGCCCGCGTGGTGGCTACAGTTCAAAGTGAAATACTCTAGGAAATGATGGCGGCCTTTTGGTCGAGGACCATGAAGGCACCCCCGGCTCCGTCGGCTTCGATGGCGTGGGCGTCGGTGGTTTGGGTGGGGTCGGCGTGGGGGAGGAGGAAATCGCGCTGAGTCTGCAGGGCGGTGGTCTGCGCATGGAGGGTGGACCAGGTTTGCAGGTCGGTGAAATTCACGTCGGCGGTGAGGTCCTGGCGGCCGGGATTCGTGTAGATGTCGGGGCCTTCCAGTCGCTGCTGCATGAAGTATGCGCGCACGGTCCCGCGGGGGCGGCGGTGATAGAGCGCACCGACGGGCGCGCCGTAGTCGATGGTGAGCATGCGCCCGGCCTGCCACTGCGGCAGCCATCCGCGCAGCCACGCGTGGTAGGCCTCCGCGACTTCGACGATCTGCCCCTGCGGGAAATCCTGCGCGAGCGCGGTGGACTCCGGCAGCACTTCACAAGGCAGCCAGCTTTCCTGCGGCGCGACGTGCAGCTCGCTCCACCCGGCGGCCTCGCGGCGGAAGCGTCGCACGGGGAAGGCATCGGCAAATTCATTCGAGTAGAGGCACGCCCGTCCCCCGCAGGCATCGAGGGCGGACCCGATGGTATCGTGCCACGTCACGCGCTTGCCGAGGCGCGCGGCTTGCTTCGCGCGCAGCGGCACGGAGCGCTCCACGAGGTGCAGGCGGGGCTTTGCCCACCAGGGGAAGGCCCGCATGACGGCCTCGGCGAGCACGCCCTCGCCGGGGCCCAGCTCGATGATGTCGCGGCAGCCGCTTTCCTTCAGGGCCGCCCGTGCCCATGCGGCGACGGCCTTCCCCAGCGCGGGGGTGAGCATCGGGGTGGTGGTGAAGTCGCCGCCCTTTCCCACGCCGCGGATACGACGCGCATAGTAGCCGCGCTCGGGATCGTGCAGGGCCAGCTCCATGAAGCGGTCGAAGCGCAGCGGTCCCGGCTGCCCGGCCCATGGCCAATCTCCCGGTTTCATCGGCAGACAGCTTGACGGGTTGCAGGCATTGGACCACTTGTCAGGTGCATGAAATTCATCGGACTCGCGGGCATCCTGGCGATCTCTTCCCTGGCTTGCCAGCCCAAGGAAGACTACACCTCGCCCTCCGCTTCCCAGACCCCGGAGGAGAGCGCCGAGGCTGCGGCGACCACCGCTCCTGCGGCCACGGACGGGGAAAAGAAGGATGCCCCGGATAGCGAGCCGACGAAGGCCGAAGAGCGCACGGAGGATCCCGAGAAGAAGATCCCCGTGGCCGAACCCCTGGCGGATCAGCCGGGCTATGTGAAGAGTCCCTTCAGCGGGCAGATCATTGATGTGCGCGGCATCCCGACAGGCACGCTGGTGGCGGACCCGACCTTCCCTCTTGCGGAGAAGAAGCACTTCCGCGTCCCGGCGATGCCGGAGCTGAAGGACTCTGTGCTGAAGCTGCCGATCCCGAAGGACCTGCCGGTGGGCGAGTGAGTGAAGCGGGTGTCATCTTTGATGAAATAGAAGCACCCGCATTCGCCAGCCTCACCGTCTTCGCACCGGCGGCATGCGACCGGAGAAAGGGCTAGCACACCCTCCAGATGCCTGATGAAGAGGCTCCCTCCGAGCGGGATTGATATCCATTTTGCGGGTACGCTCCGCGATGCGCCTCGACGTGGGGCTGGACATCCTATCTGATGAAAGGGTGAAAAGAAGAACTGCCACGGTCTTGCCAGTGCTCCTGCTGGTGCTGGCGCTACTCTTGGTTTTGAATACTCGTCAGGCCGATACGGATCAGACCGCGGGGGAGATGGATCATTTGAATGGCACTATCGGTGAGCTGGCCAACTCCAGGCCCGGCAAGCCATCCAAGGGCAGCCGACGGTCTCAATCCCAGAAGGCAGAGGCGAAAGTCCCGATCGCCGAACCGGTTCAAGGTCAGCCCGGCTTCGTCTATCATCCGGTGAGCGGAAAGATCGTGGATGTGAGAGGGATCCCCGCGGGCCTGATGGTGCGGCAAGGAAGGGGCAAGGTGTTCCTGATCCCGAAGATGGGCTACATCATCACCTCCGACGCCTATCGCAAGGCCGTTGAAAACATCTCGTTCCTAGGTTCATTGGAAATCTCGTCCGGGGAGGGCGAAGAAGCTTTGATGTTGTTGCCGGGGAATGACGAAGGGGTGTCGGTTGTTTCCTGTCGGCCGGCGCACTGGGAAACACAGTGGGACGACGGCACGCCGCACGTGCCGGCCGGGGACGTGAGAGGGGAGCCGGAAAGCTCTCTGGAATGACCGCCACTACTGGGCTCACCGACCCGCCATCAGCTCCGCGGTGATGCCCTTGAGATACTCGGTCTCGGGCAAGGCGAGCAGCACGGGGTGATCCGGGCGCTGGCCGTGGCTCATCACCAGCCGCAGGGACTTCTTCGCGTCCACGGCGGCGTCCACGAGATTCTGCTGGAAGAGCTCGCGGCTCGCGTGGTGGGAGCAGCAGAAGGTGGAGAGGATGCCGCCTTTCTCCAGCAGCTTCAGCGAGCGGAGATGGATCTCCTTGTAGCCGCGCATGGCGTCCACGAGCGTCTTCTTGTTCCGCGTGAAGCTGGGGGGATCCAGGATGATGAGGTCGTACTCCGGCTGCGCGTGCTTGAGGAAGTCGAAGACATTGTGCGCGATGACCTCGATCTCCAGGCCATTCAGCTCCGCATTCCGCCGGGCGGCGGCGCAGGCACCCTCCGAGATGTCCACGGCGGTCACCTTCGCGGCACCGGCCTTCGCGCAGGCGAGGGCGAAGCCGCCCTGGTTCGTGAAGCAGTCGAGCACGCGCTTCCCCTTCGCGAGCCGCGCCACCTCGGCGTGCGACTGGAGCTGGTCGAGGTAGAGGCCGGTCTTTTGGCCGTCGAAGAGATCGATCTCGAATTTCAGGCCGTTCGCCTCGACGATGAAGGCGCCGGGATTCGTGCCGTGGAGCATGGTGATCTCCTGCTCGATGCCCTCGGCCTTCAGGACCGGCGAGTCATTCCGCAGGATGATGGACTCCGGCGAGACGAGTTCCTTCAGCGCGGCGACGATGAGCTCGATGCGCTGGCGCATGGCCAGGGTGAGCGTCTGCACCACGACGTGCGGGCCGTAGCGGTCGATGATGAGGCCGGGCAGGCCGTCCGACTCGCTCCAGACCAGGCGGGCGAGCGTTTCGTCCACGCCGGCATTTTTCCGCTGCTCGATGGACTGGCCGATGCGGCGGAGGAAGAAGTCCGCATCGAGATCCTGCCGGCGGCGCGAGAAGCGGCGGGCGACGATCTGGGAGGCGGGATTGTAGATGGCGGTGCCGAGCGAGCGGTCCTGGAAGTCCTTCAGCGTGATCACGTCGCCGGGCTGGGGATCGCCGAAGGCTTTTTTCACCTCCGTGGCATAGACCCATTCGTGGCCGTGGAAGATGCGGGCGCGTGGAGCGATGATGAGACCGGGCATGGCGTGAGGCCTAGCCATGCGCCGGACGGACCGCCGGGGCAAGCACGGAGCGAAACACCGGGCGAGGAAGACACGGGGGCGTGGCGCGCAACCGGCGTCCGCAGCCGAGGGAAGGGCGGAGATTTTTTCACCGACAAATCACGCGAAAAGGCGCGAAATCTGAAAGGCAGGAAATCCAGATGCCTTCTCAAAGGCCCTCCGATTTCTGACTTCCGCCCTCCGCCCTCCGACCTCCGCCTTCACAGCCGGTATTCCTCCACGGGCACGCCGCCGACGAGGTGCTCGGTGACGATCCTCTCCAGCACCTCCGGCGTGCAGGAGTGGTACCAGACGCCCTCCGGGTAAACGACGGCGATGGGCCCGCGGAGGCAGACGCGCAGGCAGTCCGCCTTTGACCGCAGGATCAGCGGCCCGCGCTGGCCCAGCTCTCCCAGCCGTTTTTTCAGGAAGTCCCACGCGACCACGCCCAGCGCCGGATCGCAGCACTTCGGCTTGCTCGGGTCGGCACAGAGGAAAATGTGCTTCTCCCCGCGCCCCACACCCGCGGCGCGGGCGGCTGCTTCCAGTTCGGCGTCCATCCGCGGCTGATCCATCCCGATCCGCGGGCCGGAGTCCAGCCTGCGGAGGGTGGGGCGGAGGATTGGAATTGCTTTCGCGGGCGGGTGGGGTAGTTCCGGGGAGTCATGTTCATGGCATCGGTTCATTCCTGAGTTGGTCGGCAGCCGCGTCTTTTTGAAGGGCGCGATGTAGCCGCGTCGCCCTTTCGCGGGCGGCGTGCTGGTCCGTTTCCCCAACTCTCCGTTTCCATGCCTTCTTCCCGTTCCCGGTCGGGAGGGGACTTCGCCATCCTTGCCGGCATCATCGCCGGCGAGCCGTGGATCGCGTCCCATTTCCGAAATCCATCCATCTTCAAGCACGGCCGAGCCTTCGGTCGCATGTTTCACACGCCGCGCAAGGTCACGGCTCCTTTGCGCGATCCTTGCCTGCGGCTCGTCCATGCCCTCGCGGAAAGGAGCCACTTGCTCGACCGGCCCCACGGCCTGTCCGGCGATCTGGTCCCGATGCTTTCCCGCGTGGCTGCCTATGCCGGCCGGTGGCTGCGTGGGCCGGAGTCATGGCGTCCGCCGTCAGGGCTGTCGCCGGAGGAGTCGTGGTCGGATCTGCTGCGGCATCTCTTCGCCGAGTGGCCGCTTCCCGCATTCTTCGATTCGGCATGGCGGGTGCGCGGGGAGCTGTGGGCACCTGAGCGCGATTGGTTCTGCCATCTGGCCCGTGGTGGCAGTTGGCGAAAGGCGGCGGGCTTCCCCATGTCGATCAGCGGGCGGGCGATCCATCTCGCGATGCAGGCCCCGGAGACGATGACCGTGCGGCAGGCATTGTGGCGGGGGCTGCTTGTTTCGCTCGATGCTTCTCCCGCCCTCATCGACGCGGTGCTCGCGCATGATTTCATCCGTGAGAGAGATCACGATGACGTGTGGACGCGGCTGCTGGCGAAGGTCGCGGGAGCACGGGGCTTCGATCCGCGTGCGTTCGGCGTGATCGCGGATGTGATCCTGGAACTGCTGCATCACGATCATGTGAAGCGGGCCTGCCTGCTGGTCGCCCTGCCGCTGGGGGATCTGATGCGGCATGCCTTTGGCCGCTGGCAGTCCCTGCTGGATGCCGCGCTGATGGAGGGTATCCGCTTTCGCGACCATGATCTCACCCGGGCGAGCCTGCGTGCGGACCTCCGCGCCATGACCGATGCAGCCTGGGCGCCGATGCCGGATGCGGAGCCGTACGAGATCGTCTGCGCCATGGGCACGGAGCAGCCATCGGTGTGGACATTCCGGGAAAGGCTCAGCCATGCGCAGCTCATGGCGGAGGGGCGCGAACTGCGGCACTGCGTGGCGGGCTATTGGCACCGCTGTCAGACGGGGAGGTCCGCGATCTTCTCGCTGCGCCAGCATCAGCCTGCTATCTCGGGGTTCCGCCACGTGGCGCGGCTCACCATCGAGGTGGACCGCGTCTCGCGCCGCATCATCCAGGCACGCGGGAAGCAGAACCGCTGGCCGGAGGAATTCGAATACCAACTGCTGACCCGCTGGGCGAATGCCCGGTCCCTCGTCCTCGCCGTATGAGATGGCGGCAGGGGTCAGCTCCAGTACTTCGCGGGGAAGACGACCGCCACCCCTATCTCGGGATCGACGCAGACGGGGACGATCTTTTCCGCGAGGTGGCAGCCCCAGAGGTGGTGGCGGGCGAAGTAGATGGTGGAGATGCGGCAGGTCTCCGGGCCCCAGCCTTCCGGGATGGGCCAGCCGAAGACGCGCTCGCGCTGGTCCGCGAGATAGCTGCCGATGCGGTGGGCGCGCGGGTCGGCGGAGCCATCGCGGCGGAGGGTCTGGAGGCGCGCGGCGAGGTCGAGCAGCTCGCGCTCCGGCATGCCGCCCTCGAAGTCATAGACGATCTCGCCGGGGGCATCCGGCCCCTGGGGATCGTAGAGCATCCGGTTTGCCTGGATCACGGCGGCGTGGACGAGTCGGCCGTGGGTGAGGACGCGGCGGTAGTTCTCGAAGAAGTGGTGCAGCTCATCCTCCTCCGCCCAATCCGGCCGCACGATGCGGAGGAAGACGAGGCGGTCGCGCAGCGGGAATTTCCGCGGCGTGGCAAGCCAGGCATCGGGCAAGGACGGCACGCCGCGACTCTTCGGGAAAGCGCGGGCGGGTCAATGCCGGGATTTGATTGGCGGGCGGCGAGCTGCCGCTGGCGGAGCTTTACGAGGGGATCGCGTGGGGGTGAGAGTGCGGGCCTGAAATGGAGACCCGCTTTCGCTTGTTTCGTTCGCTTGCCTTTTGGGCCTGGGTGCCGGGGCTGGTGTTCCTGCTGTGGCTGTGGGGGAAGTCGTCCCAGCAGGGATTCGTCGCGACATGGACCGGGTCGGCGGGGTCGTTCAAGTTCGACAGCGTGGGAGGCGCGCTCGTCGTGACGCGTGCGCCGCGGGGATCGTACATTGATTTCGGGACGGAATTCTGGAGTGACGGCTGGCTTACCAAGGAACCGCTGGTGCCACGGTGGTGGGCGCGGGCTTCAGTGGAACGTCGCCCGGACGGGATGAGACACTGGGTGCTGCCCTATTGGCTGCTGACGGCGGCGTATCTGGTGCCGTGGTCGGCGGCAGTGGGTTGGCGCTGGCGGAGGTATCGGGTGGCTGGTGCGAAGGTGACGGAGTGACTCGTGGGAGCGTTGCTTTTCGGGGATTGGCGGAGCGGAGCGCTGGCTTTAGTCGGCGAGTCGTTTTCGCCGGGCATGGTGGAGTGATACTTGCCGGCTAAAGCCAGCACTCCGCCTGCGGCAGATTTGAGAGGAAGGGTGAGGCGTGCTTTGAGGGTGGCTTCGGGCCGGTCTAATGACCGGCGCTCCCAGGTGGGTGGCGCTCCGCCTGCGGCGGCTTGGGAGAATGGCCGGTGAATTCTTCGTGAAGGGGCGGATGGATCTGGAAGATGTGGCGCCGTCTCCGCGATGATGTGCCGATGTCACGGAAGTATCCCATCAGGCTTGTCCTCTATGCCGGTGCGCTCGCCGCCTATCTGGCGTGGCAGCCGCTGCACAATGGCTGGGTGCGCTACGGGCTGCCGCTGGCACTCGCGATGACATGGGCGGGGGCGGTGATGCTGGCGTGGGAGCGGCGGAAATGGCGCGTGGCGGTGATGGGCCTTCCGCTGCTGGTGATGCTTCCCTTCATCATGCCGGGGCGGGAGCTGGATGCGCCGCGTCTCACGGATCGCTACCTGGCATCGATGCGTGGCTACGAGGGGACGCGCTACCGGTGGGGCGGTGAAGGCGGGCTCGGCATCGATTGCTCGGGGCTGCCACGGCGGGCGCTGAGGGAGGCGCTGCTCGACCAGGCATTGCGGGGAAACGGCCGCGCGGCGCGCCTGTGGCTGGAGCAGTGGTGGTACGACACCAGCGCAAAGGCGATGAGCGAGGGCTATCGCGGCTTCACCCGGCCGACCGGGGTGACGGGCGAGCTTGTGACCATCGATCCCGCGACCGTGAAGGCGGGGGATCTCGCGGTGACGCAGGATGGCCGCCATGTGCTGATCCATCTGGGCGACGGTGCGTGGATCCAGGCGGATCCGGGGGAGGGGAAGGTCGTCATCGGACGACCGGGAAAGGATCAGAATCCGTGGTTCCGCAGCGGGGTGACGGTTCACCGCTGGGAGGTTTTTTGGTGATGTGGGGGGCTTGTGGGTATGCTGTTGTTAGGGCATTTCGCACAAGGTCGTAGCACGCTTGTGCGGGATGGTTGGGGCCGGCTCTCCCAATGGATCGAGGCCTTCGGTTCACCGCGAAAGGACGCGGAAAAGCGCGAAATCTAAAGGCAGGAAGAAAATCCCGACGCAGAGAATTCCGGGGGATTTCGCGTTTTTCGCGGTTCGATCTTTCTCATCCCTGATGCCTGCTCGGTGGCTATAGTTCGGAGGGAAATGCTTCAGCCGGGGAGTGCTCTTTGCCGGGCATGGGGAGCAATACTTGCCGGCTAAAGCCAGCACTCCGCCTGCGGCAGCTTTGAGAGGAAGGAAGGGGGCTTTGAGCGTGGCTTCGGGCCGGTCTAATGACCGGCGCTCCCAGGAAGGCCAGCCAAAGCCAGCACTCCGCTGTCGCTTCCTGTCGCTACGGCGCGGGATAGACGAGGGTCAGCTCCTTGGCCTTGGCCATGTCGCGGGGGGTGATCATCTTGCGGTCGAGGGGCAGGTTGCCTTGGCCTTCGATGGCCTCGATCACGGGCTTGTAGGGCCGCCAATCGAGGCTGCCGAGGGTGACGGTCTTGCCGAGTCCCTTGCCGGTGGCGGCCACCCAGCCGCGCCAGATGAGCTCGGAGCAGTAGATGGCCTCGTCGTCGAAACGGTAGCGCGGGTCGTAGGGCTTGCCGAGGTCTTTCTTCATCGCGGCGAGCGCGGCGGGGACGTGTTTGCGGCTCGCCTCGTCGAGCCGGTAGGCCCAGACCTGCTTGCCGCGACCGCGGGAGACATAGCTTTTCAGCGGGGTGATCTTCACCGGGCCGATGGCCTCGATCACCTGCCACTTGCCGTCTTCCTGGAAGACCATGCCGCAGTGGGAATAGGGCGAGCCGGTGGTGCCCTCGATGGCGTCCACGAGATCGAGCCCGGGGGGATTTGGCAGCGATTGGAAGAGGATATCGCCCTCCACGGGCTGATAGTCCGCGTGGCTGCCGGACTTGCCAGCGATGCTGCACGAGGCGAGGGCGAGCGGGAGGATGGCGAGGAGACGGAGCATGAGTGAAAGATGACCGGTGCCGCTCTCGCTGCCAAGCCCGCACTTCCCAAGCCATTGTGTTAGAGCGAGGGGAATCATAAGTCGTTTCCCTATCGTCTCATGCCTGGTGTTGACATTACGTGCGTATCATCATGAGTGTGTGGCATGCTTTGTTCCTCCCGATTGTTTACTTCCCTGATGCTGTTGGCGACGTCCGCCGGGGCCAGCGCGGCCATTTCCAGCAGCGTCTTTTACCTTGAGCGCTCGCAGCAGGCAGAGGGTCTGGAATCGTTGTCGATCCGGCTTTCCGTGACGATCACCGAGGGCACGCTGGCGCAGGGCGCGGCGAGCACCGCGGTGCTGGAGGACCCGGCGGGCGGGCTGCATGCGATCACCGGATCTGCCCGTAGCGGCAGCGTGAGCTTTGCTGCCACGGTTCCGCTGGAGACCCTGGCGGATGCGGGCGGAGTGTGGAAGCTGACGGTGAATGAAGGTGCCGGTGCCGACGAGGACCTGCGCATCACGGTGCCGACCGTGGAGATGGATGCATTTCCGGTTTACCCCGCTTTCCCCAAGCACCCGTACGAGGGCGATGCGAGCAAGATCCGCTTTGTGTGGAATACGGCGGCCTCGGCGATCTCCACGGCGGGCGGCTCGGTGGTCTCCACGGGGAATGGCAGCGCGGTGTATGGCTACACTCCCGGTGGTCCGCGGCAGGTGGACGTGTCGCACATCCAGAGCATCAATGGCGCGACGATCGCGAATCCCGACGGCACGCCGCGCGGGCCGGTGACCACCCAGTCGCTGCAGTCGCAGAGCTGGATGGAAGTCTTCACGGATGCCGAGCCGCGCGAGCTGGCCGGGCAGACGACGACCACGGATGGTGTGCATGAGTTCTTCGCGTCCGGCCTGGTGAAGGGCGGCCGCTACGCCGTGCTCGGCAGGACAGGCGAGGGCGCGTGGGAGGAGATCTACCGCTTCGTCGCGGTGTCGAATGCCCACGTTTACGAAGAAGAGCAGGGCGAGGAGCCGCGCTCCTTCATGATCGAGGCGGACCCGAACCGCGCACCGGTCGCCGAGCCGGCGGCGCTCGCGGTGGTGGAAGACACTCCGCTTCCCGTGACTCTCTATGGCAGTGATGCGGATGGGGATGCATTTGTCTTCGAGATCGTCACGCCGCCGACGAAGGGCGTGATCGACAGCCGTGAGACGGGCTGGTTCTACGTGCCGAATGCGAATGTCACCGGCGCGGACGAATTCACCTTCCGCGTCAATGACGGCTCCGAGCGCTCTGCCTACTCCGAGCCCGCCACGGTGAGTATCTTCATCTCGCCGGTGAATGACGTGCCGGTGGCGACGGGGGGCGAATTCTTCACGATGAAGGGCGGCACCTTCCGCTTCACGCTGCCGGGCATGGATGTGGACGGCGACGCGATGACCTTCCAGGTGATCGACCAGCCGGAGAAGGGCAAGCTGACCGGCACCCCGCCGAACCTGACCTACAAGGCGGCGAAGCCGGGCGAGTGGACCTTCCGCTACACGGTGAGCGATGGCCAGACGACCTCTGCGCCGGGCATCATCACGCTGCGCGTGCGTGCGGAGAATGCGAAGCCGGTGGCCCAGCCGTCCTCGGTGGTGGCGCACATGGGCCAGCCGCTGCTGCTGCCGCTGACCGGGCTGGATACCGACCAGGATCCGCTCTCCTTTTCCATCACGAAGAAGCCGAAGACCGGCACGCTGACCGGCACGCCACCGGCGGTGTATTACACGCCGAAGCCCGGCTACCGCGGCACGGACTCCGTGAGCTATGTGGCGAATGACGGGAAGGCGAACTCGAAGCCCGCGGTGATCCAGATCACGGTGATCAACCCGAACAACCGCGCCCCGGTGGCCTCCTCCTTCGTGGCGCTCGGGCCGCCGGTGAAGAAGGTCGTGCCCGTGGTGCTGTCCGCGACGGACGCCGATGGCGACCCGGTGACCTACCGCCTGCTCACCCAGCCGGAAAACGGCAAGCTGACGGGCAAGGTGCCGAACCTGAAATTCAAGCCCGCGAACGGATTCACCGGCACCGCCAGCTTCTCCTACGTGGCGAATGACGGCACGGTGGACTCGGCCCCGGCGACGGTGACCATCCCGGTCGGGGAGGTCAATTTGCCCGCCCCCGCGGCGAGCTTTGCGCGCTAACAGGTGCGTTTTGCATGATCGGCTTGCGAGGCTGGCTCGCAAGCCGTTGATTTCCAGATGGGGCGGGATTGGTTCGTCATGTGCAAGAGCGTTTCCGGAGTCTCACACGGCTCCTGAAGAAACCTACCCATGACTTCCATGAAATACCTGTGGATCCCCCTCGCCCTCGGCATGTGCACCGCCCTCACCCAGTGTGAGCAGGCTGAAAAAGTGACCGAGAAGGTGGCGAGCAAGGGCGACATGACCTTCGCCAAGAACACCTTCGAAGCGCTCGCACGCGGCGACGCGGAGGCCCGCAACAACATCGACTGGGATACCTTCCAGGTGATGGGCCAGAACGTCGGCGCGGGCTACGTGCAGATCCCGTCCGAGACGGAGAAGGTGAATTTCCAGCAAGCCTTTGTGACCCAGTTCGCCTCCTCCTTCCGCGCTGCGGGAGGCACCCCGGAATTCGCGAACTGGCGTGTGTCACACCATGACGATCTCAAGACGGAAGTGGCCGCGGACTCGGGCGGAGGCACCGTGACCATCACCGTGACGGAGCGCGACGGCAAGGAGCGCGTCTCCGGTATCGGCTTCATCCGCTGAGTGCCTCGGGGCAGCAGTGGTGAAGTGCCATGACAGGGGCCGGTCTCGTCGCCGGGGCCGGCCTCAAATTAACCGCGCGGCCGGATTCATTTCCGCCGCGCGGTTCCGTTTTTAGATAGGCAGGGATCAGCTCTGGTAGTCGTCGATGAGCGGGAGCAGGTCCTTGTGGGCTTCCTTGTCGAGGGTCTTCACGTGGAAGGCGGTGCCGGCGCGGAGGAGGAGGGAGCGCAGGCGGCGGAGCGCGGAGAACTGGATCTCATCCTGCAGGTCGCAGAACCAGTAGAGGGTATCCACGCGGTTCACGGCGGTGAGTTCCTCGATGGCGAGCATGCAGTCCATGCGGCTCTTGTTCATCTCGGCGGTGGTGAGGGGGGCGAAGTCCACACCCCGCAGCGCGCAGCCGGGGATCTGGTGGTAGCGGGGCGCCTCGAAGGTCTGGGCGATCTCCAGCTTCACGGCGTCGATGTGGCGGGTCATGGAGCCGGAGATGTCCAGCAGCACGCCGAGATTCGAGCTATACAGGAAGGAGCCGCCGACGCTGCCGCCCTTGCCGCCGCCGGATTCGCCGCCCGCCTTTTCCCCGCGGAGCAGGGCGATGAGGGCGTCGCGCTCGGTGGCCAGCTCGGCCATGAGCTTGCCCGCCGCGGTGGTGTCCGCGGGGTCGATCTTCCGCTCGAATCCGGTGCGCGGGGCGAAGCCGTAGATGTACTCGTGGATGGCGGCGAGCTGCTTCTCGCTGTCCACGATGATGCGCTCGTTCCCGGCGATCTTCCGCTCGTTCGGGCGGTCGGCGTATTTCTCCTTGGTCAGGTCGCGCTTCGCGCGGTCGAGGTCGCGGCGGAGCTTGGCGACATTCCGGTCGTAGATGGTGTCGAGGGCGTTCTCGTCCTTGAAGATCCTCTCCTCGGTGCGCTCGTCGGCGTGGGAGCGGAGCTTCCCTGCGATCTCCGCCTTCACGCGCTCGCGCTCGGCGGTGCGGATCTTTTGCCGCAGGTCGGCCACGCGCTTGTTTTCCTGGCTGGAGAGCTGGGCGATGCCGGAGCCGGTGGCGAGCGTGTCCTGCGGGCGGGCGAGGATGTGCAGGTCATCCTCGGCGATGAGGAGGAAGCGCAGGTAGGCGGTCAGCGGGCGCTTCTTGCGGAGGATGAGCTGCTCCGCGAGGTGATCTTCCTTCTGCCTGGCGATGGCCGCATTCAGCTTCTTCAGCTCGGCGGTGTAGGCCTTGCGGACGGGGTCGATGCGGGCCTGGAAGGCGGCGAGCTCCGCAGGGGTGAGTTCCTCCGCTTCCCCGGCCATCGCGGCGGGAAGCGGGAGCAGGAACAGTGCGGACAAGATCCAGAGGAGAAAGTGACGAGCCATGCCGGGCGGATGCTGGGGGCCGCCGGTGATGCGGTCCAATGGCCCGCCGGTTACGGCTTCGTCACGCGTGGCCGGGATCGCCGAGGGTGGGGGCGATGGATTCCACGGCATCGAGGTAGGAGGGGAAGCGCGGTTCCCAGCCGAGCGAGCGGAGCTTCGCATTTGACACGCGCTTGTGGGTCCAGCCGCGCTTGCGGTCGGGATCGCGCGGGCCGGTGGGCGGGAGGGGGCAGGAGAAGATGGTACTAAGGGTCTCGTAGCACTCGCGCTGGGTGAGCGGGCGCGTATCGGTGAGATTGTAGAGCCGCGAGGGGAGATCGCGCGGGAGTGTGGCCAGGTGGAGGATGGCGGCGGCGGCGTCGTCGCGGTGGATCTGGTTCAGATAGCGCCGGCCGTCTTCCTCGATGATGGCTTCGCCGCCGAGGAATTTCCTGAGGATGACGCTGCGGTGCGGGCCGTAGATGCCGGAGAGCCGGGTGACGAGGCCGCCGCGGGAAAGGACGAGCTCCTCGGTCTCGCGGAGGATCTGTCCGGTCTCGCGGTCGGGCGCGGCGGGGCTTTCCTCGGTGACCTCCGAGCCATCCACCTGCGCATAGACGGAGGTGCTGGAGGTGAAGAGCAGCGGCACGCCGGGGAAGCGCTCCAGCAGGTGGCGGCAGCCCTCGAGATAGACGGCGCGGTAGGCCTCCGCACCACCACGACCCGATGATGCACAGTGGACGATGAAGTCCGGACGCTCCACCTCCAGCGCGGCGACATCCGCTGCGGACGTGAGGTCGCACGCGATGCTGCCATCGCCGCCGGAGCGCGAGAGCGGGGTGACCTGCCAGTCGGCGGCGATGAAGTCGCGGGAGATCGCCTGGCCGAGGTAGCCGTGGCCGCAGAGGAGAAGGTGACGCACGTGGTATTCCTCGCGCGCGGGGGTGGGGATGTAAAGGAGGTCAGCCGCGGAGAAGTTCCTTTCCGTGGCGGGGGAGGCTTGTTAGAGCCCTTGACGTTCGATCATCTCCCCATGAAACGTCTTATTATTGTAGCACTGGCCGCATCACTCATCGGTGGAGGGCTGGCGATGAGGCATTGCGGCGGGCCTGCCGGTCCGCAGGAAAATGGCAGTGCGAAAGCGCCGCAATCACAGGAGGGCGGACCTGCCTTGCCGACGAAGTCCGAGGACCGGAAGGAATCGAAGTCCGGCATCCGCGAGGAGACCGGGGCGGGCCGAGCGAAGATCAAGTTCGACATCGATGCGATCCGTCCCGATGGCCTGCGCGGCCCGGACGACGGGCTGGTGACGGTGTCGTATGAATTTTGCGTGCCGCGGGACGAGGCGTCGCTCGCCGAGGTGCGGCGGATTTCTCCCGGCGTGGCGATCCATCCCGGATCGCGCGGGAGGATCGGCTGCGGGGAGGACCAGGCCCTGTGCATCGGCGCGACCAGCGGGCCGGAGTGGAAGCAGGAGCTGCTGGCCCTCGCGGACCTCGGCTACGTAGTGGAGATCCGGGAGTGCTTCTTCGAGTGAGGCGTGAGCCGTGGCTCATGCCGCCACTACGCCACGCCACGTCGCGCTACCCGATGGGCTTGATGTAGTAGCTGCGGGAGATGCCCTCGATATCGTGGTGGAAGTGGAAGGCTTCCGGGCAATCGCGCTCCAGGGCATCGAGGATCTCGGGCAGCTCCTCGTGGGTGACGATGGTGCGGACGAGGTGGACGGGCTCGGCGGAGAAGCCACCGGTGCCGGGCTGCAGGGTGTAGGTGCGGTGGGGCGCGGCGGTCTTGATGGCCCTGCCGATCTTGTCCGGCTCCTTGCCGAAGGCGGTGATCATCACCAGTTTGAATTTCTTGAAGAAGTTGTTCAGCGTCTCGGCACCGGTGAAGATGAAGATGCTGGTGTACATGAGCGTATTGATGACGGGCTCGATGTGCCGGTAGGTGAAGTATTCCATCACCAGGCCGAAGGCGCATGAGATGGCGGCGGAGATGACGGCGATGGAGCCGACGGGCTTCAGGTACTTCATGGCGAACCACGCGCCGAGGACGTCCTCATCGCCGGTGGACCCGCGGAGCCGCAGGGCGAGGGCCTTCGCCAGGCCGGAGAGAATGCCGCCGAAGAGGACGAGGATGAGGCGCTCCTGCTGGGAGTCCGCCATCTTCATCTCCGGCAGGAAGGGGAGCACCAGCAGCACGACGCCGGTGGTGAGCGCGGTGCGGACGGCGAAGGTGCGGCTGATCTTCTTGTAGGCGAAGGCGACGAGGATGGCCTGCGAGATGCCGTAGAGGATGAGGAAGAGCGAGGGGCTGTGGAAGAAGTAGCTGAGCGCCGCCGCGATGCCCTCGAAGCCGGTGAGGATGACCTTCGCGGGGAAGACGAAGTACTTCAGCGCGATGGCATAGAGGAGCCCGGCCGCAGCCGTGCCCGCCCATTCGAGCGCGATATGTCGGGAGTTGAGCCAGTGGGAGAGTTTCAATGCCACCGTTTCTCAAGGGAATCGCGGGACTTGGGAATGGGAAAACGGAGGAAAGGTTTCCATTTCCCGGCGGTGCGGGGATTTGGCGCGCGGGGCTTGGCGCCCGTAGAGGGAGGGCTGCGCCCTTCCGGCGTCTCGCGTGTTGAGGGAGATCGCCGCTGGCGAGTGGTCTGCGGGCTGTCCGGGGGTCGTCTGCGGGCCGTGCACGGGTAGGCGGATCATGCCGGGGATCATCTGCGGGCCTCCCCCAGCCGAAACGACGCAGTCGTTTCGCTACGAGACTCTAGGTCGTTTCGCTACGGGGTAGCCGCTACCTTGGCGTGACTTCCAGGATGCCGAAGAGGCGGGGGGTGTCGGGGTCGATGGCTTGCTCGATGACGACGCGTTCCCAGAGGGCATCGATGCCGGTGATGGTCTCGGTGCCTGTCATGGGGAGGAAGGAGCCGGGCTGGAGGGTGGTGGAGTACTTCGCGGTATAGCGGAGCAGGCCATCGGTGCGGCGCAGATACTCGACGCGGAAGACGCCGCCGGGGCGGGTGAAGGAGGGATAGCCGGAGGTGCCGGTGCCGGGCAGGAGCGGCGTGGTGGCGGTAGTGCCGGCGGGGAGATTGAAGGCGTGATTCAGTAGCTCGCTGTCCTCCGCGGGCAGGGTGGCCGCTTCACCGGTGGAGAGCGATGAGGTGGCCATGGCCAGGATGCGGGCCGGTGATGCGACGGGCAAATTGATCGAGTGGAGCTCCACGCCCTGGTGCAGGCTCTCCGAGCTGAAAAGCAGGCGATTCCCCGCGACCTGCAGACCTCCGGGTGAGGAGGAGGTAGGCCCCCGCAGCGTCTCCGCCGCGAGCCGCGTGCCCTCCGCGGTGCCATCGGTGACCCAGAGTTCGCGCCCGTTCGTGAGGTCATCGGCGACGAAATACACGCGGTCTCCGGCGAGGGTGAAATGGGTGGGATTGGAGGAGGCCGGTCCGGGATTGATGTCCGCGATGAGCGCGGTGCCTTCCGGGGTGCCGTCGGTGCTCCAGAGTTCACGGCCATGGGGGATATCTCCCACTGCGAAGATGAGCTTGCCGCCGAGCATGGCGCGGGAGATGTCGCCGGGCTGGTCTGCCCCGGAATCGATGAATGAAGGGGAAATGCGCCGGGTGCCCGCGGTGGTGCCATCGCTGTACCACCAGCGGTTGCCGTTTTCGCTTTCGCCAGCGATGAAGAGGAATCCCGAGCCGAAGGGGATGGTCGTCTTGACCTCGAAGAAGGTATTCGGAGGCACATCGACAGGGAAGGGCGCGGTGCCCGCCGGGGTGCCATCGGTGGACCAAAATTGCGCGGGTGAGTTTCCTTGCACGGCGAAGAAGATCCGGTCGCCCGCTTGGGCGAGATTGGTGAAGCGGTAGCCGGGGAAGCCATCCTTCAGCCTCACCGTGCCCGCCAGGGTGCCATCGGTGCGCCACAGCTCGTGCCGGTAGGTGGGCGAGATGGAGATGAAGTAGAGCGTGTTTCCATCCAGGTGGAGCGTGCCGGGATAGACATTGAAGGGATCGCCGTTCGGCTGGCGGAGCTGGAGCGTGGTGGCCGGTGTGCCGCTGGTGGTCCAGAGGCGATTGTAAACGGAGTCCCAGGAGGTGAAGCAGGCGATCACGCCATTCGTGACGATATTCGCATTCGAGCGGCTATCGGTGAAATTCGTCAGGGGTCGCGTTCCGCCGGTAGTGCCGTTCGTGATCCAGACCTGCGCGGCACGGTTGTTTCCGGAGGCGGTGAAGAGCGTCTGGCTGCCGAAGGCGGTGAAATTGCCGACATCGTGGAGGGGGCTGCGGCTGTTCGGCTTGATGAGCGTCTTGGTGCCGTTTTTCGTGCCGTTGCTGATCCAGAGGGTATTGCCTTTCTTGCCATCGTCCGCGGTGAAGAGATAGCTGCCGCGGACGGTGCCGGCGCCTCCGGTGACGCCGCTGACTCCATTGCTCCCCGGTGTGGTGAGCTGGCGTGCCTTGCGCTTCTTCCCATCGAGGAACCAGAGGTCGTCGCCGGGGCTCTGGATGCCGCCGAGGAAGTAGAGGTTCCCATCGTGGTCCGGGGTGAATTTATGGGGCAGGGTGGTGCCATTCCCGCGGGCGGTCTCGTGGACGAGGCGAGTGCCCTTTTCGGTGCCGTCCGTGCGCCAGATCTCCCTGCCGGACTTGCGGGTGTCGGCGGAGAAGTAGAGCCACGGGCCGGACGGGGTGAAGCCGCCGGGAAGGGAGTTGCGGATGCCGGGGTCGAGATCCGCGAGGCGGTAGGTGCGGGCGAGGCTGCCGTCGCTGCGCCACAACTCGTAGCCCGCCTGGGGGTCCTCCCGGGTGAAGTAGAGGATGCCATTGAAGACGGTGCCATCCAGGCTACCCATCGGCGGACCGTCGCCGAGGAAGCGGACGGAGCCGTCGAGCGTGCCGTCGCCATAGCGCCAGGTTTTTTCGGCGCCCTCCTCCGGCAGGCCGATGAAGAAGAACTTGTCCTCCGCCGCCACTTTCAGGTTTTCCAGCATGGCCCACGAGTCGGAGTGGGTATCGCGTGGGATCTGGACCGTGCCTCCCTCGGTGCCGTCGGACTTCCAGAGGCTGGAGCGTCGATTCGTGCGGGTGATGAGGTAGAGGTGGCTGCCCCAGGTGGTGATTTCCAAGACGTCCACGTGATCCTGCGATGGCCCGACGAAGGAGTGGATGGGATGAGTCCCGGCGACGGTGCCGTCCGAGCGCCATAGCTCGGAGGGCCGGTCATTCACGGAGAAATAGGCGGTCTCGCCGATGGCGGTGATTTCCGACGGGAGCTGGAACCTCCGCCCTGATCCTTCTTCCGGCGCATTGAGCTCGATGGTGCCTTCCGGCGTGCCGTCGGAGCTCCAGATGGAGTTGCCCGTGGAGGTGGGGTAGCTGAACCAGACGCGGCTGGCACTGGTGCCGAGGAGCCTGAGATTCCCATATAGCATGCCGGGGAAGGAGTGGCCGACCATGCGGGTGCCTGCGGCGGTGCCGTCGCTGATCCAGGGCTCGATGCCGTGGGTGCCGTCGTCGGCGAGGAAGAAGATCCGGCTTCCCGCGGCCATCAGCGAGGTGGGATTCGACCCGGACATGCCTGGGAAGATGTCCTTCAGCACGCGGGTGCCGGCGGCGGTGCGGTCGGTGACCCAGATTTCATGCCCGGTCTCGCGGGTCCATGCCGTGAAGTATGCTTTGGTCCCGGCGACGACGGGTGGCTGCACCCATCGCGGCTGGCGGGTCGTGGCGGGATTGATGTCCCTCACGAGTTGCGGTGTCTGGACCTGCGCCTGTGCTTGTGCCTGCACTTGCGCCTGCGCGATGAAAGCGCCGCCGAGGAGGGAAAGGAGGGGGATGGGGATCAGGCGTGATGCGCAATTCATCGGTCCGGAAGAGATGACGCATGTCACGCGATTCGCGAGACGAATGTTTCATCTTTCCGGGGATATGTGGTGCCTCGTGGTAGCGGGAGGGCTGCGCCCTTCCGGCGTCTCGCGCGTCGCTGGAGATCGCCGCGTGCGAGTCATCTGTGGGCTGTCCGGGGGGCGCCTTTGGGCCGCCGGGGAGAGATCTCGGGGAGCACCGGTGGGTGAATCGTGCCGCGAGTCAGCTACAGGCTGTTCACGGGTGGGTGAAACATGCCGGGAATGATCTGCGGGCCGCACCTTACCGAAACGACGCAGTCGTTTCGCTACGTGCGGTTGTTTCGCTATGTGATGTTGTGCCGCTACTTCGGGATTTCGTTCAGTGTGTACCAGGCTTCGGGGTGCCAGAGTTTGGTGCCGGTTTTGGTGGTGATGCCGGGGGCGGTGAGGTGGTGGACGTGGCCTTGGACTAGGCCGTCGATCTTGAGGCGGACCTTCTTGCCATCGGGGGAGACGGTGGCGGCGGTGATCTTCGGGGTGGCGCGGTCAACCTCGGGGGAGCCGTAGTCGGCCTGGTAGATGTAGGTCCAGGCGTCCATGGCGTAGGACTCGGGCCGGGCGGCGGTGGCGGGGTCGACGGGCTCGGTGAAGGTGAGCTCGAAGCCATCCGGCAGCGCGGACATGGTGTGGATCTCGAAGGGGACGCGGCCGGTCCAGCGGACGCGCTCGAAGGTGAAGGTCTTGCTGCCGCTGGAGGCCCAGCCGCGGTTCGTGCCGCCGATGAAGAGGGTGCCGTCCCCGGCCTGGCGGACGGGCACGATGCCGGCCTCGAAGCCCTCGAGGAAATGGAAGACGGCGCCTTGGTAGAGGCCGTTCACCTTCTCCAAGCAGACGCGTTGCACCTCGCTCTTCGTCTGCTCGCCCACGTAGAGCTGCTTTTCCCACGGGCCGAATTTCCCGCCGGTGGTATCGGCGACGATGCCGCTGGGCGAGTGGCCGACCTTCGCGTGGGGGAAGATGACGGCGGGCGGGACGAATTCCGGGATGCGGCCGCGCTCGGTCATGATGCGTGACTTGTTGGCGGGCTCGGCGGGGCGCTTGCCCATCTCCGGGGCGAGGTCGTAGTAGCGGTTGCCGGCGGGATTTCCCTGGAAGGATCCGGGCTTCAGCCACTTCAGCGAGGAGGAGCCGTTCCACGGGCCCTGATTGTCGGTGTAAAAGGCATCGCCCTCGGCATTGAAGCCGATGCCGCCGGGCGAGCGGATGCCGGAGCAGGTGGGGATCATCTTCCCCTCCGGCGTGATGCGGAGGCACCAGCCGCGCCACGGGACATCGGCGGTGAAGGAGCCGGTGAGGCAGTGGACGGTCCAGATATTGCCGTCCCGGTCCGCCTCGGTGCCAAAGGCGTATTCGTGGTAGTCGCCCTTGATCGACCAGCCGGAGCTGATGGTCTCGAAGGTATCGGCGACGCCATCGTCGTCCGAGTCGCGGATGCGGGTGACCTCGGGGCGCTGGGTGAGGTAGAGCCAGCCGTCCTTCCACGACATGCCGAGCGGCTCGTGGAGGCCCTCGGCGAATTTCTTCCAAGTCACCTTCGTGAGGTCGTCGCCGTAGGCACCGGTGCAGATCCAGAGGTCGCCGCGGCGTGAGGTGACGGCGATCTTTTGGTCGGGCATCAGGGCGATGGAGCCGAGCTCCATGACCTCGCCGGGCGGCAGCGGGATCTCCTCGCGGAGGTAGAAGTCGGATTGCTGTTGGGCGAAGGTGGTGCCGATTGCAGCGATGATGAATGAACCGCCAAGACGCAAAGTTCGCCAAGGGGCGGTGTGCTTATTTTGGCGCTTGGGACTTCTCACTTGGAACTTCATCTCCTGCGTGGATTGGGGATTGAGGGGCATGGGAGGATCAGGGTTTCCAGCGATAGTCGAGGGTGGCCGAGGTGCTGGGAGAGAGCTTCAGGTAGGTCTTGCCGTCGCGCTTGATGAGGTCCACCTCGCCCTCGGTGTGGAGGTGGAAGTGGTCGCCGATGGATAGCTCCTGGTCGTCGATGGGCTTTGCCTCGGCGCTGTCGGAGATGAGGATTTCCAAGGCGGGGCCGGAGCCTTTCAGCGAGACATGGCGCTGGAGCGCGGGCTGGCGACTGTTTGCCTGCTCGTCGGGGGCGTCGGCGGGCTTCCACGAGTCGAGCAGGGTCTGCCCGCCGAGCTGGACGGCGAAGGTGGGATTGCCCGCGGGGTCGAGCTTGTAGCCGCGGAAGCGCGCTTCCTTTTCCGCGGGGAAGATGGGCGTGCCGGAGAGCTTCACCACGTCCTCGCCGGCGGGCGGTTGGTCGCCCTGGCCGCGGTCCACCCAGTGGCGCGAGCCGTCCATGAAGTCGCCCGTCCAGATCAGCTCGGGGGCGAGATGGTCGGCGGAGTAGGCGAGATTCACGCCGCCGGGGAAGCCGATGCCGATGGCGCGCGGCGTGGTGCCCGCGATGAAATTCCGATAGACCACGGCGCGACCGTCCTTTGCGGCGATGGGCATGGGATCCGGGCCGCCGGTCGGGGGCTTGTCCGTGAGGCTGCGCCACGAGGGGATGCCGGGGCCGCGCCATGCGATGGCGATGCCTTCCTGGCCGTGATACTCGAAGTACTCCACGCGCAGCTTGTGCGGTCCGGCGGTGAGCTTGATCTTCCCGTCCTTCGCGCGGCTTCCATTCATGGGGCCCATGCCGTCCACCTTCACGACTTCCTGGCCGTCGAGGATGATGCGCGCGCCATCGTCGGCATCGAGGCGGAAGCGGTATTCTCCGTCCTGCGGCGCGGTGAGGTCGCCCTGCCAGACCATGCCGAAGAGCTCGGTGAAGCCCGCCTTGGCGATGCTGATCTTGCCATCGTGCTCTTCCTCGATGTTCCCCGGTGTGAGCTTCGAGAAATCGGGGAGCTGCTGCCACTCGCCCTGATAGACCTGGGAAAGGAGGTTCGCGATGGGCGGGCGGACGCCGGGCAGGGGGTGGAGCTTCAGCAGCTCCGGCGCGGTCCACGGGGTCTTGCGCTCGGCATTCGCGGCACGGATGGATTTCACGAAGTCCGCGGAGACCTGCGACTCCTTGTTCCCCCACGAGATGCGGACGTGGCTGAGGATGGCGGCGATCTGGTCGTCCGGCAGCATGCCGCCCTGCGGTGGCATCTCGAGATTGAAGGTCCGGCCGTCCACCTCCACCTCGCCGTGCAGGCCGTGGAGGACGATCTTCACGGCGCGTGCGGCATCGCCCTCGACCCACGGGCTCAGCGAGAGCGGGGGAAATTGGCCGCCGGTGGCACCCTTCCCGTCGGTGCCGTGGCAGGCGGAGCAATACATGGTGTAGAGCTGGCCGCCATCCTGGGCGAGGAGCGGGGCTGCGCAGAGGGAGGAGAGGAGCGCGATGCGGATCATGGGCTTGATCGGGTGAAACGTCTGTCGGCATCACCGCCTATCCAGTGACGGGATGAAATGACAATAAAACGTGAAATTAACCCACCCGCGGGGTATGGCGGGGCTGGCCGGAGGCGGTTGAGTGCGAAATGCGGGATTTCTCCGAGTTCTGCGGATCGGGAGGGCGCGATGCGATGAATGGCACTCATTTCAAACACCTTGAGGGGTCGGGTTGGCACGATTTGGGAATTCGTTGCAGTCGTCCGCGGGATTTCGGGCGTTAGTTTCCGCGCATGAAGAAATTCCTGGCGCTACCCGTATTCGCCGCGCTGCTGGCCGTCCCGGCGTGGGCGGACCTGAGCGTGTCGAAGCTCCGTTGCGAGTACCTGGTCGATCCCGTGGGCATCGATGAAGTGGAGCCGCGGCTTTCCTGGGTGGTGGCCTCCACCGAGCGCGGGGAGCGGCAGACGGCATGGCAGATCATCGTGGCCTCGACTCCGGAAGCGCTGGCCGCGGGTCAGGGTGACCTGTGGGACAGCGGTAAGGTGGCGGGCGATGCGACCAGCCAGATCGAGTACGCGGGATCGGCGCTCGCCTCCCGTGCCGAGTGCCACTGGAAGGTGCGCGCGTGGGACAAGGACGACCAGCCCTCCGCATGGAGTGCCCCGGCGAAGTGGACCATCGGCCTGCTGGGAAATGCCGAGTGGAGCGCGAAGTGGATCGACGGCTTGACCTTCGGCACCGCGGAGACGGGCACGCCCGCGACGATCACGACGGCGAGCTACGAGGCGGTGAATGGCAGCGGCACGGCGATCAATGTGACGGCGCTGCTGAATGGCATGGTGTCGCAGGGCAGCTTCGCGCTGGGGGTGACGAACGAGACCTTCGGCGGCGATCCTTCCTACAACAACGTGAAGCAACTGCGGATCGTCTATCAGCGCGGCGGGCAGACGACCACGCGGACCTTCCCGGAGAATGCGGTGGTGAGCTATCCGGCGGACCTGCCGGCGATCATCTTCCCGACGATCACGAGCGCGCGCTACGAGTCGATCGCGAATCCAGGGACCTACCGCGACGTGACCTCCACGCTGCAGACGGCGGCGCAGGGCGGGAGCTTCAGCCGGGTGGTGAATAACACGAACTTCGGCCCGGACCCGGCGTACAACCAGGCGAAGCGCCTGCGGGTGAACTACTCGGTGGACGGCGTGAGCTCGGTGCGCTTCGTCGCGGAGAATGCGACTTTCAACTACCCCGGCGACCTGCCGAAGCCGCTGGCGGTGACGCTGACGGCGGCGAATTTCACGGCGATCGATGGCACGGCCTCGGCGAACGTGCTGGCGAACCTGAACAACCGTGCGGCCAGCGGGCCCTTCAGCATGGTGGTGAACATCGCGAACCTGGGCGGCGACCCGGCACCGAACAAGGTGAAGCGCCTGCGCCTGGAGTACACGCTCGATGGCAAGTCGATGATCAAGTACGTGGACGAGCAGGTGACGCTGAACTACCCGGCGGACCTGGCGCAGCCGACCACGGTGCCGCTGCTGCGCAAGCCCTTCACGCTGGAGAAGCCGGTGAAGAAGGCGACGCTCTACGCGGCGGCGCTGGGCATCTACGAGCTATCGCTGAATGGCGGACGCGTGGGCGACTCGACGCTGGCACCGGAGTGGACGGACTACACGAAGCGCCTGCGCTACCAGGCGTATGACGTGACGTCGCAGCTCGCGGCGGGCGAGAATGTCTTCGGCGCGCAGCTCGCGCCGGGCTGGTACTCCGGCCACATCGGGAATGGCGGCTTCAAGTACTGGGGCGCGAGCCCGGCGCTGCTGGCGCAGATGGAGGTGACCTTCACGGACGGCACCACGCAGAGGGTGGTCACGGATGGCTCGTGGAAGATGGCGGCGAGCCCGACGACCTACACGGACTTCATGTTCGGCGAGGACTACGACGCGCGGCGCGAGGTGCCGGGCTGGAATGCGGCGGGCTTCAACGACTCGGCGTGGAGCAACGTGCTGCTGCGCCTGGAGCCGGAGCGCCCGATGAGCAGCCAGGCGATGGAGCCGGTGCGGACGCTGATGGAGATCACGCCGAAGACGCTGAAGCAGCCCGCGCCGGGCAAGTGGACCTACGACATGGGGCAAAACATGGTGGGCGTGCTGCGGCTGAAGATCACCGCCGCGGCAGGCACGAAGATCACGCTGCGCCACGGCGAGATGCTGAATCCGGACGGCACGCTCTACACGGCGAACCTGCGCGGTGCGCCATCGATCGACACCTACATCTGCAAGGGCGGCGGCGAGGAGACGTGGACGCCGAAATTCACCTTCCACGGCTTCCAGTACGTGGAGCTGACGGGCGTGAGCACGCAGCCGCCGCTGGATGCGATCACGGGCGTGGTCTTCTCCTCGGACACGGATTTCCACGGGGAATTCACCAGCTCGGACGGCTACATCAACCAGCTCCAGTCGAACATCGTGTGGGGCCAGCGCGGGAACTACCTGAGCGTGCCAACGGATTGCCCGCAGCGCGACGAGCGCCTCGGCTGGCTGGGGGACGCGCAGGTCTTCGTCCGCACGGCGACCTACAATGCGGACATCGCGGCCTTTTACACGAAGTGGATGACGGACGTGACGGACAGCCAGCTCGCGGACGGCCGCCTGCCGGACGTGGCACCGGATGCCGCGCCCAGCTCCGGCACGCCGGCGTGGAATGACGCGGTGGTGATCTGCCCGTGGGTCATCTACGAGGCATACGGCGACAAGCGCATCCTGGAGAAGACCTACCCGGCGATGAAGAAGTGGGTGGAGTACTGCCGGACGAACAGCACGAACGGGATCCGCGACCGCGGCCGCGGTGCCGACTACGGCGACTGGCTCTCCATCAATGCGGACACGAACAAGGAGCTGATCGGCACGGCCTACTACGCCTACTCCGCGCGCCTGCTGGGCAAGTCCGCGGCGGTGATCGGGAATACGGCGGACGCGGCGACCTACGAGGCGCTTTTCCAGACGATCAAGACGGCCTTCATCAACAAGTACGTGAACCAGTCCACGGGGGCCTTCATCGGCACGGGGTCGAACACGCAGTGCGCGTATGCGATGGCGCTGAAATTCGACCTGCTGCCGACCGCCCTGCGTGCGTCCGTGGCATCGCGTCTGGAGGCGGACGTGATCGCGAAGGGGAATCACCTTTCCACCGGCTTCGTCGGCGTGAGCTACCTGCTGCCGGTGCTGACGGAGAGCGGGAAGAACAGCACCGCCTACAACCTGCTGATGCAGGATACCTTCCCGTCGTGGCTCTTCTCGGTGAAGCTGGGCGCGACGACGATCTGGGAGCGCTGGGACGGCTGGACGCCGGAGCGCGGCTTCCAGAGCACGATCATGAATTCCTTCAACCACTACTCGCTGGGCTCCTGCGGCGAGTGGCTCTACGGCACGGTGGCGGGCATCGATCTCCACCCGTCGGCCCCGGCCTACAAGAAGATCCTGATCCGCCCGCGCCCGGGTGGCGCGCTGACGCATGCGAGCGGGAAGATCGAGTCGATGCACGGCGAGATCGCCAGCGGCTGGAGCATGCACGCGGGTGGCTTCGTGATGAATGTGACCATTCCCACGAATACGACGGCGGAGGTCCACGTGCCCGCGGCGGATGCGGCGGCGGTGACCGAGTCGGGCGTGGCGGCGGGCAGCGCGGAGGGTGTGACCTTCCTGCGCATGGAGGGTGGCGCGGCAGTTTACGAGGTGGTCTCGGGCCGCTATCGCTTCGCCACCGGCACGGAGGCTCCGGGCACGGATACGTCCGCGCGCGACCCGCAGGCGCCGCTGAAGATGCGCATCGCCACGCTGATGTCGAATGATGGCAGCGGCCTGGAATTCGTCTCCGTGGACGGGCTGAGCGTGAATGGCGCGACGCTCGAGGTGATCGACGGCTGGATCCACTACACGCCGCAGCCGGGGAATGTGGGTGCGGACTCCTTCACCTACACGGTGCGCGATTCGTCGGGCGGCACGCGGAGCTTCACGGTGAATGTCGGCATCATCCCGGCGGACGCGCCGGTGCAGGAGGCCGAGCGGATCGAGACGCTGGCGGATGGTTCGCAGCGGATCGTTTTCTCCGGCGTGCCCGGGCGGATCTACCGCATCCAGTCGAGCGACACGCTGGATGGCCCGGCGAGCTGGGTGGACCGGAAGACGGAGCAGGCGGGGGAAGACGGCAGCTTCGAGCTGCTGGACAGCGCGCCGCTGCCGGGGAAGAGGTTTTACCGGGCGGTGTTTCCTTGAGGGGGGCACCGGATTGGCGGAGCCGGGAGCGCTGGCTTCAGTCGGCTTGGATGGGCGAGCGAACGATGGTGAGAGCTGCTTCCTTGTTGGGGCAGCCCGCTGGGAGCGCGTGCCACCGGCTCGCTTGGACGGATGGCGAAGTGATCTAACAGGTGTGTCGTTGGGGATTTCCTGTGAGCGGGTTTTACCTTGGGTTTGCGGAGGCTTTTGCCCTGGGTTCGCCTACCTGCCAAGCGGGCCAGTGGCCCGCGCTCCCAGGAGGGGCACAGGGTCTCCGAGGGCATGGAGAACTGCTTCGGGCCGGTCTAATGACCGGCGCTCCCAGGGGGCAGCGGCGGAGCCGGGAGTGCTGGCTTTAGCCGGCTTGGATGGGTCGGCGAAGTGACGGGGATGGCTGCGGATACTTGAGCCTATCGTGCGAGGCATCGCTCCGCGTGCGGTGGAAGCAGTGATGGCGGCGGGCTGTTGACGGGAGGCTCGTGGCTATCGGCGACTCGCCGGCTAAAGCTAGCGCTCCGCCTGCGGCAGCTAGAGGACGAGGGCCAGATCTTGCAGGTATTTCGCTGCGTTTCGCAATGGCATCGGGGTTTTCGCCGGAGCGGGAGCCAGTTCCTACATGCGATTCACCAAGCCATACATTCACAAGGGCGGGGGATCGGTGCAGTGTCGTACATTCGGCAATGGTCTAACAACCGTTGCGGTTCGCTGGAAACCCTGTCCGGCGGCCGGTCCCGAAAAACCCCGAACCCTACACCGAACCCTATCCAAAAACCCTCCGGCATGAATGCGAAATCACGCTTCACCACCACCTTTCCCAGAGCGCTCGTCCTTTGCTCCAGCCCCCTGCTGGGCGTGTGCGTCTCGGCCGCGCCGATCAGCCAGAACGAGAACAACGGCACGAATTCCTGGACGCTGCCGACGGGGACGAACCTGCTGGCGACGGCCACGGCGTCCGGCACGCTGAACAACCAATTCGGCTCCTCCGGAAGCTGGGGCACGCTCACCGACGGCAGCGTGGGTCCCACGCCGAACAACACGACACCCTACCAGACCGCGATGAACACGGTGGTGGTGCCGACGGCGAACAACGAGGTGACCTTCACGCTGGACCTGACGGGTCACCCGGACGGGCACACGATCACCACCTTCGACTCCTACGGCCTGTGGAATGACCCGGGCCGGGATGACCAGCGCTACACGCTGTCCTACTCGACGGACAATGTGAACTTCACGCAGCTCATCTCCGTCCAGAACAACACGGTGAACCCAGGCACCTCGAAGGCGACGCACACGCGGGTCTTCGACGACACGGGCGTGCTGGCGACGAACGTGAAGGCGATCCGCGTGAAATTCACGAATCCGCAGGAGAATGGCGGCGCGGGCTACAGCGAATTCGTCCTGACCAGCACGCCGGTGGCGGCGCTGCCGGTGCGGACGATCAATGAAGCGAACGGGACGAACCTGTGGACGCTGCCGGCGGGGACGAACCTGCTGGACGCGGCGGCGGTGATGAGCCCGCCACCATCCGGTTCGCCGAGCGCCGGGGTGATCACGGCCGGGACGTGGGGCGCGGTGACGGACGGGGTGCTGGGCACGCCGAATAGCCCGGCCTCCTCGGTCACGCCGCTGAGCGGGACTTCGGTGGTCTTTCCGCTGAAGGATCTGGAGACGAATACGAAGGGCTACGACCTGACCTCGCTGGACTTCTACTGCGCGTGGGCGGACTCGGGCCGGGATGATATGGACCTCGTGGTGTCCTACTCGACGTATGATGATCCGGAGAATTTCCTGCCGCTGCACTTCGTGGCGAACCACACGCCGGGGCCGGGGAATCTGGCGACGCACACGCGGCTGTATCCGGCGTCCGGATACCTGGCGACGAATGTGGCGGCGATCAAGCTGGACTTCCCCGCGCAGGAGAACGGCTGGGTGGGCTACCGGGAATTCATCGCGCTGGGCACGGCCTCGCCGCTCACCGCGGCGCTGACGTGGACGGGCGGCGCGGGCTCGGCGGGGAATGCGACGTGGAGCACGGCGGCGGCGAATTGGTCGTCGGCCTACAGCGCGAGCTCGCCGCTTTCCTTCACACAGGCAGGCGCGAACCGGAATATCACGGTGCCGACGTCGATCGCGGCGTCATCGATGACCTTCTCGCACGACAATACGCCCGCGTATGCCTTCGCCGGGCAGAAGATCTCGGTGACGAACAGCATCGCCTCCTCGGGTGCGGGCGCGGCGACTTTCACCGCACCGGTGAAGGCAAACACGGGCCTGCTGCTGACGGGCGCGGGCAGCATGACCTTCGGCGCGGACGTGGAGACGACCGGGCTGATCATTTCAGGCACGGGCAGCATCACGCTGAATGCGGACAATGACGACGGGGGCACGCCGCTCTTCACGGGCACGGCCTCGGTGGCGAATGGCACGCTGAACGTGGGGCACAACCTGGCGATCGCCTCGGCGACGCTGGCGATGTCCGGCGGCACCACGAACTTCACGACGGCGGCTCCCTACATCGCCCGGCTGTCCGGCACGGGCGGGACGATCTCGCTGGGGAATACGGAGTTGACCGTGGGCCTGGATGCGACAAGCGCGCAGACCTCGACCTTCGCGGGAAACATCGCGCAGGGCACGGGCACCGGCCGCCTCACGAAGATCGACGAGAGCACGCTGATCCTGGGCGGCACGAATACCTACACGGGCGCCACGCGCGTGGTCTCCGGCACGCTGGAGCTGGCAAAGCGGGTGTCCCTCTACGGCGGGAATACCGCGCAGTGGACAGCGGCGAACGTGGTGGTGAACAGCGGGACGATGCTGGCCTTCCACGTGGGCGGCACGGGTGAATTCACCGACAGCGACCTGACAGCGCTGAATCTCGGCGGCTTCGAGCAGGAGTCGCGGCTGGGCTTCAATGCAACCGCGGACTTCACGCTGACGCGCAACATCGGCGGCTCGGCGGGCCTCTACAAGGAAGGCCCGGCGTCGCTGGTGCTGACGGGCACGAATACCCACGCGGGTGACACCATCATCAGCGAGGGGACGATCAAGGCGGCGAATCCCTCCGGCGTCTCGCTGCCGCACGACGTGTATCTCGGCGATGCCTCGAATCACAATGTCTTCCTCAGCATGGGCGCGGACCACCAGTTCGGCCCGGAGTCGGTGCTACACGTGGCGAACATCACCTTCAACGGATCGAATGCGAAGGTGCAGCTCCGCGGGACGAACCAGGAGGTGGCGGGACTGCAGAGCCCGACGGATGCCTTTGCCTCGATCATCCAGAACGATGACCAGACGGTGCCGGATTATGTGGAGAATCCCGCGCTCATGCCGGCATCGCTGACGATCAATACGGTGGCGGACAGCTACTACAGCTTCCGCGGCATCATCCGGAACGAGACGGGGCCGGCGCTGTCGCTGGTGAAGAATGGCCCGGGCTTCCAGGAGCTGATCAGCAGCCCGCTGCAGAGCTACGGCTACACGGGACCGACGACGATCAACGGCGGCACGCTGAAGCTGACCTTCTCCGGCGTCTTCACGGGCTTCGTCTCGGACGTGACGGTGAATGCGGGGGCGACCCTCGAGCTGGACGGGACCTTCAACTTCGGCCGGGCCATCAGCGGCGCGGGGCAGGTGGTGAAGTCGGGCGTGAGCACGGTGACGCTGGGCGGCAGCGCGAATACCTACACGGGCGACACGAAGGTGATGAGCGGCACGCTGGGCGTGACCGGCAACTCGATCCCGAATGGCAGCAAGCTGGTGCTGGACGGCGGCGTGGTCTCCATCCCGGCGGATGCGAATGAAGTGGTGGGCTCGCTCTACTACGGCGGCGTGCAGCAGGGGCCGGGCACGTATGGCAGCACGTCATCCGCGGCGACCTTCAAGGACGATGCTCACTTCGCGGGCACGGGCGTGGTGACGGTGCCGGGCGCGACGCTTTCCTTCGAGGACTGGGCCGCGGCGGCGATCGCGAATCCCGCGAACCGTGGCCGTGCCGCGGATCCGGATGGCGATGGGCACACGAATCTGGATGAGTTCCTCTTTGGCACCTCGCCGGTGGCGGCGACGGGTTCGCTGGCTTCCTATGAGAAGTCGGGGAACACGCTGGTGATCCGTTGGACGGAGCACATCGGCAGCACGTACGTCCTGCAGGAGAGCACCACGCTGCAATCGCCATGGAGCAACAGCGCGGTGGTGCCGGCGAATGCGGCGGACCAGTCGGGCGTGGCGTCAGGATACGTCCGCAGGCAGGCGGTGATCCCGGTGGACGGCGTGAAGAAATTCGTGCGCGTGCAGGGGAACGAGTGAGGGGGATGATGGACCTGATCTGATGTGATGTGATCAGATTCGATCAGAAATGAAATGATGTGATTTCGCCCCAAGAGGGGAGATGTTAGCCTCCGGTGGTCATAGGGTTCACCACCGGGGGCTTTTTGTTTTTGTGTGAGGGCCCGCTGGGAGCGCGTGCCACCGGCTCGCTTGGACGGATGGCGAAGTGGCGGGAGAAGCTGCGGCTATCCGAGGTCATTGTGGTCCGCATCGCTCTGTGTGCGGTTGGAGAAGTTATGGTGGCGGTCTGTTGCGGGAATACTCGCCGGCTAAAGCCAGCGCTCCGCCTGCGGCAAACGGGAGGTGAGTGGTTGGGCGGGCTGGATGGGTTGCTTCGCCTACTTTCCAAGCGGGCCGGTGGCCGCGCGCTCCCAGGGGGCACAGGGTCTCCATCAGCGGTGAGAACTGCTTCGGGCCGGTCTGATGACCGGCGCTCCCAGGGGGGGGGCGCTGCGGTGGATCGCTGGCCCTTGTCCATTCCGCAGTCCCCCTGCTCCGCTCCTACTCCGCCATCTTCCTACTATGCCTGTAGTAGTTCTCCAGGCCGCGGGCGGCGCTGTCGGCGTATTCGCGGAAGATGGACGGGCGCGGCTTGCCCCAGACCTCGCGCTCGCCCTCGTAGTCGCCGGCCTGGATGCGGGCGTGGTCCTCGGTGGAATTCATCACGTAGGGCTCGTAGTAAACGACGGGGCAGTGGTAGGTGCGGTTCGCGAGGAGATTGCGGGCCCAGAGGTAGGGATTGCCGTCCACGTTGCGGTGGTTCCTTGCCGCGGGATTGTAGAGATACGGCGGCATGGGATTCCGCTCGACGAAGGCGGCGGCGGTGCTGGCGGCGAGCTTGCGCTCCTCGTCGTGCACGCCCTGCAGCAGCTTCGTGAGCAGGTCGTAGCGCTCGTCGGCTTTGGCCAGCTCATTGTCCATGTAGCCGCCGTTCAGCAGCATGTGGAAGTGATTCGTCGGGACCAGGCTCGGCGCGGCGGGGTCCCCCCAGGCGTCGGCATTGAAGTGGAGGCACAGGACCAGGTCCGGCCGGATGGTGTCATTCACCACGCGGGCGCGGGCGCGGATCTCCGCGGTGCGGTAGAAGAGGCGCTCGGCGAGCCGGACGATATCCCCGCCGGAGCTGCTGGCGCGGGCTTGCTCCTCGAGCATGTCCGGGCGGACGGGGGTGACGGGCTCGGTCTCCTCGCGGACCAGGGTGACGGTGGCGCCGAGTGCTTCCAGCCGCGGCTTCAGCAGCTTCGCCACCTGCAGCGTCATGTCGCCCTCCTGCACGGGCTGGCTGCCGGGGATCTGGAACCAGCGCTCCTCCATCTTTCCCCAGCGGCCACCGATGTGGCCGGGGTCGATGGCGATCCTCAGCCCCTCCAGCGGGCGTGCAGGCGGGGCGGGCGGCAGCTCGGTGGCGCTGCGCCAGTAGCGCGGCGGCGTGCTCGCCAGGCCGTCCGGGGCGAAGCGCAGGCGCAGGGAATCTCCGTCCGCGGTGCTCCCCGTGGTGCGGATATTCGCCTCCTCCTCGCCGACCTCGATCCATTCGCGCCACGCGGGCGAGACGGTGAAAACGGTGTCCATGAGCCGCAGGAAATCCCCACGCGTGATGGTGGATTGGTAGCGATTCAGCGACGCCCAGTCCGGCACCACGGCCAAGTCCGAGAGCGGTGAAGGAGCCGGCGCCACAGGGGGCGGGGGAGCGGGCACAGGGACGGGCGCGGCAGGCTGGTGCCACCACCACAGGGCGGCGGCCAGGGCCAGGAAAAGCGCGATCCAGAGCGGGGCGGAGCGGGAAGTCATCGGGGAATAGGCTTGGCGCAGGGGAGTCTCGGGGGGTAAGCCTCGCGGACCGGGGCATCCGCGCCCCGGCCAACCTTCCCCCGTATCATGGAGTCGATCCGCATTCTCTTTCTGGGTGACATCGTAGGCGAGCCCGGCCGCAAGGCCGTGATCGAGCATCTGCCCGGCCTGCGCAAGGAACTGGCGCTCGATTTCATCATCGTCAACGGGGAGAACGCTGCCGGGGGCCGCGGCATTACACCGCGCATCGCGATCGATCTGCTGCGCGCCGGGGCCGCGGTGATCACCACCGGGGACCACGTGTGGGACCAGCAGGAGATCGTGGACTACTTCCCCACCGAGCCGCGGCTGCTGCGGCCGATCAATTACCCGCCGGAGACGCCGGGGCAGGGCTCCGTGGTGCTGGAGACGCCAAAGGGCCGCGTGGCCGTCATCCAGGCGCAGGGCCGCTCCTTCATGCAGCCGCCGCTGGAGAATCCCTTCCTGATGGTGGAGGCCGAGGCGGAGAGGCTGCGTGCGGATGGCGTGCAGGCGATTTTCGTGGACTTCCACGCCGAGACCACCAGCGAGAAGATCGCGCTGGGCTGGGCGCTGGATGGCAAGGTATCCGCCATCGTGGGCACCCACACGCACGTCCAGACGGCGGACGAGCGCGTGCTGCCGGGCGGCACCGGCTGCCTCACGGATGCGGGCATGTGCGGGCCGGATGATTCCGTGCTCGGGCGCTCGCCGGAGTCCGTCGTGTGGCGCTTCCGGACGGGCATGCCGACCCGCTTTCCCATCGCCACCGGCCCTGTCCGGCTGTGCGGTGCGGTGGTGGAAATCGACCTCGCGACGGGCCGATGCGTGTCCATCGAGCGCTTCAACCGCTTGATTGTGGCGGAATCTGCCGCGGAAACGCCCGCGTGACGGGTTTTTTGGTCTCGTAATGTATTGACGAAGAGTGGGTTGTAAGGTGATTCCGACAAATCTTCTCCCGATGTATATTTTTTTTGACAGGGTCGGCAGCATCGGTCAGCTTGCGCCCCGCTTTTCCCGGAACCGACCAGGAAATTCGGTGGAGTTGTCCTTCAGTGAAACCCCTCCGACTTTCCCGATCATTCGTCCGGGTCCAGCGTCAACGCCGTTAAAGGCTCGTGTAGCTCAGGGGTAGAGCGCGTCCTTGGTAAGGACGAGGTCGGGGGTTCAATTCCCCCCACGAGCTCCAGCGCCGCATGACCGGACGAGCAGCCCAATCGCGAAATTACCACCACCATGGCCAAAGAAGCATTCAAGCGGAACAAGCCGCACGTCAACATCGGCACCATCGGTCACGTCGACCACGGCAAGACCACTCTCACTGCAGCCATCACCAACACGCTGGCGGACAAGGGATTTGCGGAAAAGAAGAGCTATGCCGACATCGACGCCGCTCCCGAGGAGCGCGAGCGCGGCATCACCATCAACACCGCCCACGTCGAGTACGAGACCGACAAGCGCCACTACGCTCACGTGGACTGCCCGGGTCACGCTGACTACGTGAAGAACATGATCACCGGTGCTGCCCAGATGGACGGTGGCATCCTCGTGGTGTCCGCTGCTGACGGCCCGATGCCGCAGACCCGCGAGCACATCCTTCTCGCCCGCCAGGTCGGCGTGCCTGCCCTCGTGGTGTTCATGAACAAGGTTGACCTTGTTGACGACGAGGAGCTCCTTGAGCTCGTCGAGATGGAGATCCGCGATCTCCTCTCCTCCTACGAATTCCCCGGCGACGAGATCCCGATCGTGAAGGGTTCCGCCAAGGCCGCCCTCGAAGGTGACGCCACCCACAAGGACAACATCTTCAAGCTGATGGATGCCGTCGACTCCTACATCCCGGAGCCGGAGCGCGCTGTCGACAAGCCCTTCCTCATGCCCGTGGAAGACGTGTTCTCGATCGAAGGTCGTGGAACCGTGGTCACCGGCCGTGTCGAGCGTGGCATCATCAAGAAGATGGAAGAAGTCGAGATCATCGGCATCCGCGACACGCAGAAGACCACCGTCACGGACATCGAAATGTTCCGCAAGCTGCTCGACGAAGGTCGTGCAGGTGACAACGTGGGTATCCTCATCCGCGGTCTCAAGAAGGACCAGGTCGAGCGTGGCCAGGTCATCGCCAAGCCGGGTTCGGTGAAGGCTCACTCCAAGTTCAAGGGTGAGATCTACGTCCTCTCCAAGGAAGAAGGCGGCCGCCACACCCCGTTCTTCTCGAACTACCGCCCGCAGTTCTACTTCCGCACCACCGACGTGACCGGAAGCATCAAGCTGCCGGAAGGTGTCGAAATGGTCATGCCTGGTGACAACGTGAACCTCGAAGTCGAGCTCATCACGCCGATCGCCATGGAGCAGACCATGCGCTTCGCTATCCGCGAAGGTGGCCGCACCGTCGGTGCAGGCCGCGTCAGCGAAATTCTTTGACTTACCCTAGAGGTGGCCCTCAGTCTGTCGCCCCGCGGCACCGGGCTGAGGTAAAATTTCGGGGCACTTCGGCACCATTGCCGGGGTGCCCCGCCATCGCCTCCACCGGTAACGAGGGGAGAAATCATACGGAAGTAGCTCAATTGGTAGAGTAGCGGTCTCCAAAACCGTTGGTTGTGGGTTCGAGTCCCACCTTCCGTGCCACCCCTTTTCCCTCCCAGTTTTTCAAGTTTTCCTCCGGCATGTTCGCAAAAGTCTCACGTTTCGTCGGCGAAGTGAAAGGTGAACTCCGCAAGGCCAGCTGGCCCTGGGAGTCCGACCCGAAGGTCAAGGGTTTCAAGAAATACAAGGAACTCACCGATTCCACCGTGGTCGTGCTGATCGCCACCATCCTGCTCGCCGGCTACGTGTCGCTGTGGGACTTCGTCTGCGTCTACGCCCTCGAGCTCATCACGTCCCTCGGACGCTGATGCTTTTTTGCTTTCCCCGCCTGTCTTTTTCCAGCCCGTCATGCCTGCCCCGTCGCCAGAGAACCAGTGGTACGTCGTCCATGTCCTGTCCGGACAGGAAGGCCGCGTGAAGGAGCGCATCCTGCGCCAGCGCGAAGCCGAGGAGATGGGTGAATACATCTACGAGGTGCTGGTGCCCACCGAGATGGTGTCCGAGATCCGCCGCGGCAAGAAGACTTCCACGAAGCGGAAGTTCTTCCCCGGCTACATCATCGTGAACATGAACCTGCTCACTCCTGAGAACCAGCTTGTCGAGAGGACCTGGTATTTCATCAAGGAGATGGAAGGCGTGATCGGCTTCGCCGGGACGAAGGATCGCCCGATCCCGATGCGCCAGAGCGAGGTGGACGCCATGCTCTCCCAAATCAAGGAGCGCGAGGAGCACGCGCGCCCCGCCATCACTTTCGAAGTCGGCGACACCGTGAAGGTGGCCGATGGACCGTTCCAGAGCCAGAATGGCATCGTCGAGGAAATCGATCCAGAGCGCGGCAAGCTGCGCGTGGCGGTCACCATCTTCGGTCGCTCGACGCCCGTGGAACTTGAATACTGGCAGGTCGAACGCGCCTGATCTTTAGAACCGCACCACATCCCGCAATCCTTTTACCACCATGGCCAAGGAAGTCGTTAAAGTCATCAAGCTCCAGATTCCTGCCGGAGCTGCCAACCCGTCCCCGCCCGTCGGTCCCGCTCTCGGCCAAGCCGGTGTGAACATCATGGGCTTCTGCAAGGAGTTCAATGCCCAGACCCAGAGCCAAGCCGGTGACGTGCTCCCGGTGGTGATCTCGGTCTACAAGGACAAGAGCTTCACCTTCATCACCAAGAAGCCCCCCGCCGGCAACCTGCTGAAGAAGGCCGCCGGTCTCGCTTCCGGTTCCAAGGAGCCGAACAAGGTGAAGGTCGGCAAGATCACCAAGGCCAAGCTCATGGAAGTGGTGGCCATCAAGATGCCGGACATGAACACGAAGGACCCCGAGGCTGCCGCGCGCATCCTGGCCGGCACCGCCCGCCAGATGGGTCTGGAGATCGAAGGCATGTGATTCCTTTCCGCGGCGCTCCCCGGAGCGCCGCAAACAACCGCAGGAGGGCTGCTTCAAGCCCGCCAGCACTGCAAAGACGAAACATGAAGAACCGCAGCAAGCGCTACGAAAAAGCCGCCGCCCTCGTGCCGGCCGGCAAGTCCTACGGCTTGGAAGAAGCTGTCGGCACCGTGAAGAAATTCCCGGCTCCGAAGTTCGACCCCACCGTCACCATTTCCTTCCACCTCGGCGTGGATCCCCGCAAGAGCGACCAGATGGTCCGCGGCTCCGTCGCCCTGCCACACGGCACGGGTAAGAACGTCCGCGTCGCCGTCTTCGCCGCCGGTGCCGCTGCCGAGGCAGCCACCGCTGCCGGTGCGGAATTCGTCGGCTTCGAGGACCTCATCAAGCGCGTCCAGGGTGGCTTCACCGACTTCGACGTGGCGATCGCCACGCCGGACGCGATGACCGAAGTCCGCAAGATCGCCCGTGTCCTGGGTCCCCGCGGCCTGATGCCGAACCCGAAGACCGGCACCGTGACCGACGACACCGCCAAGGCCATCAAGGAAGTGAAGGCCGGCCGTATCGACTACAAGCTCGACAAGAACGGCAATGTCTCCGGCTCCGTCGGCAAGGCCTCCTTCTCCGAGGAAGCGCTGGTTGAAAACGCCCGCGCCTTCATCGACAGCGTGGTCCGCGCCAAGCCGGCATCCGCCAAGGGCAACTACGTCCGCAGCGTGACCCTAGCCGCCTCCATGTGCCCCGGCGTCGCCCTCGAGTCCGGCGTCTACACCAAGTCCGTCTAACCTTTCCCACGACCATGAATCCCGACAAGAAAGTCATCATCGACGGTCTGCTCGAAAAGGTGAACGCCTCGCCGTACGTGCTCGTGGTGGATTACACCGGCATGACGGTCCCGCAGTTCTCCGAGCTCCGCAACCGCCTGGGTGCGGCCGGTGCCGAGTGCCACGTCGCCAAGAACACCTACGTCAAGAAGGCCCTTGCCGAAGCCGGTCGCCCGGACATCGGCGAGTCGCTGGTCGGCCAGACCGCCTTCGTCACCGGCAGCAGCGAGATCTTCGCCGCGGCCAAGGCCATCAAGAACTTCGAAAAGGAATTCAAGAAGCCGGAACTCAAGGTCGGTCTCCTCGGTGACCTCGTCCTCGACTCCGACAAGCTGAAGGCCATCGCCGACATCCCGTCCCGCGAGGCCATCCTGTCCCAGCTTCTTGCCACGATCCTCGAGCCTTCCACCCGGATCGCCCGCGTCATCCAGAAGAAGTTCAATCCGGACGCCGACTCCAAGAAGGACGAAGCTACGGAAGAAGCTCCGGCTGCGGAACCCGCCGCCGAAGCCTGATAAGAATCTGACCAGACGGCCGCGGCGTCTCCCGCCGCGGCCTGAACACACAATGGTTCCTCGTCGGGGGGGCGGCGCCTCCCTGAAATGCCCGGAAGCTTCCGGGTGCGACGATACCGCAAAGGAGAAATACAATGGCCAATATCGAACAACTCGTTGAAGAACTCGGCAAGCTCACCGTCCTGGAAGCTGCCGACCTCGTGAAGAAGCTGGAAGAAACCTGGGGCGTCTCCGCCGCAGCTCCTGTCGGCGTTGCCGTGGCTACCGGCCCGGTCGAAGCCGCAGAAGAGAAGACCGAATTCGACGTCGTCATCACCGACGGTGGTGCGAACAAGATCGCCGTCATCAAGGCCGTCCGCGAAGTGTCGCCGGGCCTCGGTCTCGCCGACGCGAAGAAGGTTGTCGAAAGCGCTCCTGCCAAGGTGCTCGAAGGTGTCTCGAAGGACGCCGCCGAAGCTGCCAAGAAGAAGCTCGAAGACGCCGGCGCCAAGGTCGACCTCAAGTAATCCAGTTACCGGATTTGCTTCGCGGTCCCGTTTTTCGAAGCGGGGCCGCGAAGTCTTCTCCGGAACCGGCGGAAGCCGTCACGAAAGTCCCTCCCAACCAGCGACCGTTTCCGCCGATCCCGGACCTTTTCTCCATCCTCTGAATCTCATTCGCCCGGTGCCGCTAGCGGTCCGGGCTCAACTCGCAAGAAGCACCACTACCAGCCATGGCCGACCGTCTCCACTTCGGGAAAATCGAGGAAGTCATCGAACCGCCGAACCTGATCGAGGTTCAGAGCCGCTCCTACGAGGAGTTCATGCAGAAGGATGTGTCCGCCAGCGAGCGTACCGATGCCGGCCTGCAGGCCGTCTTCCGCGAGGTTTTCCCCATCAAGAGCTACGATGAAGCCATCGAGCTCGACTTCGTGGCCTACGACATCGAGGACCCGAAGATCACCTCGCTGGATGCGCTGCGCACCGGTGAGAGCTTCTCCGCCGCGCTCTACGTGACCTTCAAGCTGAAGGACGAGACCGGCACCAAGAAAGAGCGCGTGTACATGGGCGAGCTGCCGATGATGACCCGCCGTGGTACCTTCATCATCAATGGTGCCGAGCGCGTCATCGTGTCCCAGCTCCACCGTTCGCCGGGTATCTGCTTCGAGACCTCGCAGCACCTGAACGGCAAGATCCTGCACAGCTTCCGCATCATCCCGGACCGTGGTTCCTGGCTGGAAGTGCAGTTCGACACGAACGACCTGCTCTACGTCTACCTGGACCGCCGCCGCCGCCGCCGGAAGTTCCTGGCGACCACCTTCCTGCGCGCCCTCGGCTACCCGACGGACCGCGACATCGTCACGAATTTCTACAATGTCGAGACGCTGAAGCTGAAGGAAGAGATGGACGAGACGGAGCTCGGCCACAAGGTGCCCTTCGAGGACATTATGGACGGCGAGCTGGTCGTGGCGAAGGCCTACGAGCCGCTCACCATCGGCATCGTCCGCCAGCTCATCGCCCTCGGCCACAAGTCGATCGAGGTGATCGACGGCCGCGAGGATGAAATCCTGCTTAAGTCGCTCCGCAAGGACCCGGCGAAGGACGAGGACTCCGCGCTGAAGGACATCTACCGCAAGCTGCGCCCCGGCGACCCGCCGACGGCCGCGAATGCCCGCGCGCTGCTGAAGCGTCTCTTCTTCGACCCGAAGAAGTACGACCTGACCCGCGTCGGCCGCTACAAGATCAACAGCAAGCTCGAGAGCAAGGTCGATCCCGACGAGCGCATCATGGTGCCCGAGGACTTCCTCGCCGCCGTGCGCTACCTGCTGAAGCTGAAGAAGGGCGAGGGCGTCATCGACGACATCGACCACCTCGGCTCCCGCCGCGTGCGTGCCGTGGGCGAACTGCTCTCCAACCAGTGCCGCGTGGGCCTCGCCCGCACGGAGCGTCTGGTGAAGGAGCGCATGACCCTCTTCGACGTGAACATCGAGGGCATGACCCCGCAGAAGCTGATCAACCCGAAGGCGCTTTCCGCCGTCGTGCGCGATTTCTTCGGCCGGTCCCAGCTTTCGCAGTTCATGGACCAGACGAACCCGCTGGCCGAGCTGACGCACAAGCGCCGCCTCTCCGCCCTCGGACCTGGTGGTCTGAACCGTGACCGCGCGGGCTTCGAGGTCCGCGACGTTCATCCTTCGCACTACGGCCGTATCTGCCCGATCGAGACCCCGGAAGGTCCGAACATCGGTCTGATCAACTCGATGTGCACCTACGCCCGCATCAATGAGTTCGGCTTCATCGAGACGCCGTACCGCCGGGTGAAGAGCGGCAAGGTGACGAACGACATCGAGTACCTCACCGCCGACCAGGAAGAGAAGTTCCTCATCGCGCAGGCGAACAACCCGATCGACAAGGGCGGCAAGTTCCTCAACGAGAAGGTCACCGCGCGTGAAGCGGGTGGCGAGTTCATCGAAGTGGATCCTTCCACGGTGAACTACATGGACGTCTCGCCGAAGCAGCTCGTCTCCGTGGCTGCGGGCCTGATCCCCTTCCTCGAGCACGACGACGCCAACCGCGCGCTGATGGGCTCGAACATGCAGCGTCAGGGCGTGCCGCTCCTCGTCTCCGACTCGCCGTACATCGGCACCGGTCTGGAAGCGAAGACCGCCCGCGACTCGCGCGCCGTCATCGTGTCCGAGCTGGATGGCATCGTCGCCGCGGCCACCGCGGAAATGATCGTCACCACGCCGGACGGCAAGATGCCGGTGGCCGATGAGAAATTCCTCTCCGACCCGGAGTCGGTGAAGACGAATCTGGACAAGGGCATCATGGCGTACCCGCTGCGCAAGTTCATGCGCTCGAACGCCGGCACCTGCATCAACCAGAAGCCGATCGTCAAGAAGGGCCAGAAGATCAAGAAGGGCGACGTCCTCGCGGACGGTCCGAACACCGAGAAGGGCGAGCTCGCGCTCGGCCGGAACGTGCTCGTGGCCTTCATGCCTTGGAACGGCTACAACTTCGAGGATGCCATCGTCATCTCCGAGCGTGTGAAGAAGGAGGACATCTACACCTCCATCCACATCGCCGAATTCGACGTGGCCGCCCGCGACACGAAGCTGGGTCCGGAAGAAATCACCCGGGACATCCCGAACGTGGGTGAAGAAGCGCTCAAGAACCTGGACCACGACGGCATCATCCGCGTGGGTGCCGAGGTGAAGCCGGGCGACATCCTCGTCGGCAAGATCACGCCGAAGTCCGAGACCGAGCTGGCTCCGGAAGAGCGCCTGCTGCGCGCCATCTTCGGCGAAAAGGCCGCGGACGTGAAGGACACCTCGCTGCGCGTGCCATCCGGCTGCACCGGCATCGTCCAGGACATCCGCGTCTCCTCGCACGGCAATGCCCGCAAGCGTGCCGAGAAGGTGGATCCCGTCGAGCTCAAGAAGCAGCTCAAGAAGATCAACGACGAGCACAAGAAGAAGGCGGACAAGCTGACCGACGACCTGACGGAGAAGCTTTCCGACATCCTGCTCGGCGAGAAGATCCCGCTCGATGTGGTGAACGCCCAGACCGGCGAGATCATCATCCCGGCGAACCGCAAGATCACCAAGACGCTGCTGCGCAAGCTGGCGTCCGTGCACGACCACATCGAAATCGATCCTTCCCCGATCCGTAACAAGATCCTGGAAATCATCGGTTCCTTCGAGCAGCGCTTCCAGGAGCTCGATACCGAGCGCGAGCGCAAGCTGGACCAACTGGAAGCCGGCGACGAGGTCGATCCGGGCGTCATCAAGGAAGTGAAGGTCTTCATCGCCGCCAAGCGCAAGCTGTCGGTGGGTGACAAGATGGCCGGCCGCCACGGTAACAAGGGTGTGGTCGCGACCATCGTCCCCGAGGAAGACATGCCCTACCTCGCGGACGGCACCCCGGTGGACATCGTGCTGAACCCGCTCGGCGTGCCATCGCGCATGAACGTCGGCCAGGTGCTTGAGACCCACCTCGGCGTTGCAGCCAAGGCGCTCGGCTTCAAGGTCGCGACGCCGATCTTCGACGGTATCCCCGAGACGAAGATCTGGGAATTCATGTCCCAGGCGAAGCAGGTGGACGGCTACACGTGGATCGGTGACGGCAAGGACGGCACCACCGGCGGCAAGTCCACCCTCTATGACGGTCGCACCGGCGAGGCCTTCCACCAGCCAGTCGTGGTCGGCATCATCTACATGCTGAAGCTCGGTCACTTGGTCGCGGACAAGATCCACGCCCGTGCAGTCGGTCCCTACTCGCTCGTCACCCAGCAGCCGCTCGGTGGTAAGGCGCAATACGGTGGCCAGCGCTTCGGGGAAATGGAAGTCTGGGCCCTCGAGGCCTACGGCGCCGCCTACACCCTGCAGGAGCTCCTCACCGTCAAGTCCGACGACGTGCAAGGCCGCACGCGCATCTACGAAGCGATCGTCAAGGGCGACAACAACCTGGAAGCCGGCACGCCGGAGTCCTTCAACGTCCTCATCAAGGAAATGCAATCCCTTGGCCTCGACGTCCGCCCCGGACGCCGCGGATCGACGCCGGGCGGCGTGCCGTCCATCGGCGGCGTGGACGACTTCTCGCTCGACGACCTCACCCTTTGATAGCCCGAACCACGAACCGACATCCCAACAAGCCTAAGACAGCATGAACGTTGATACCAACCTTCGCGAACTTTTCGGCGTGGACGAGCGGCCGGAAGCCTTTGACCAGGTTTCCATCACCGTCGCATCCCCGGATGTCATCCGCTCTTGGTCCAAGGGCGAGGTGAAGAATCCGGAAACCATCAACTACCGTACTTTCAAGCCGGAAAAGGGCGGCCTTTTCTGCGAGCGCATCTTCGGCCCCACCCGTGACTGGGAGTGTGCCTGCGGCAAGTACAAGCGCATCAAGCACAAGGGCGTGGTCTGCGACCGCTGCGGTGTGGAAGTGACGCTGAGCCGCGTGCGCCGCGAGCGCATGGGCCACATCGAGCTGGCCGTGCCCGTGTCGCACATCTGGTTCTACAAGTGCATGCCCTCCCGCATCGGCCTGGTGCTGGACATCAGCGCACGCCACCTGGAGCGCGTCATCTACTACGAGGACTACGTGGTCACCGAGCCGGGCAATACCCCGCTCGAGCGCGGCCAACTGCTCACGGAGAATGAACTCCGCGATGCCGAGGACGCCTACGGCGAGTCTTCCTTCCGCGCCTCGATGGGTGCGGAGGCGATCCAGGACCTGCTCGCGCAGGTGGACCTGGCCGACCTGGCCATCAAGCTCGAGCAAGAGCTGGAGACCACCCGCTCGAAGCAGAACAAGAAGAAGCTGAGCAAGCGCCTCAAGATCACCCAGGGCTTCGCGCAATCGAAGTCCCGCCCGGAATGGATGATCCAGACCGTGCTCCCGGTGATCCCGCCGGACCTGCGCCCGCTGGTCCCGCTGGAAGGCGGTCGTTTCGCGACCTCCGACCTGAATGACCTGTATCGCCGGGTCATCAACCGCAACAACCGTCTCAAGAACCTCCTCCAGCTCAAGACGCCGGAGGTGATCATCCGCAACGAAAAGCGGATGCTCCAGGAGGCGGTGGACGCGCTCTTCGACAACGGCCGCCATGGCCGTGCCGTCACGGGTGCCGGCAACCGTCCGCTGAAGTCCCTGAGCGACATGCTCAAGGGCAAGGGCGGCCGCTTCCGCCAGAACCTGCTCGGCAAGCGCGTGGACTACTCGGGTCGCTCCGTCATCGTCATCGGTCCGGACCTCACTCTGAACCAGTGCGGTCTGCCGAAGAAGATGGCTCTCACCCTGTTCGAGCCCTTCATCATCCGTCGCCTGAAGGAACTGGGCTACTGCCACACGGTCCGCTCGGCGAAGAAGATGATCGACCGCAAGACCCCGGAAGTCTGGGACATCCTCGCGGAAGTGACGAAGGGTCACCCGGTCTTCCTGAACCGCGCACCGACGCTTCACCGTCTCTCGATCCAGGCCTTCGAGCCGAAGCTGATCGAAGGTGAGGCCATCCGCGTCCACCCGCTCGTCTGCACGGCTTACAATGCCGACTTCGACGGTGACCAGATGGCCGTGCACGTGCCGCTCTCGGTGGAGGCCCAGATGGAGGCGCGCCAGCTCATGCTCGCGCCGAACAACATCTTCTCGCCCGCGTCCGGTCGCCCGATCACGACGCCGTCGCAGGACATCATTCTCGGCTCTTACTACCTGACCTGGGCGCCGGTGCGCACCCAGAAGGACCGTGAGAAGCAGGAGCACCTGCCGCTGTTCGAGAATTCCTCCGAGGTCGAGTTTGCCATCGCGTCCCGCAAGGTGGGCTACCACCAGTGGATCCGCATCCGTAACCCCAACTTCGGCAAGCCGGGCACCGTCTATGGCGATCACGAGAACAAGATCCTCGAGACCACGCCGGGCCGCGTCCGCTTCAATGAGATCTGGCCTGCAGGCCTCGGCTTCATCAACCGCACCGTCGGCAAGAAGCAGATGTCGGACATCATCTGGCGCACCTACCAGGTGTCCGGCCAGAAGACCACGGTGCAGACGCTCGATGCGCTGAAGAGCCTCGGCTTCCGCGAAGCCACCCGCTCCGGCACCTCGATCGGTATCGTGGACATGGTCGTCCCGGAAGAGAAGCCGGCGATCATCGCCGACGCCTACGCCCAGGTGGACAAGGTCACGAAGCAGTACCGCAACGGTGTGATCACCGATGGCGAGCGCTACCAGAAGGTCGTGGACATCTGGACGCACGCCACGGACACGATCGCCTCGGCGCTCTACCGCAAGATCGAGTTCAACGACGGCAAGCCCGGCGCGAGCCCGCTCTTCATGATGGTGGACTCCGGTGCGCGTGGTAACAAGAGCCAGATCAAGCAGCTCTCCGGCATGCGCGGCCTGATGGCCAAGCCGTCCGGTGAGATCATCGAGCGCCCGATCACGTCGAACTTCCGCGAAGGTCTGTCCGTGCTGGAATACTTCATTTCCACCCACGGCGCCCGCAAGGGTCTCGCGGACACGGCTCTGAAGACGGCGGACTCCGGTTACATGACCCGCAAGCTGGTGGACGTGGCCCAGGACGTCATCGTCACCCAGCAGGATTGCGGCACCGCCAGCGGTATCGTGGTCGCGCCGATCTATGACGGTGATGAAGAGGCTGCCTCGCTGGCGCTCCGCATCTACGGTCGTACCTCGTGCGAGCAGGTGAAGGACCCGGTGACGGGCCAGATCGTGCTCGATTTCGACGAGCTCGTGGACGAGAACTCGGCCAAGGCTGTCGAGCGCATCGGCTATGAGAAGCTGAAGATCCGCTCGGTGCTGACCTGCGAATCGAAGCGCGGCTGCTGTGCGAAGTGCTACGGCCTGAACCTCGCCACCGGCAAGCCGGTGAAGATCGGTGAAGCGGTCGGCATCATCGCCGCCCAGTCGATCGGCGAGCCCGGCACGCAGCTCACCATGCGTACCTTCCACGTGGGTGGTGCGGCCATGGCGACCTTCAAGCAGCCGATCATCAAGGCGAAGAACACCGGTCGTGTGATCTACAAGGACCTCCGCACCGTCGAGAGCTCCGAGGGCAAGTGGGTCGTGCTGAACAAGAACGGCTCCGTGTCCATCCGCGACCAGGACGGCCTGGAACTGGAAAGCCACATGATCGTCATCGGCTCCGTGATCGAGATCAAGGACGGCGAGGACGTGAAGAAGGCCGACACCGTCGCGACGTGGGATCCGTACAACGTGCCGATCCTCACGGAGAAGCCGGGTAAGGTGGAATTCCGCGACATGATCTCCGGCATCACCGTGACCAACGAGACCGACAAGGAAACGGGCAAGAAGGTCATGGTCGTCACCGAGCACAAGGAAGACCTGCACCCGCAGGTGGTGATCGTGGACGAGAAGACCAAGGAAGTCCGCGCCTCCTACTCGATCCCTGTCGGCGCTCACCTTTCCGTGAAGGAAGGCGAAGTGGTCGCAGGGGGCACGCAGCTCGCGAAGACGCCGCGCAAGGTGGCCCGCACGAAGGACATCACCGGTGGTCTCCCGCGTGTGGCCGAGCTCTTCGAAGCCCGCAAGCCGAAGGATGCCTGCGTGATCGCGAAGATCGACGGCGATGTCTCCTTCGGCGGCACCGTCCGCGGCAAGAAGAAGGTCATCGTCACCGACGCCGACTCTGGCGAGCAGGTGGAGCACCTAGTGCCGATGGGCCGCCACATCATCGTGACCGATGGTGACCGCGTGAAGCGGGGCGACCAGATCACGGAAGGCCCTGTCTCCCCGGAAGACCTCCTCGAGGCTTGCGGTGCGCAGGAACTCCAGGAGCACCTCGTGAACGAAGTGCAGTCCGTCTATCGCGTCCAGGGCGTGGAGATCAACGACAAGCACATCGAGATCATCATCCGCCAGATGCTGCGCAAGGTGAAGATCACCGACCCGGGCGATGCCGACCAGCTCCTGTGGGGCGATCAGATCGACCGCTCGGCCTTCAACCGCATCAACGAAGGCATCGTGGCCAGCGGCGGCAAGCCGGCGGAAGCCGAGCCGGTGCTGCTGGGCATCACGAAGGCCTCGCTCGAGACCGACTCCTTCATCTCCGCGGCGTCCTTCCAGGACACCACGCGGGTGCTGACCGAGGCGGCGACGCTGGGCAAGGTGGACTACCTGACGGGCTTCAAGGAGAACGTCATCATGGGTCACCTCATCCCTGCGGGCTCCGGCTTCGACTGTCACCGCGACAGCGAGATCGAGTTCACCGTGGAAGAGCCCGAGCCGATCTTCGTGCCGACCGCTCCGGAAGGAGAAGACGCCGTCGAGAGCGCTTGAGCGGTTAGCGGGTGATCCGCTGATCGAGAATCAAATCACAAGCCCGGTCGTGCGAAAGCGCGGCCGGGTTTTTTTGTGGGGAGATGGCCATGCATGAAAGGGTTCCGTGCGAGTCGCGGGCGGGGCTTGTTTGATCGAGTGGCCTGCCCCGTATCGCGGCCCTTCAGGCCGCCGGTCTGTGCCCGTCTATTACCCCGGGCGCTGCCCGGGGCTGAGGGATGGCCGGGCCTTTGGCCCTGGGAAGGCGGAGGATGGAGGATGGAGGATGGAGGATGGAGGATGGAGGATGGAGGATGGTGCACTGGTTTTGCCGGCGAGCGTGCTGTGCCAGGGACCTGGGGGATTTTTTCAACCACAGATCGACGCGGATGGACACAGATGAAGAAGGGATGGGTGGATGGGGTGAGGAGGTGAAGCGGACGAAGCGGGTAAGGCATGGATGTGATGGCAGGGCGGGGTGATCGGGGTTCTCAGGGCCAAGGGCCCGGCCATTCCTCAGCCCGGGCCATCGGCCCGGGTGTGGACGGGGAATCGATGGCGGCCTGAAGGGCTGCGATACGTTTCGGTGGGTCTCGACCGGAAGGAAGGCAACGAGGCGATCGCCTTCCGTGAAGGCGTTCCGTGCGGGGCGCGGGCGGGGCTTGTTTGATCGAGCGGGCTTGTCACGTATCGCGGCCCTTCAGGCCGCCGATCTGTGCCCGTCTATTACCCCGGGCGCTGCCCGGGGCTGAGGGATGGCCGGGCCTTTGGCCCTAGGAAGGCGGAGGATGGCGGATGGAGGATGGAGGATGGAGGATGGAGGATGGAGGATGGAGGATGGAGGATGGAGGATGGAGGATGGAGGATGGAGGATGGGGGCCGCTGCTGGAGCGCTGGATTTGGCCGGATTGGGGGGCGAGCCATGGGTGAGAGCTGCTTCGTTGTGGGAGCAGCCCGCTGGGAGCGCGTGCCACCGGCTCGCTTGGACGGGCGTGCGAGGTGATCTAACAGGCACGCCTCTTGATGATTTCCTACGAGCGGCTTTTGCCCTGGGTTCGCCGACCTTCCAAGCGGGCCAGTGGCCACGCGCTCCCAGGGGGGCTTAGGGAAAGTCGGAGCCGGAGTGCTGGCTTCGGCCTGCTTGGATGGGTTTTCGGGAAGGGGGCACGTGAGACCATCGTGGTCCGCATCGCTCCGCGTGCGGTTCGCCGGTAGGGGAGCGGTGGGTGATGCCCGCCGCCATCGCCGCCATGCCAGGAGGCCGCCCCGTGGTGCCTGCTATCCCGAAGCCACAATAACAAAGCCCGCAGCCAGAACTGCTTCGCCGCACGCGGAGCGATGCGGACCACGATGGCACAAGGTCTCCGTCGGCCTTGGGAGCTGCTTCCTTGTGTGGAAGCTGTCTGCTGGGAGCGCGTGCCACCGGCTCGCTTGGACGGATAGGCGAAGTGATCTAACAGATACGCCTCTTGGGTATTTGCTACGAGCGGCTTTTGCCCTGAGTTCGCCGACCTTCCAAGCGGGCCGGTGGCCACGCGCTCCCAGGGGGCGCAGGGTCGCGGCGGGTATGAAGAGCTGCTTCGGGCCGGTCTGATGACCGGCGCTCCCAGGGGAGCGGCGCGGGCGGGGCACTCCGCTTGCGGAAGCACTCCGCCGTTAGCACCTCCGCCGTTAGCACCTGCGGCGTTAGCACCTGCGGCGTGGCACCTGCGGCGTGGCACCTGCGGCACTCCGCCTACAGCGCGGCGCTTACTTGAGGTAGACTTCGCGGGGCTTGGCGCCGTCGCCGGGGCCTACGACGCCGCGGGCTTCGAGGATGTCCACCATGCGGGCGGCACGGGTGTAGCCGAGGCGGAGGCGGCGCTGGAGCAGGGAGGTGCTGCACTTCTGCTCCTGGCGGGCGACCTCGATGCAGCGCATGATGAGTTCTTCATCGGCGGCGGAGATGTCTTCCTCGCCGTCGTCATCGTCGCCGCCATTGTCGATGGAGCGCTGGATATCGACCTCGAAATTCGGCTCGGCCTGGGCGGCGCAGTGGTCCACGAGGCGCTCGACTTCCTCGTCGGAGACAAAGGCTCCCTGCGAGCGCTCGAGCTTCGCGGAGCCGGGCGGGAGGTAGAGCATGTCGCCCTTGCCGACGAGCTTGTCGGCGCCCTTCGTGTCGAGGATGACGCGGGAGTCGAGCTGCGAGGAGACCTGGAAGGCGATGCGGCAGGGGATATTCGCCTTGATGATGCCGGTGACGACGTCCGCGCGCGGGGTCTGCGTGGCGATGATGAGGTGGATGCCGGCGGCGCGGGCCTTTTGGGCGATGCGCGCGATGCACATCTCGACGTCGGCCGGGGCGGTCTGCATGAGGTCCGCGAGCTCGTCGATGAGGACGACGATGTAGGGGTAGCGGTCCGGGATCTTGTCTTCCTCGATGGGCAGCTCGTCCTCGTCGGCCTCGGGTCCGAGTTCGCCGGACTCGAGGGCGGCGGCGATGGACTCGATGGACTCCATGTCCACTTCCTCGTCGGCATTCCACGGCGGGGTGTCCTGCTCGGTCTCCTCGGCCGGGGTCTCGGTTTTCTCCGGGCGGACGCGGTTGTTGAAGGAGTCGAAATTCCGCACGCCTGTCTTCGCGAAGACGCGGTAGCGCTTCTCCATTTCATTCACCACCCACTTGAGCGCGGCGACGACCTTCTTCGGGTCGGTGACGACGGGGACGACGAGGTGGGGCAGCTTGTTGTACATCTGCATCTCGACGACCTTCGGGTCCACCATGATGAAGCGGAGTTCATCCGGGCCGAACTTGAAGAGCATCGAGGCGATGATCGAGTTGATGCAGACGGACTTGCCGGAGCCCGTGGCACCGGCGACGAGCAGGTGGGGCATGGCAGCGAGGTCGCCGATGACGGTCTTGCCATAGACGTCCTTGCCGAGGGCGAGGGGGATCTTCTTCTTCGCGGAGCGGAACTCCGGGTCCTGTAGTAGTTCGCGGAGGGGGACGGAGACCTTCTGGGAATTCGCGAGCTCGATGCCGACGGTGTCCTTGCCGGGAATGGGGGCGAGGATATTGATGCGCTCGGCGCAGGTGGCGCGGGCGAGGTCGGCCTCGAGCTGGGAGATGCGGGAGACACGGAGGCCGGTGGAGGGGTAGATCTCGTAGCGGGTGATGGTGGGGCCGCGGGTGATGTCGCCGGGCGTGACCTCGATGCCGAAGGCGCGGAGCGTCTCGACGATGGTGCGCTGGGTGGCGAGGAGCTCGTCGCGGTTCGCCTCCGGTGCTTCTTCCTCCGGGAGGGCGTCGAGCAGGTCGAAGCCCGGGAGATCGTAGTCTTCGAAGCCGGCGGTGGAGAGGGAGAGATGGCTGGCGGACTTCCGCTCGAAGGGCTTGTCGCCGGGCTTTGGCGCCTCGATGCGGCGCTGGGAGGCATCGAAGATCTGGGGCGCGGGGGTTTCGCGCAGCGGGAGCTCCTGCTGGGAATTTGGCGGGGTCTCGGGAGTGACGGCGGGTGCGGTGGGGGGCACCTTGCCGGTCTCGCGTTCCTTGCGGCGGCGCTCGCGTTCGCGCTCGCGCTCGGCGGCGCGGAGTTCTTCCTTCGCGGTCTCGAGGTTGGTGAGTTCGCGGCGCTCGCGGAAGGCGGCGATCCACCCGGAGACGATGGCGGCGCAGCCCTTCAGGAAGCTGATGGGGCGCTGGCCGGTGATGAGGATGAGGGCGACGAGGTAGGTGCCGCCGAGGAGGATGAGCGAGCCGACCTTTCCGATGAGCTTCAGGAAGATGAAGTGCGCGAGCAGGTAGCCGGTGACGCCGCCGGGGCCGGTGAAGTCATCCGCATGGCCGCCGAGTGCGTGCATGAAGGCGGCACCGCTGAGGGTGAGCACGGTGAAGCCGAGCATGGTGCGCGGCCACAGCCGGGCATCGAAGACGAGCTTCGCCACGCCGAACCAGATGAGCGCGACCGGCACGATGTAGCCCGCCGCGCCGAAGAGCGACACCTGGGCGAAGCCGAGGAAGGCACCGACGATGCCGATGAAATTGTGCGTGGGCTCGCCCGGCGGCGTGGGCTCGGCGAAGGCCTCCATGAGGCCGGTGGAGGGGAGGTCCCGCGGCGTGTAGGAGATGACCGAGAGGAAGGCGATGAGGCCCGCACAAATCAGGATGGCCCCGACGACCTCATTGGACCATCGGGGGACTTCGGGGGCCTCGCCCCGCTTGCGGTTGTCACTCTTTGCCATGTCCGGATTTCCCCCGGCGAGCATCCCCCGCATGGGACGGTGGGGCAAGATTGATTTCGTGGGCTGGAAGGTCTGGAAATCCTTAGTTTTCAATCCCGTGACTTGGGATTGCGCAGATCTGGCTTCCGGTTTTGCCCGCGGGAGGCATCTTCCGCGGCGTGGAACCGATCGTTTTCAGCCCCCTCTACATGCAGCGCGTCTGGGGCGGACGCGAACTGGAGACCAAGTACGGCCGCACGCTGCCGGATGCCGCGCCCTACGGCGAGTCCTGGGAAATCGTGGACCGGGAGAAGGAGCAGTCGGTGGTGAGGGGCGGCAGCCTGGCGGGGCAGACGCTGCACGAGCTGTGGACGGGCCGGCGCGAGGAAATCTTCGGCTCCGGGCTGCCGGAGAGCGAGCGCTTCCCCCTGCTGATCAAGGTGCTGGACGCGCGGGACGATCTCTCCATCCAGGTGCACCCGCCGGTGCATCTAGCGGCGGAGCTGGGCGGCGAGCCGAAGACGGAGATGTGGTACATCGCCGGTGCGGACGCGGGGGCCAGGCTGTATGTGGGCATGAAGCCGGGGGCGACGCGCGCGGACTTCGAGAAGGCGATTGCGGACGGCACGGTGGCGGACTGCGTCCACTCGATCGAGCCGCAGGCGGGGGATTCCATTTTCATCGCCTCCGGGCGGCTGCACGCGATCGGCGCGGGCTTCCTGATCCACGAGATCCAGCAGAACAGCGACACGACCTACCGGGTGTTTGACTGGAATCGCCTGGGGCTGGATGGCCAGCCGCGCGAGCTGCACGTGGCGGAGTCGCTGGCGAGCATCGACTTCGAGGACTTCGCGCCGGGGATGGACGTGGCGCGGGGGACGGTGATCGCGGAGTGCGAGTTTTTCCGCGTGGAGAAGCTGGTGCTGGCGGCGGAGGAGACGGCGGGGAACCGGGACATCGGGCGATTTTCGATCTTCTCCGTGGCGGAGGGCGCGGTGGTCTGCGAGGGGAACCGCTTCACGAAGGGCGACTTCTTCCTGCTGCCGCAGGGCGCCGGCCAGCTCCGCGCCGAGGTGGACTCGGTGGTGCTGCGGACGACGCTGCCAGGGTAGGTGAGGGAAGGGGCGGGGTGGGTGCTTGCCCTTCGTAGCGGATGCGCTCGTAGCGGATGCGCTGCGCGCTTCCGGCTGGGCGGGCTTTGTTTGGGGATCGCGACGTTGATTGTGTGGGCGGTCCGCACCCTGCCGGAACGACGAAGTCGTTCCGCTACGAAAGGAGAAAGTTTAGACGCGCCTCGCTACGAGAATCCCTCGTGCACCAGTGCTGGTGACGGGAAAAAAGTGGCTGCTTTCAGAAAACCCGGCGTGATGATAGGTCAGACATGAAAACCACTATCATCATCATCGCAATGCTGGCTGCAGGGGTTGCAGGCCTCTCCGCGGAGGAGACGAAGGCAAAGGTGAGCATCGACGAGCTTCACGAAAACAAGACGCTCGTGGGAAAGCTAGGTGAGCCCTTTGGCAAATTGCTCCGGGTCAGGTGCCGTGCCTTCGTCCCGGACAAGAACAAGCCACTCTCCAAGGCGGATGAATCCGAAGAATGGGTAGAGATCATGGCCGCTGATGGAAAGCTCTTCGGAGTGCCCATCCTGATGAAATGGCGCGCTTTCCAGATCAATCCCGTGGCGAAGCCCGCGCCCGGCAAGACGATCGAGGTCTGGGGATACGAGACGGGAGGATTCGAGGGCATGCCCAATGGAAGCTTCGAGCACGTGCCCAGGGTGGCCGGCACCGGGTTCCGGTTCGTCAGCTCTCTCGTCGCGCTGAAGGAGATCGAACCGAAGGAGGAGAAGAAATGAATGCGTGAAGTAAATTGAGGATCACTCCTTGCGGACCTTGGGGTGCACCCGCGGCTTCCCCTCGATCAGCACCGGCAGGCGCTTCTCCAGCCACTCGCGTGCGGCCCTTGTCTTCACGGTGCAGGCCCACAGGGTGACGACGTGCCAGCCCAGCCGGTGCAGCTCGTTTTCCACGCGGGCGTCGCGGGCCTTGTTTCCGGCGATCTTTGCCTCCCACCAGTCGCGGCGGGTACTCGGCATCTTGAAGTCCGGGCAGTGCTCGTGGCCGTGCCAGAAGCATCCGTGGACGAAGATCGCCACGTGGTGTTTTGCCAGCACCAGGTCCGGCCGTCCGGGCAGGGACTTGTTGCGCGGGCCGGCGACGGTGAAGCGGTAGCCGAGCCGGTGCACCATCGAGCGCACCAGCAGCTCCGGCTTGGTATTGCTGCCGCGGATGCGGGACATCACCTCCGAGCGCTTTTCCGCGGACCAGATGTCGGCCATGCGTGGAATAGCGCGGAGGAATCCACCCGGCGCAAGCGGATAGACGGGCAGCTTCGCTTGAAACCGGCGAATTCCGCTCGGTTGTTTGCAAGTGGAGTAGCGTGCGGCAGCGTGGCTTTCCGCTCCTCTGCAAGGTGGCGATTGCAAGAGCCGTGCGGCCTACATATGAGAAGGCAAGATGAAGATGATAAAGACGATTCCTCTCCTGGTCACCCTTTTGACTTGCGCGGCGTCGCAAGCGGCATCCGTGATTTACCGTTTCGATGGAGTCGTCTCAGGAAGCCTCTTTGACGACTCGAGGATATTTGAAAGCCAGCACGGTGTTATCATGGGCGTCACCACGGTAACCTACTTTTTTGAAGTGGACTTTGATCGTGATGCCGGTCAATTTACCACCCCCGTACAGACGGTGGAGTATTTCTACAGCGAACTCAAGGGGGACGGATTGGCCGAGTCCTTCATGGGCAGCACGTATGATCAAGATGCAGTCCAAGGCGCCAATATTGATTTCTCTGACTTTCACGATACTGGCAAGTTGACTGGCGGCAAGGTGGTGACGATCCACACCAACGATACGAGAACGTCCTTGTGGCGAGTCGAAGACTGGCAGGTTGGACAGAGTTTTCTATTCACGGATGTCACCCGGCCCGTAGGAAGCGTAACCAGCATAGGACTGCATGGTAACGTCACGCTGACATCCATTGAACCAGTCCCCGAGCCTGCTTGCGCCACATTGGCCGGCTTGGCTGGACTTCTCGCCCTGCGCCGCCGCCGGTAGTTGCGGCGGTCATGTTCCCGCTTGCTCTGCGAGAGGGGGGCTGCGGAGACCTGATCATTTTCACTTTTCTCAAGTTGGATCCATGGATGCTTCTTGTGTGGATCGCTAAAGATGAATGGTTTGTGGAAGAATGGAATCGACGATCTGCTTCGGTTCTCACAAGATCCACCCACCGCCATGCACCTCCTCAACCGCCGCCGCCTGCTGAAAAACTTCACCCTCGGGGCCGCGGGCCTGTGGGTGCCCGGGGCCTTCGCCGAAGCGCTGACGCTCACGCCGAGGCAAACCGAAGGGCCTTTCTACCCCGTGAATCTGCCGCTGGACACGGACAATGACCTGATCGTCCTGAATGATGGCCTCACGCCCGCGCTCGGGGAGATCACCCACTTCAGCGGCAAGGTTACCGACGTGAAGGGCGCGCCGATCCGCAATGCGGTGGTGGAGATCTGGCAGGTGGACCACCACGGCGTCTATATCCACGAGGGCAGTGATGGCGTGGAAAAGCGCGACAAGAATTTCCAAGGCTTCGGCCGCTTCCTCACCGGCTCGACCGGCGAGTATTACTTCCGCACCATCAAGCCGGTCCGCTATCCCGGCCGCACGCCGCACATCCACGTGGCGGTGAAGATGAAGGGCCACAAGAAGTGGACGACCCAGTGCTACATCAAGGGCGAGAAGCAGAACGACACGGACGGCGTGATCCGCGGCATCAAGGATGAGAAGCAGCGCGCCTCGGTGATCGTGGACTTCCTCCCGCTGCCCGGCGTGAAAACCGGCGAGCTGGCGGCGCGCTTCGACATCGTGATGGGATATACGCCGGAGGCATGAAAAAAGCCGGGAAGCAGGTTCGATCCGCTTCCCGGCTTTTGTTTGGTCATTCGGGCGGAATGAATTCCGCGCTCCCAGGGAGTCTTACCGCAGGGGCGGGGGATTCGGGTTTCCGGCGAGCGGATTGGTGGCGATCACGTTTCCGCGGCTGGTGTCGAGCACCTTGGCGAGGGCGGCGACGGTGCCGCCGATGTCGCTGAGATTCTGCGGCAGGATCATCGTGTTGGTCTCCTTCGCGAGGTTGCCGAATTGCGTCACGTACTGCTCCGCGATGCGGAGGTTCACGGCGTCCTTGCCGCCGGGCTCCTGGATGGCGTGGGCGATGCGGACGATTCCCTCGGCGGTGGCATTTGCCAGCAGCTCGATCTCGCGGGCCTTGCCCTCGGCCTCGTTGATCTGGCTGAGCTTCTTCGCCTCGGATTGCTTGATGACTTCCTGCTTCTGGCCTTCGGCCACGTTGATCTGCGCCTCGCGCTGACCTTCGGAAAGGGCGATCTGCGCACGGCGTTCGCGCTCGGCACGCATCTGCTTCTCCAGCGCGTCCTGCACGGACTGCGGCGGCTTGATGTTCGCGATCTCGTAGCGCGTGATTTTCAGGCCCCACGGCTCGGACGCCTTGTCGAGCGCCTGGATCACCGCAGCATTGATCGTGTCGCGCTCCTCGAAGGTCTTGTCGAGTTCCAGCTTGCCGATCTCCGATCGCAGCGTCGTCTGGGCGAGCTGGCTCGCGGCGTAGTAGTAGTTCTCGATGCCGTAGGATGCGAGCTTCGCATCCAGCACCTGCATGTAGAGCAGGCCGTCGATCTCGATGGCGATGTTGTCCTTCGTGATACAAAACTGCGGCGGCACATCCATCGCCACTTCCTTCAGCGAGTGCTTGTAGGCCACGCGGTCGATGATCGGCACGGTGATGTGAAAGCCCGCCTCGAGCGTCTTGTGATACTTGCCGAGCCTCTCGACCACGTAGGCCTGGCGCTGGGGAACGATGCGGGCGGTTTTCAGCAGCGCGACCACGATCAGTGCGACCAGGCCGAGGGTGAAGATCAGTCCGAAGTTGCCGCTGTTCACGGCGAGGAGGTTGAGGGCCAGTTGGGTATTCATGAGCGGATGGGGAAAAGTCGTGGTGTCAGAAGCGGGGGCGGACGTGGAAGGTGAGGCCTTCGCGGCGCTCGATGATGACGGTCTCTCCGGTGGCGACGGGAGCTTCGGAGCGGGCTTTCCAATTCGAGCCCTTGATCTCGATGAGACCGTCTTCGCCGCGGCCCGGGAGATGGGCGATCACACGTGCCTCTCGACCGGTGAAGTCGTCATCGGCCATGCCGCCGCCATTCGCCGAGTGACCCACGAACCACTTCTTCACGAAGCGGCGCAGGGTGAAAAGCAGCAACAGGGAGGTGATCGCGAAGGTCGCCGCCTGCGAGCCCAGCCCCGGCGTCAGACCCAGCCAGGTGGTCACCGAGGTGGCAATCGCGCCTGCGCCGAAGAACACCATCACTACTCCAGGCGCGAAAAATTCCGCGAGGATCAATAGGACACCGGCGATCAGCCAGACGATTTCCGGATCTATGGGCATGAGGGTTGGTCAGGGGTTTCGGCAGCTTTCTAACACGGGACCTGCCCGCGCCGAATTACAATCTGGCCGGAATGCTCCACCGTCCAGAGGGGAAAACGGGCGCGTGCAATGGGGTCTTGGCGCTGCGCCCATCTTCTCCCACGCTCCGCGCGTGACCACTTGGCAAACCGCCTGCTCGATCCTTGAAAGCTGCCTCGCCCGCGGCGTCCGTGAATTCGTCGTCTGCGCCGGAGCGCGGAATGCGGCGTTGGTGGAGGTGTTGGCGCGGGCCGAGGCGGCGGGGCTGGCGCGCGTGTGGCGGCATTTCGAGGAAAGGAGCGCGGGGTTTTTCGCGCTCGGGCGCACCATGGCCACGGGCGAGGCCTGCGCGGTGGTCACCACCAGCGGCACGGCGGTCGCTGAGCTGCTGCCCGCGGTGATCGAGGCGTATTACCAGGGCCGGCCGCTGCTCGCGCTCACGGCGGACCGTCCGGAGCGCTTCCGCGGCACCGGGGCACCGCAGGCGATTTCCCAGCCGGGTATCTTTGGCGAGCATGCGGGGAGTGGCGATGTGACCGAGTGGAACCACCGCGGTCCGTGGCACTGGAATGTGGAGCTGGAGGAGGACTTCCAGCCCGGCGAATGGACGCCGCCGCAGCCGGTCGAGAATTTCCGCCCGCCGCTGCCGAATTACTCTGTCGCCGTTCTCGCCCGCTGGCTGCGCGAGGATCTCTACCGCGGGCTCGTGGTGATGATCGGCGATCTGGAGCCGGAGGATCACGAGACCGTTTTCCACTTCTGCCTGGACCTCGGCGCGCCCGTCGCGGTGGAGGCCACCAGCGGCTTGCGCGAGGCGCTCGGCCAGCTCGCCCTGCCGGATCCGGACCGCATGCTGAAGGATCGCCCACCGGGGAAGATCCTGCGCCTCGGCGGCGTGCCGAGCGGGCGCTTCTGGCGGGACCTGGAGGACCTGCCTGACACGGAGATTTGGAACATCACGCGCACCGGCTTCCCGGGACTTGCGCGGAAGTGCGATACCATCACCTCGCCCGTGGGCCGTGTGATCCAGGGCCTCGGCGACGTGGAAAATGCGGGCGACGCGCTCGACTACTTCCATCGTACTTCGCGCCGCGCCGGGGAGATCGATGACCTGCTGGAAGCCTATCCGGACAGCGAGCCGGGCCTGCTGCGCGTGCTGTCTTCCTACGCCTCCACGGGCTCGTCGCTGTATCTCGGGAACAGCATGCCCATCCGCGAGTGGAATCTCTTTGCCCAGCGCGACAAGCCCGTCACGGACGTGCGGGCGAACCGGGGTGCGAACGGTATCGATGGCCAGCTTTCCACCTGGCTGGGCTGGACGGCGGACGTCGAGGACTCGTGGTGCCTCGTGGGGGACCTGACCGCGCTCTACGACCTCGCCGCGCCGGCATGGCTTGGCCAGATCGAGACAAAGGGCCGTGTCTTCGTGGTGGTGAACAACGGCGGCGGCCAGATCTTCTCCCGCCTGCCGCGTCTCGATGCGATGAGCGACCGGGCGAAGGACCTCATGCTGAATCCCCACGACGTGCGCCTCGATGGCTGGGCCGCGATGTGGGGCATGCGCTACCTGAAGATCACGAATGAAGACGGCTTCGACGCGCTGGAGCCGGGCGACGTTTCATTGCTCGTCGAGGTCATCCCGGATGCGGGCGAGACAAAGGAATTCTGGAAGGCGTGGGATGCCAGGTAGCAGGCGCTACATCACCTCGCTGACGAAGAGCGCGGGCTCCTCCAGCGAGTCGCCCATGCGCAGGCCGAGCAGCTTTTGGTAAAGCGCGCTCGCCGGGGTGAGCAGGGTGATTTCGCGCCCCTCCCACTCCAGCGTCACGCCGCCCGCGGCGGGGACGAGCAGGAACCACTGGCTCTCGTCATCGAGATCCACCTCGACCAGCGCGCCCGCATCGATGGGGTCCTCGGTGCCGAATTCCGCGAGCTGCAGCGTCTCGAAGGCGGTCACGTCGCGCGCCATGTCCTCCACCTGCTTCGCCTGTCCGGCGGCCAGGTAGGAGGCCTCCAGACTACGGGTATCGTACTTGCTCTCCGCCTTGCTGCCGGGGTCGGTCGCGGCGGCATGGCTGTCGCGTGCGGCCTGCGTCAGGCGTTCGAAGCGTGAGCGGAGTTCGTTGCGGATGGCGTCGAGGAGTCGGTCTTTCATCGGCGGGCGTGCAGCCTTGCGCGGACCGGGCCGCGAGGCAAGATCGCGGCATGTTGACCGTGTATGCCTACCAGAACTGTGACACCTGCCGGAAGGCGCTGAAGTGGCTGAAGGCGGAGGGCATCTCGCACGAGGTGAAGGCGATCCGCGAGACGCCGCCGGCTCCTGCCGAGCTGCACGCTGCCATCAAGGCCCTCGGCGGCGAACTCCGCCCGCTCTTCAATACTGCCGGTGGCGACTACCGCGAGCTGGGCATGAAGGACAAGCTGCCCACCATGACCGCGGATGAAGCCGTCGCGCTGCTCTCGAAGAATGGCAATCTCGTGAAGCGGCCCTTCGTCATCGGCGAGGGCGTGGTGCTCACCGGCTTCAAGGAAGACGAGTGGCGGAAGGCGCTGAAGTAGGGCGCGCGGGTCACGGCTCGAGCTTCTCCCCGTCCTTCTCCAGCACGGGATTTCCGCGGACCAGACGGTTGCGCTCGAAGGAGATCTTGTCCGCCCCGGTGAAGTAGTCGGTGCTCACCCACTGGGCCCCGCTCGCGAAGGCCTTGTCGCGCATCTTGTCGGAGGGCTTGTTCACGTTCGCGCGCGTGCGGACGAGGAAGCCCGCCTTGACGAGGCGCTGGATCTTGTCGAACTCGCGCACGGGGTCGTTGCACTTGAACCACCCAGCGGCGGGATGGTCCTCCTCCGGAGCGCTGGCGAAGATCAGGCGGCCTTCGAGCGATGGATTTTCCTCCAGGTAGCGCTTGCGGATCACGTCGGTGTTATCGAGGCAGAAGATGAATTTCCCGCGCAGGCTGTCCACCTCGGGCCAGCCGCTTTTCATCACCGCCTCGCGTAGCGTGGCGCTGGTGCCGCGCACGTCGTCCGGGCGCAGGATGCGGCTGGCGGGGATCACCGAGAGGATCTCCTTTTCGAGGCCGAGCAGGCGCTCGCGGGTGAAGGTCTCCGGCTTCGTCGGCAGCGGCGGTTGCGGCTGGTCCTTGCACTCCAGCAGGATCATCACGGGCAGGTGGCGCGGGTGCTTGTCCGACCACGCGAGCATCTCCGCCAGCCCGCCGGTCAGCAGCGGGGTATTGCTCCAGCAGTCCACGTCGGGCACGTGCAGCACCTTCGTGCCGGGCTTCTTCCACAGGCCGTCCGGGTCGTGCGGCGGCAGCTTCGTATTGCGCAGCTTGGCGAGCTTCAGGCCCAGGGGATCGGCGAAGAGGCCGCCCTTTTCATCGAGGAAGATATCGAGCTCGAATTGGCGGATGCCGAGGTCGAGCTGCTTTGCCAAGGGCGGGTGAGAGTAGTTCCACGCCTCGGCGTTCTTGTTGAAGGTCTTCAGCGTGCCGAGCAGTGCCGGGGGAGGAGCGAGGTGGTAGGAATTGTGGCTGCCCAGCGCCTGGATCTCATTCAGCCGTGGCGAGGCCATGGCGAGGGTGGGGAGCAGGCAGGCGAGGAGGCTGAGACGCATGACGCTCCGACTAGCGCGTGGAGGCGGGTGCGGCTAGGTGAAACGGGTCCGGTGACGGTTTCGTGAGGCATGACGAAATTTTGCATGCAAAAATTAGCCGATGTCTTGTCGTATCAACTCCCGCTTCCCATGCTTTCCCGGATGAAACCCTCCTTCCCGCTGCTCGCCGTGCTGTCGCTTTCGCTGGCGGGCCCGTCGGCTGCGGCGTCGCCATTCTTCGATCCCGCGGTGCCGGTCCACGCCACGCCGGTGAATGCCGGATCGGCCGGGGTGATCGCGCGCGGCCTGCTGGTCCGCACCGGCGGGGATGGCTGGGTGGTCTTTGACCAGGACCTGCTGCGGCCCGCGCTGTGGTTCCACGCGCCGGAGGGAAAGCCGCCGGTCTCGCTCGCGATGATGTCCCAGGCCTCGTGGGAAAAGGCGACGCAGAAGGGCGGGGTGAAGCCGCCGGTGCCTGCCGCACCCGGGCTGGCGATGACGCCGGAGCTGCCGGGTGTCGCGGGGAATGCCGATGATCTCCTGAAGGATCCGCGTCCCACTTACGGCAACGATCCCGGCCGGGGCGGGCTGGAAGGCACGGGCCGCCGCTTCCTCGGCTACCACCTCGCGGGAGATGCCGGGGTGCTTTCCTACCAGTGCGGCGGGTTGGTGGTGCGCGAGTGGTACGATGGGAATAGTAGCAATCTCAGCCGCCATCTCTCGGTCGCGGCGGGTGGGGAAATGCTCTTTCTGGTGGCGGCGGGTGATTTCGAGGTGAAGGGTGCGACCGCCACCTCGCCCGCGCTCCAGGTCTCCGGCAATCACCCCGGCCTGAAGCTGGAGGCGCGCGAAGGCCACCTTTTCGCCCGGCTCGCGGCATCGAAAGGGGACAGGCGCGTGACGCTGAACTACGGGAAAGATCGTACCAGCTCCACGAGTCCGACGCCCGCTCCACCGGCAGCCTACGCGCCGCGCTGGAAGCAGGGCATCGACACGCGCATCACGGAGGCCACCCGCAGCGGACCAGGCTGGGCGCTGGACCGGATCGCACTGCCGGAGGGGAATCCGTGGAAGCGCCGCGTGCGCCCGGCGGACATCGTTTTCCTGTCCCCGGAGAAGGCCGCGGTGGTCACCTTCGAGGGGGATGTCTGGCGGTTGGATCTCGGCGGGGCGCGGGTCCGCTGGACACGCATTGCCGCCGGGTTATGCGAACCGCTTTCGATCGAGCAGGTGAAGGGCGTCGTGCAGGTCCACACCCGCAACGGCCTCGTCCGCCTGCGCGACCTGAACGGCGACGGCGAGACGGACTTCTACGAGAATCATAGTAGCTTGCTCGTCCAGACCGCGGGCCTGCGCGGCTACCCGCTCGACATGGAGGTGGACGCGGAGGGGAACACGTGGTGCTCCACCGGCGGCATCGTCACCGATGACAAGACGCTCACGAACAGACCCGCGCCGGGACCCCACACCGGGGCAATCCTCAAGATCTCGGCGGACGGGACGAAGATCGACGTGATCGGGAAACACGCGCGCGAGCCATTCTTCGGCCGGGATCCTGTGACGGGCCACCTCGCGATGTCCGAGCAGCAGGGGCATTGGCAGCCATCCTCCGCCAGCTACCCGGTGCCGGAGGGCGCGTCCTTCGGTTTCGGCTACGCGGATGATTCGAAGATCACGCCGCCCGCGGTGTGGATCCCGCACGATCAGGACACGTCATCCTCCTCGCCGATGTGGCTGCGCGGCACCGCCTTCAAGGGCTGGGAGGGCGGACTACTACAACTCTCGTACGGAACGGGCAGGCTCTTCCTCGTGCGCCATGGCGAGGGCTGGCCGGCACGCGAGGGGGCCGTCATCCCGCTGGGGATCGAGACCGGCATCCCCGTGCTCCACGCCCGCACTCATCCGGTGGATGGCTCCATCTGGCTCGCCGGTTTCCGCATCTATGACTCGCGCGCGCCGGAGCTGGAGGCACTGGCACGGCTGCGCCCCACGGGCGAACCGCTGGCGGCCCCGGTGGATGCGCGAGTGGTGAAGGAAGGCGTGGTGATTTCCTTCGATGCCCCGCTCGATCCCGCCTCCGTGACGCCGGACGCCGTGCAGGCAAAGGAGTGGCAATACAGGCGCAGCGGCGGCTACGGCTCGCCACGCTTCAAGCGCGACGGCACGCAGGGCGTCGATCCTGTCCCGACCGGCGGCACCTTCCTCTCGAAGGATGGCAAAAGCGCCTTCATCCACATCCCGGAGCTGAAGCCGACGATGCAGCTCGAAGTCAGCCACCGCTTTCACCTGAAGGGCGGGAAGGATGACGCTCGCTCGGTTTTCTTCACCGTGGCCGCGCCTTCGCCTGCGGTGTGGGACGCGCTGGGATTTGACACGCCGAGGCTGGATGCGGCCGCGGCGAGCGTGCATGGCGGCGCGGCCGCGAATGCCACGCCGACCGTGGAGTTGGGCAAGGATCTCTCCACCCGCTACGGGTGCATCGCCTGCCACTCGCTCGATGGCACGAAGGAAGGCCACAGCGGTCCCTCGTGGAAGGGCCTCTACGGCTCGGAGCGCCGCCTGACCCAAGGGCCTCCGCGCAAGGCGGACGATGCCTATCTCATCGAGTCGATGGTGGACCCGGGCAAGGCAATCGTGGAGGGCTACGCGCTCGGCATGGGCAGCTACGCCGGGGTGCTGAGCGACGCGGAGATGCAGAGCATTGTGCTCTTCATCAAGTCGCTGGAGTGAAGCGGACTCACTGCTTCGGCGGAGCCCAGCCGATGGCGACCAGGTCGGTCACCTCGATGAATTCCCGGCCGTCATTCGTGCGGCGCTTGATCAGTCCCAGACGCAGCGGCACGCCATCGCCCGCGACCTGATGGCCGATGGTGTCCTTGTCGAAGCCATTCGATCCCTCGAAGACGGCTCTCAGTCCTGCGAGCGCGACGGAGTCCTTGCGGACCCAGGCGGTCGTCTGCCTCCCCGGCATCGGCACGCTGAGGCGGTAGCGCACCCAGTGCGGGCTCGGCTCTTCGCCGTGCTCGGGCTTCACCAGCAGGTTGAGGATGGCGGCCTTTTCCGGCGGCCCCACCAGCAGTTTCCTGAAGTGGTCGTCATTGAAGCCGGTGAAGGATTCCCAATACACCTTTGGCCCTTCGTCGGTGAAAACCACGAGCACCGGGAAGCCATCGGGCATCGCCTTCGTGCTGACCTTGAAGGAAAAGAATGTGGGTGGCGCGGACGCGGCCTGGTCCAGGCTGACGGCACTCGCCGGGATTGGGCCGTCGCCATTCTCCTTGGCGTGCTTTTCCATCTCCGGTCGTGTCTCCTCGGGATAGAGGACATACGCGCTGCGGGCCTGCCAATCGGGTGCGCCGAGGAAGGCGATCAGCGCCTCCTGGGCATCGTGCGCCTCGGACGCTTCCGGTGCGGGCGGAGGCAGTTGGCCGCTGTCCGTTTCGACCGGGGCAGGGGCGACCTCGGCGGTCGGCTCCGGCTTCGGTGCCGGATTTGGTGGACGATTCACCGCGTCCGGAGACGGGGTCTGCAGCAGATGCGGTTGCAGGTCCTTCGCGAAGTAGAACCCCACGCCCGCGAGTGCCAGGGCGAACAGCCCGATCGCGGCGAAGAGGCCCGCGCGGGATTTGCGGCGCGGCGGCAGGGGCGGGAGTTCGCTTTCGAAGTCGTCGCTGTCAGCGGCCTCTTCCTTCGCAGGTGGCAGGGGAGGGGTCGCAGGTGCAGGCGCTGGCTCACCCCATGGGCTCGGGCGGGTGTCGGCAGCGAGAGGCGGGAAAGCGGGTGCGGGGAGGGGATCTGGCGCGGCCACCGGCACTGGCACCGGAGCCACGGGAAGCTCCGCCTGCGGTGCGGGTGCAGCCACCGGTGCCAGTTCCTCCGTCGCGGGGACAGGCGTCTCGACCACCGGGAGAGCGGGCAGGCGTGCCACCTGCCCGCGGGCGGGGTCCGGGCTGATGATTTCCTGCCAGCACTTCGGGCAAGGTCCCTGCATCCCGGCGATCGATGCGGGCACGGTCAGCACCGCGCCGCATGCCGGGCAGTCGAATTGCAGGGGAGTCTCCGGGGTCGAACTCACGGGGGGCAAGCTAGGATTCCGGCGGGCGGGGTCAAGGAAGCGAGATGAATGCTTCGCTTGCACCGCCGGGATGAAAGTTAATCCAAGTTAGATTTATGCCAGTGTTAGGCAATCATTCTTTCCTTGATCCTCAATAGAAAAGATAGCTAAGACTTCAGCCCCTTACACTCCGTGACCCGCGGAGTGGTTCACCCCCATCCCCTCGATCCCCCCATGAAGACTCAAGCCGCAAGGCTCCTTGGTGTCGTGTTGGCAGCATCGGCCGCCGTGACCTCTCATGTCAGCGCAGGTACGGAACCGGATCCGTGCTATCCGGACAACCGCCACGCGACCTCGACCGCGATCGGCAAGAGCACGCTCGGCATGGCATGGGCGACCTCCCGCGACGTGGGCAGCCATCTCTACCGGAACCGCGCCGGCATCCGCCCGGGCAGCAGGCTCGTGGAGGAAACCGTGGCCGTCTCCCCGAGTGCGAAGGGCGGCATGTCCGCGAAGGGTGGTGCAAAGGTTTCCGCCATCTCCGTGCCCGTTCCAAACCGCTGGGAAGTCTTCGGCTCGCTCTTCTACCACACGCAGGACAGCGACGGTGACCGCTACGTGAACCGGAAAAAGAAGAAGGACGAGAAGGATAAGGACAAGGACAAGAAGTACGAGCTCTACGAGGTCGGTCTTGGCGGCGTCCCCGGCTTTGCCACCGGCACGGAGGAAAGCTCGCTGGATGTCTTCGGCGGCACCGTCGGCACCGAGTTCCGCATCAATCGGAACTGGACCGTCGGCGTGGGCTTCACTGCGGCGCAGGGCGATCTCGACATGGGCTCGGTCGGCAGCGCGGACATCGATTCGATCGCGATCTCGCCTTACCTCTCCTACTACCGTGCCGATACCATCGGCTCCGCCGACCTGTGGGCGGGCCTGATGTATTCCTACGGCATGCATTCCTACGAGACCCGCCGCTACACCGGCGCGGGCATCGCGACCGGCGAGCCGGATGCGGACACGCACACGCTGGAGTTCAATGTCGGCCTGAATTTCGGTGAGCGAGATGTGCTTCACGGGCCTTACGCGGGCTTCCGCTACGTCGCGGGCACCGTGGATGCCTACACCGAGACCGGCCCGGGCGGGACGTCCTTCAATGAGCAGGACGTGGACTCGCTGGTCTCTATCCTCGGCTACCAGGTTTCCTGGAAGATGCGCGGTGGCAGCGGCTACTGGGTCCCGCAATTGCGCGCTGCCTGGGAGCATGAATTTGAAGACGGCAACACCACTTCCTTCGGCATCCCGTACGCTTCTTCGGACGAAGACATCGGCGTGGTCGGTGCCGGCATCGGCTACTGGTGGGACAGTGGCTGGCGCCTCGGCGTCGAGTATGAAGGCCGCTTCGGCAGCGAGACCGAGTCCCACTACGGCGGCGTCACCGCCGGGAAGGAATTCTGATCGCGGCGAAATTTCCAGCGCATCATCGGCCCGTCCGGATTTCTTCCGGGCGGGCTTTTTTTGTCGGCTGCGGGAGGTTGTGGAGCGGCGTGGATTGTGTTAGATGACATGGGGCGAAAGGCGGCGGGCGCTGCTTTCGACCGCTCCATTTCCGGCCGTGAAATTCCGAGACTACTACGAGGTACTGGGCGTCCCCCGCGGCGCGGGCAAGGACGAGATCCGCAAGGCCTTCCGCAAGCTGGCGCGCACGCACCACCCCGACGTGGCGGGCGAGGCCGACAAGGCCAAGGCGGAGGAGCGCTTCAAGGAGATCAACGAGGCCTACGAGGTGCTCGGCGACGAGGAGAAGCGGAAGAAGTACGACGCCTTTGGCCAGAACTGGAAGCACGGCGACGGCTTCACCCCGCCGCCCGGCAGTGGTGGCGGCGGCTTCCCTCAGGGATGGCAGACCGGGGCCAGCGGCGATATGGAAGACGCCTATCACTTCGAGGGCACCGGCTTCAGCGACTTCTTCGAGAATGTCTTCGGTGGCCGTGCCGGGCGCGGTGGCTTCGCGCGGGGTGGGGCTGCTTCCTCCGGTGGATCACGGCCGAGGCGTGGCCGCGACATCGAGTCGGAGATCCTTGTCACGCTGGACGAGGTGATGTCCGGGGCCGAGCGGACGCTTGCCATCCAGCCCCAGGGTGGGGGTGAGCGGCGCACCGTGACGATCCGCATCCCGAAAGGGGTGACCGAGGGCCAGATGATCCGCGCCGCGGGACTCGGCCAGCCGGGCACAGCCGGTGGAGAGGCGGGCGATCTCTTCCTGCACGTCCGCCTGGAGCGCCATCCCGACTATCGCGTGGTGGAGCACGATCTCTACCTCGACCTGCGGCTCGCGCCATGGGAAGCCGTGCTGGGGGCCACCATCGCGGTGCGCACGCCGCATGGCGAGACCCGCATCCGGGTGCCCGCGGGCACGGAGGCGGGCACCGAATTCCGGCTCTCCGGAAAGGGCCTGCCAAAGGGCAAGTCGGGCGACTCCGGCCACCTCTTCGCCGTCGCCCGGATCGCAATGCCGCCCGATGTGACCGACGAGGAAAAGCGCCACTGGCAGGCGCTCGCCGACATCTCGAAATTCAACCCACGCCAGTCATGAGCACTCCATCGCCTACAGGTGACGATCTGGTGGACCTCGACACCGCCGCCCGGCTCTGCGGCCTGCCCGCGGAGACCATCCTGGAGTACAGCCGGACGGAGGTCATCACCGTGACGAGCTCGGGAGAGGGGAGCCCGCCTGCCTTTGACGCCGTCTGCCTCCATCGGCTGCGCCGCATCGAGGCGCTGCACCACGAGTGGAGCATGCCGCCGGGTTCCGTCGGTCTCGTGATGGGTCTCCTCGACCGGTTGGAGGCTGCGGAGAGGGAGTTGCGGGCGATGAGGGAGCGGCAGCGGTGAGACCGAAAAATTTGCAGAGTTTCCGGGAATAAAAGTCGTTTGACCCGCCGGGGAGCGGTGCAACGTGTTAGACGCCCGGGGCAACCCGGCGCGAAACCTACCCAGAATATGAAACTTACCTACCTGCTTGCAGCCGCCTCCCTCCTTACTTTTGCCGCCTGCGAAAATAAGGAAACGCCAGAGGTGCAGGAGAAAATCAACGACGCGCTGGACCGCCGTCCGAACGAGGAAATCAAGGACGCCGCCGAAGACGTCAAGGACGCCGTCAAGGACGTGGGCGACGAGGTCAAGGATGGCGCGAAGGATCTCAAGGACGCGGCGGACGACGCCACCCGCTAATTTTCACACCGATCGACCGGCGACATTTGCCGGGATCGACAGCCCCTTCCTCACTCCAGAGGCGGGGGCGAATTTTTTCCCGGAGCCCGGTTACTTCAGCACCCGGTGGAGCTTGCGGAAGACCAGCGCGCCACACATCGCGCCGAGGATGTCGGCGGTCAGGTCGGCGGCGTCATTCCCGCTGCGGCCGGGGACCTGCGTCTGGTGCCACTCGTCCGTCGCACCGGTCAGGAAGCACACGGCGAAGGTGATCGCGAAAATCGTGCCCCAGTCCGGAGCCTTCGGCTTCAGCCGGTAGAGGAAGGCGGAGAAGAGTCCCGCCCCGCCGAAGAAATAGCCGAAGTGCAGCACCTTGTCGCTGGCGCGGAAATCCAGCGCCTGCGGAAGGTGATTCACGCGCGAGGACAGCCACCAGAGCGTGCCGAACCAGACCGCGAATGCGGCAAGCCACAGCCAGGGCGAGCGGGTCAGTCGGCGCATGTCGCTACCGGGCTTACTGCTTGCGCAGCTCGTCCTCGAGTCGCTCTGCCAGCCACTGCTTCATCATCGACTGGTAGTTGAGGAAGCGGGAACGGGCGATGCGCTTGATGCGGGAGAGCATCCGCGGGTCGAAGCGCAGCGTGATCGTCGTCGATTCGCGCGAGTCGGGCTCGTGGATGGAGCCGGACATGAGCCGGGCTTCCAGCTCATGGGTCTCCCAAAAGCGGGCTTCGGCCTCCTCGTCGTCAAAGGTCGGGATGTCCGACCACTTGGAAATGGACTGCATGGGCTGGCTCATTATTTGAACTCGGCGTACTTGCGTTCGTAGAATCGTTGCTCTCCCTCGCTCATCGGGCGCGCGGCGATCACGCGGGCGCGCTTGCCGTCGGTCCAGAAGCACACGAAAAGATACCGGTCGGCCACCGTGCGCCCGAGGGCGTAGAAGCGGCTTTCGCCCGTCTCCTGGTCGGGCAGCAGGCGCAGACCGAACGGGTCCTCAAGGGCCTCCTCGAGTTCGCGGGGCTTGATGGACTTCAGGTCGAAGTGGACGTCGATGAGGTCGAGTTCCATGAGAAACAGTTGCGGCCCGCAGAAAACACGAGAATCGGGGCCTTGGGAATGGGAAATTGGAAATTAGGGGAAAAGCCGCATTTCCGGCCTTCTAACGGTCCGGAATCCTGAATCTACAATGCCCATCCAATCCCATCAGTCGTCGCCGAAGAGATCGACGACGAGGCGGCTGACGGAGTCGGCGCTCATCATGAAGGGGAGCGCTTCATTCCCGACGCGTCCGTAGAAAAGCCGGTTGGTCGGGCTGTCGCTGGCGGGTGCGAGGAGCAGTTCGCGGCGCTGGATGCCGATCTTCTCGCCCAGGGCGTCGCGCTGGTGGACGCCGAGGGTGAAGCGGATGGCAGGCTTCGCCAGCGCGTTGCGGGCATTTGCATCGTCGGGCGAGAGCCAGGTGTCGCAGCGGAGCTTCAGCAGCGGGTCGAGCAGGCGGTTCGCGCGCTCGGTGATGAGCTCGGCGCTGCGGTCGGTGCCGTTTTCCTGCGCCTTCCAGGATTCGTCGCCCCAGTTGTACTCCAGCATCAGCTTCGGGTAGCCCTCCACCTCGCGCTCGATGAAGGCGAGGTCGATGGAGGCCACGTTCCAGACGTCGGTCAGGCGCCACTGCCAGACGCGCGTGGCGATGTCGTGGATGAAGGCGTCATCGAGCTTCATCACCCGCGGCACGCCATTGTGCATCGCATGCCAGGTGCCGTCGCGGCTCTGGCCGAAGTGCAGGTCCACGGTGGCGTCCGTGGTGGTCACGATGCGGAGCTTCAGCGCCGGGCGATCCAGTCCGTAGGGTGCCAGATCGACCGCGGCGTCGCTGGGGAAGCCGATGACCTTCGTCTCCGTCAGGGCCTTCAGCAGCCGGTAGAGCGACATCTCATTGAGCGGCTCCATTCGCCCGGCGGGATTCTGCACCTGCCAGCGTCCGCCTTTCGGCCGGGCCAGCACGATCTCGTCGGAGTTCGCCGGGGAAATGAGGATGCCTTCCAGATCCTCCACCTTCAGGTCCGTCAGGCGTGGGTCGCGCAGCTCGTTCACCGTGTCCGGCAGGCCGGCGATGGAGACGAGATCCTCGGCGGGAATATTCGTCGCCGGGGTGCCGCTGGAGGTGAGGGTGGGGGCCAGCGGCTTGAGTCGCAGCTCGAAGACGGAGCCCGGGCGGTCGCTCACGGTGGCGAAGACGGTGTCCGCTTCCGGCGTGGCGGGCGGCAGAATTTCCATCACGGTCTCGTCGTTCTGGCCGAAGTGCTTGATCGCGATCTTCTGGCGGCCGTTCACGTCGTCCGCGGGCAGCGTGACCTCGGAGCGGTCCGCGATCTTCACGGCGCGCAGCAGGTAGAGGTCGGTCAGCAGCTTGGTCACCGCAGCGGTGTCGGTGCGCAGCTCGAGAGGCTTGGTGATCAGCCACGGGGCATTGCCACCGGTGCGGGAGAGCAGCACCTCCGACTCCGAGCTCTGGATGCGGACGGACTGGAGCGCGGCGGGATTGAAGAAGAGCGGGTGATGGTCACGCAGGTGGCGCAGACCGTCGCGGAAGAGGAAGTGGATGTCGCCCGTGGTGGCGTAGATGTCGCCGCCATGGGCGTCATCCTGTGGCTGGAGGAAGACGGTGGGGATCTCCTCCTTCGTCTTCGGGTCGCGGTGCAGCCACTCCGTCTTGCGACCGAGTAGGTAGGTCGCCAGCGAATTGCCGTCCTTGTCCTCGATGCGCACGCCGATGGTGCCCTCGACCAGGCCGGCCTTCGAGGAATCGATCTTCCCCTCCGGGATGATCTCCTCGACGCGGGTGCCGAGCGTGAAATTCAGGATGCCGTCCGCGGCGCTCGGGTCCATGCGGTCGTCCCATGGCTTGGCCACCCGCCAGATGCCTTTTTCGAAGACGCACTCCGCCTTCACCCCGTTCCCCGAGAGCAGGATGCGGTGGATCTTCTGCGGGTCGAAGTCGTAGAGGCGGTCGCCCTGGACCGCGGACTTCGGCCCCAGCAGGCGGTCGAGGCTGCCTTCGGAAAAGCGCATCGCGGCGGTCATGGTGACCCCGGTGGTCACCACCAGCAGCAGCAGCGTGAAGGAAATCGAGCGCATGGCGATGGATGGGTGGGCCGGATCAGGCGCGGCGCGACGACCAGACGAGACCCGCGATGAGGGCACCGAAGGCGGGGAGGAAGAAGAGATTCACCCGGTTGATGAAGGAGACCTGGCTGTCCAGCAGCGGCAGCTTGTAGCTGCCCAGCGTGCGCGGGCCGGTGCCTGCGAGGTCCTCGCGGCCGATGAGCCAGTTCACGCTGCTGGCGAGGAAGTCCTTGTTGATATCGGAGAAATACCTCGGCGAGAGGAATTCCGAATTCGACACCACCACCATGCGGGAGATGCGGTCGCCGAGGTCGTCGCGCGTGGCCGCCCCGCGGATGACGGCACCGGCCAGGCTCAGCGGGCCGGGGTAGTCCTCGTTGCGGTCGAATTCCGGCTTGGCGGTGGAGAATTTCGTCTCGCCCCAGAAGTCGCGGTCGGTCTCGATCAGCACGTAGGGGCGGATGCCCTTCGCGGTGAACTCGTCATTGTCCTTCTCCCGCACCTCGAGGCTGGAGGTGGCACCTTCGAAGATCGTGGTCTTGTTCGCGAAGTCGCGGGTGAAGTCCATGCCCGCGGTGAAGCCGGCGCGGACATTCGTGACGACCTGGTCGCCCTTCTTGGAGATCACGCGGTCCTTTCTCGGGGTGATGCCCAGATTCCGGAGAAAGGCCCGGAGGCGCGGCGGCGTGTCCGCGGAGCCGAGGGTGACGAGCACGGAGGACTTCGGGCGCTCCCAGTATTCCGTCAGCACGGCCAGCTCCTGCGGGCTGAAGTCGTAGGCGGGATTGATGATCGCCACGGCGGACACGTCGTCCGGGATGCGGTCGATGCCGGAGATCTGCGCGCGCAGCGTGAGCGCATTCTGGCTCAGCAGCGTGGCCTCGAAGTTCGTGAGTGGGGAGTCCGCGCCCTCGTTGCGGAAGCCGCTCTTGTCGGCCAGCAGGTAGATCTTGCGCGGCTTTCCTTCCAGCGCGGAGACGATGCCGGTGGTGATGGCGTCCTCGCCGAGGAAGCCGGTGATCTTGCGCTGGCTGTTCTCGCCCTTGAATTCGGTCTCGTAGCGGATCATCCGCTCGGCCTCGATGAAGTGGACGTGCGAGCTGGCATTCCCCGCCGCCTCCGCGGTCAGGCTGACCTGCTTCTGGTCCTTGGTGCGGGCGTCCACGATCACCAGGTCGGTGGTGAACATCGACTTGTTGAAGGAGATCTGGAAGACGTCGCCATATTCCTTTGCCACCTGCTGGGTCCGGTCCGGCGAGCGGACGGGGTCGAGCAGCTCCAGCTTCACCTTTCCTCCGGAGAGGCGGAAATACTCCTCACCCAGCGCGCGCACGCGGTCGTAGATCGGGCTGCTGCGGCGGAAGGCGAGCAGCAGGCGGATCGGCTCGGTGCGGTCCCGCACGGCAGGCGACTCGAGGTAGCGCTGCGTGGCGGGGGAGAGCATGTAGGCGGAGTCCGCGCTGAGGTCCTTTGGCACGTAGTGCTTCGCGCCCAGGTAGTTCAGCCCGGCGAAGAGCACCGTCACGCAGGCGACCTGCAGCAGCGAGAGCGCGCCGGTGCCGAAGCGCCGCACGGGCTTGGCCGGCTTTTCATCCTTCATAGAGGAGTCGGAAACGTTGCTCATGGGATATCAGCGGCGCCAGCGGCGGTAGTCGACCACCTGGTAAGTGATGAAGAGGACGAAAGCCGCGAGGCTCAGGTAATAGACGACCGGCCGGGTATCCAGCAGGCCCTTCGTGAAGTAGTGCAGGTGCTCCTGGCTGGAGATGTAGTGGAACATCGGCGCGGCCGCGAAGTGCTCGCCCCAGATGGCCGTCACGTAGCCCAGGAAGTAGTGGATGACCAGCATGCCGATGGTGAGCAGGCCGGCGATGATCTGGCTGGAGGTGAGCGCGGAGGCGAGGCAGCCGATGGCCGTGAAGGCGGCACCCATCAGCAGCAGGATCGAGTAGGCCCCGAGCATCGAGCCCGGCGAATACGCGGGTGGCACGTCCGTAACCCATTCATACATGCGGAACTGCAGGTAGCTCGGCACCCACAGCAGGGTGTAGAAGACCATGGCTGCACCATACTTCGACAGCACCACCTGCCAGCTCCGCACCGGGGCGGTGAGCAGGCCTTCCAGCGTGCCGCTGCGCTCCTCCTCCGCGAAGAGGCGCATGGTGATGAGCGGGAAGATGAAAAGGAACCAGAACCAGAAGAGCGTCGTATTGTAGGCCGAGTAAACGAGGCTGTTCTGGCTGGGCGAGTCGCGGAAGCCCTTCATGGCCGTGGACAGGGCAAAGCCTTGCATCCCCGTCACGAAGACGAAGACCACCCAGCCGAAGGGATTGAGGAAATATCCCTTCAGCTCCTTGCGGAGCATGATGAACAAGAGTCGCATGGTGAAATCCGGCCCGCGCGCGCGGGGCCGCTTGTGTAGGGAAAGGTCCCGCGGGCGGAAACACCAAAAATGAGGGGCCGCCGGACCGGGCGGGTCTCGCCGCGGGGCATTGGATTTACGATGTATGCAGGCGGATGCCCTGTTTTCCCCGTCTTTCCCCTTTGCTAGCGGGATTCCCCTCTTTAAATGCCGGGTGTGACCGCAAAAACCCTCTTGCTCTCCCTGGCACTCGCGACCGTCGTTTCCACCTCCGCCCCGGCGGCGGTGAGCACCGGGGTGGATGCCCCTGCGACCGTGCCGAGCGTGGCCGAAGGCCCGGCGAAGGCCGCTCTCGATGCCTTCCGCGAAGGCCGCCACACGGCCGGGGTGGATCTCGCGAAGCCTCTGGCGGAGAAGGGCGATGCGGACGCGCTCTTCCTGCTGGGCTTCGCCGCCGAGACCGGCCAGGGCATGCCCGCCTCGCGCGACGCCGCGCTGGAGAGCTACAAGAAATCCGCTGCCGCCGGGAACAAGGACGCGACCTACCGCCGCGCGCTGATCCTGCTGAACTCGAAGGAAGAGAAGGACCGCCAGGAAGCCCGCGAGGTGCTGGAGTCCGCCGCCGGTGCCGACCCGGCCAATGCCGGCCGCATCCTCGGCGAGGCATGGCTGCGCGGCCTGCTCAGCGAAAAGCCGGACTCCGCCAAGGCCGCGGAGTGGTGGACGAAGGCGGCGAATGCCGGTGACACGCCCTCGATCCTGCTGCTCGCCCGTTTTTACGAAGGTGCCTTTGGCTTCAAGGAAGAGGCCGATGCGAAGAAGTCGCTGGAGTACTACCAGAAGGCCGCCGCGCTCGGCGATGCCTCCGCCCTCATCCCGCTGGGCTCCCGCCTGCTCAATGGCGACGAGTCGATCCGCAATGAGAAGGAAGGCCGCGAGTGGCTGGCCAAGGCGATCGAGAAGGAGCAATGGTCCGCCTACCTCGCGCTCGGCGACTTCGAGGAAAACATCAAGAAGAACGAGAAGGAGGCCCTCGCGCAGTATCAGAAGGGCGCGGAAAAGGATCAGGCCGACTGCATCCTCCGCGTCGCCGCCTTCCATCTGGAGGGCAAGGGCGGTCTGAAGAAGAGCGAGGAAAAGGGCCGCGAGTGGCTGGTGAAGGCCGCCGAGGCGGGCAATGCCGTGGCCGCGCTGGAGATGGCCTCCCGCCTCTCGAAAGATGAGAAGCCCGAGATGATCTCGGTTTACAAGTACCTGCTCTCCGCCGCGAATACCGGCCTGCCGGTTGCGCAGAATGAGATCGGCCTGCTCTACGTCTCCGGAAACCTCGGCCTGAGCGACCCGACGGCTGCCGTGGCGTGGTTCACCGCCGCCGCGAAGGCCGGTCACGCTGCCGCCCAGAATAATCTGGGCACCCTCTACGAGCGCGGCATGGGCGTGCCGGTGGATTACAACAATGCAGGCCAGCTCTACTCCCTCGCAGCGAACCAGGGTCACGCCGCCGCCACCACCGGCCTCGCCCGCCTGCACGCCGCGGGGAATGGCACCACGCAGGACCTGCCAAAGGCTTGGGCGCTCGCCTCGCTTGGCATCGAGCGCGGGGACGAGGAGGCAAAGACCCTGCTCGGCGAGCTGACCAGCAAGATGAGCGAGGCCGACATCGCCGGCGGCAAGAAGGAACTTGAGGCCCTCAAGAAGCCCGCAGGAGAAGCACCTGCGCCAGCCCCCGCGCCGACCCCGGCACCAGCTCCCGCGCCAGCCCCGGCCGCTCCGAAGAAGACCTCCGCAGTCACCCCGGCCATCGAGGTCCCGGCGCTCGAAGCGCCGAAGGAAGAGAAGAAGGGTGAATAAGCCAAGAGTCTGGAGTTGAGAGTTGAATGGGGAGAGCGGAGAACCAGTCGTCGCCGCTCCGGCTCTCAACTCTCAACCATCCGCTCTTAACTTAAGCTCATGCGCATCCTCGTCACCGCCGGTCCCACCCGTGAAGCGCTGGATCCGGTGCGCTATCTGACGAACCGCTCGTCGGGGAAGATGGGCTATGCGATGGCGGACGCCTTTGCGCGCGCCGGGCATCAGGTGCTGCTGGTCTCCGGTCCGACCTCGCTGGAGGTGCCGGATGGCGTGGACTTCCTGCCCATCGAGTCGGCGGACGAGATGTTCGGAGCCGTGCAGCGGCACATCGGACGCATGGATGCCGCCGTCTTCGCCGCCGCGGTGGCGGACTACCGGCCTTCCGTGGTGGCGGACCAGAAGATCAAGAAAACGGGCGAGACCCTGACGCTGGAGCTTGTCCGCACGCCAGACATCCTCGGGTCTGTTAGAGGCGACTTCGGCTTCACCGGCACGCTGGTTGGCTTCGCCGCCGAGACGGAGAATCTGCTGGAGAACGCCCGCGCCAAGCTCGCGCGCAAGGGCTGCGACCTCGTCATCGCCAATGACGTGTCGAAGCCAGGCATCGGCTTCGACTCGGACCGCAATGAACTGCTGCTCGTTTTCCCGCAGCACGTCGAGGCGCTGCCCGAGGATGAGAAGCATCACCTCGCGCCGAGGATCGTCCGGGAGATCGAGCGGCTGATGGCGGAGCGATGAAGTTTTGGAAGAAGCAGAAGGTCCAGCCCACCCGGCTCACGGACTGGTTGTTCTGCGGGGCGATGTTTCTCTTCGCCGTGGGCGGTCTTTCATTGGGTGAGTTCAATCGACGCCACGGGGCCACGCGCGAGGCGGAGCTGACCGAGGTATCCGGCCTGGCCTCCGATGCCGAAGTCTCGACGGTGAAGGGCGAGTACGGAGCCCGGACGAAGTTCCTGAAGTTCACCGTGGAGGGTTTCCGCATGACCTATCCCGACGACAAGCCGGGCTATGATCGTGTCTTCGCCGCTGTGGAGAGCGGCACGCCGGTCACGGTGAAGGTCTCGACGAAACGGGAGACGGTTTTCCCGCGCGATGGCTGGGTGCCGATCTACGCGCTGACCATCGGTGATGATGTGGTCCTCACCTACCAGCAGACGATCGCTGAAAAGCGTGGCAGCTCGAAGGCGATGCACATCTTCGGGGGAGTGCTGACGGTGATCGCGGTGTATGGGCTGTATGGCTGCTACCGCAATCGCCCGAAGACCGGCGGGCTGATGGATGCGTCGCGCGGGCGGGGGAGGAATGGCTGGTAGTTGTTAGAGCCTGCGCTTCCGGCTTCGCCGAGCCAGGTGCCATCCTGGGGGCTCGCGGCCACTGGCCCGCTTGGAAGGATGGCGAACCACGGGCGAGGGCTGCTTTTCACGGCAGGGCTTCGCTGGGAGCGCGTGCCACCGGCTCGCTTGGATGGTGGGCGAAGTGATCTAACAGGCGCGCCCTTTTGGGGTTCCGTGCGAGCGGCTTTCACCTTGGGTTTGCCGAGGCTTTTACCCTGGGTTCGCCAACCTTCCAAGCGGGCCAGTGGCCGCGCGCTCCCAGGGATCACCAGTATCGGCGGAGCCGGGAGTGCTGGCTTCAGCCGGCTTGGATGGGCGGGCGAAGTGGCTATTGAAAGCCGGGGGCACGTGAGGCTATCGTGGTCCGCATCGCTCCGCGTGCGGTGCGCCGGTAGGGAAGCCGTGTGTGATGCCCGCCGCCATTATCACCATGCGAGGAAGGCTTCCGGTGGTGCCTCCATTCCCGGAGCCACAAAGCAAAGCCCGCCGCCAGAACCGCTTCGCCGCACGCGGAGCGATGCGGACCACGATGGCACAGGGTCTCCGTCGGCATTGAGAGCTGCTTCGGGCCGGTCTGATGACCGGCGCTCCCAGGGTAGGCACTCCCGGAAATGATCACTTCACCGTGACCTTGCGGCCCTTGCCGGTCTCCCAGGCGCCCTTGACGCTCTTGTAGATGGCATCGAGCTCGGCGACGCTCTGGACGCGGAATTCCACCATGCCGGCGTGGCTGGTGCTCGGGTAGTTCTTCTGCACGATTTCCTTCACGTCGGTGCCGGTCTTCTGGCCCACGCGGTCGAGTAGTTCATTGCCGCGCTCCACCACGCGGCGTGCGGTGCCTGAGGCGGAGTTCTCCAGCGACGTGGTCACGTGGTAGAAGCGCACGAGGCTGCGGCCGTTCGTGTCGATGATCATTTCGTTCACCACCATGGTGCCATCCAGCAGGTACTGGTGCATGCTGATGGAGGAGATGCGGTCGAGCGCCACCATGTAGTGGCCGCCCGGCAGGCTCGCCTGCCAGAAGCGGCGGTTGTCGTCGGTCTCCTGGACATTCTCCGCGGCTTCCTCGCTGGCGGGGTCGCTGTTAGGGTTCGCGGTGCCGTCCTGCTGGGCACGGGCGAGGGGGGCGGAGAGCAGCATCAGTCCGGAGAGCAGGTGGAGGAAGGCGGTCTTTTTCATGATGGCGGGAGCTTGGCGCGGGTCGGCGGGTTTGGCGAGTGTGGACCTTATTTAGGGGAAGTTAAGGATTGAGGCTTGGTATTTGTTTATCCTACGTTGCGCCTCGTGGTCCGATTTCGTCCAAATGTCGCGGCGCTGATGGTGAAGCCGCAGGGTCAATTGCTCGTCTGTGAACGCTGGACCATCCCCGGTGCATGGCAGTTCCCGCAGGGCGGAGTGGACGATGGCGAGACCTTGGAGCAGGCACTCTTCCGTGAGGTGCGCGAGGAGATCGGCCTGCTCCCATCGCACTATGAGTTATTGGGTTACCGCACCGGCTACCGATATCTCTACCCGGAGGACGTGCGCTTCAAGAAAATGCGCAAACACGGGTGCCACGGGCAGGAGCAGACTTACTATCATTGCCTTGTGAGGGAGGATGCTCCGGAGGTGGATGTGAACCAGCGTCCGCGTGAATTTGGAGCCTACCGGTGGATACTTCCGGAGGAGTTCGACCTCGATTGGTTGCCCGAGTTCAAGCGCGATGTCTACCGGCAGGTGATGCTCGATTTCTTCAATGTGAAGCTATAGTACCCTGCAAGTATTGCAGGCTGCATACTTCAGCTTGCCCCGTAGTTCCGTTTTCGATGACGTGGGTTCCAAGAAAGACAAGAGCTGATGGAGATTTCCCCGGAGCAGTCGCAGAGTGTCATCAAATGCAGAAATAGCCAGGGACTGGAGGTGCAGGCGAACCTGCTGCGCCTCACCCGATACTCGGTGGTTTTCGAGGTTTATAATCCCTACAGCATCCTCCAGCTCTCCGAAGTCCTTTCCGACTTCCGGATCCTCACGAACAAGAGGCTGATCTACCGCGGCAAGGCCGTGGTGAGCAACATCCTCAACACCGGCCTGGTCATCGTCTGCGAGGCGAATCTCGAGGACGGCTGGCAGGAGGTGGACTTCCTTTCCGCCGTCAATGGCGAGACCGACTTGGGTGCGCAGTTCAGCTCCTTCATGTCAGAGTGGCGGGCCGCGAACCACGTGCAGGACCCCTTCAAGGTGGCCGTGGCGGACATGGCCAGCGCGCTCACCGGCGTGCAGCACTGGCTCAGCAGCATCGACGTGGGCATCCGCTCCACCGCGACCCGTCGGCGCGACGAGCTGGAGCGTGAGATTTTCAGCAGCGTCCAGCAGCGGATCCTCGAGCAGATGATCCCCTCGATGGAGAATTTCGAGACCGTGGCAGGCCAGATCGACGAGGAGGAAGTGCCCTCGCACAAGTCGTATGTCCGCCGCGAGATGCACCCCATCGTGCTCTGCGCCCCCTTCGTCTATCGTACCTACGTGAAGCCCCTCGGCTACGCGGGCGACTACGAGATGGTGAACATGATGATGCGCGATCCCTACGAGGGTGCGTCGTCATTCGCGAAGATGCTGAACTACGCGATCCTGAACACCGAGCCGGTGGTGGCCCACCGCAACCGCATCGACTACCTGGTGGACATGCTCGACCGCGAGTCGAACCGCCGCATCGGCAAGGGCCGCGCGCGTGCCTTCAACCTGGGCTGCGGCCCTGCCGAGGAAGTCCTGCGCTTCCTGCGCGGGCACGACTCCAGCGAGCTGATCGAGTTCGACCTCTTGGACTTCAACCCGGAGACGCTGGAGTACACCCGCGAGCGCCTCGACAAGGTGCGGATGGAGGAAGGCCGGAATACCCGCCTGCGCTTCATCCCGCGCTCCGTCCACCAGATCCTGAAGGCGGCCGTCCAGCCGGGCGGCGACCCGGAACTCGCCGCCTACGACGTGGTGTACTGCGCCGGTCTCTTCGACTACCTTTCCCAGCGCGTCGGCAAGCGTCTGGTCGAGTTCTTCTGCTCGATCGCGAATCCGGGCGGGCTCGTCGTCGTCACGAACGTGGCGGACACGAATCCTCGCAAGGCGTGGATGGAGTATCTGATGGAGTGGAACCTCATCTACCGCAGCAAGGAAGAGATGCTCGACCTGGTCCCCCCCGGCCTACCCACCAAGCGCGTGGAAGTGAAAGCAGATGCGACCGGGGTGAATCTCTTCCTGGAAATCGAACTGGCCGATGGCTGACGCCGCCACAGTCCCCTACACAGCGGCCGATGGAGCCGGGCTGAACCAAGCCTTCAAGCGCTATGAGAATGGCGTCTTCGTGACGAATGCGCGTCGCACCGCCTTGCTGTCCGCGCTCTTCATGGTCGCGGGGTCCACGCTCGACTGGATGGTCTTCCCGCACAAGGCGTGGCAATTCCTGCTGATCCGCATCGTCGTCGCGCTGTTGCTTTGCGTGGTCTTCTGGCTGCTCGGCCGGTTTTCCAGCGAGCGGTCCCACCGCCAGATCGCGCACGTCCTCTTCATGCTGCCCACGGTCAGCATCTGCTGGATGATCGCCGTGACGGGCGGGGGGAATTCGCCCTATTACGCGGGGCTGAATCTCGTCCTGCTCGGTCTGTCGCTCCTGCTGCGCAGTTCCTTCAAGGACTCGGTGGTGATGATTCTCCTGAATCTCGCCTGCTATTTCTGCAGCGTCTGGTTCTCGAGCGAGGAGTCGATCACCAGCCTGCTTTTCAACAATTCCTACTTCCTCGTCGTCACCGCGGTCTTCGTCAGCGCGGGCAGCTATTTCTACGAGCGCCTCCGCTTCCGCGAGTTTGCCCTGCGGAAGGAAGTCGAGGATGCCCGGGGCCAGCTCGAGGCGACGAACAAGCAGCTCAGCGAGCTGGACGAGGCGAAGACGCGCTTCTTCGCGAATATCAGCCACGAACTCCGCACGCCGCTCACCGTGATGATCGGCCTGACGGAGCGGCTTTCCGAGCGCTTCAAGCCGACCTCGGAGAAAGAGGTGAAGGACATGCTCGCGATGACCGAGCACAATGGTCTCCGCCTGCTGAAGCTGATCGACGACCTGCTGGATCTCGTCCGCTTCGATACCGGCCACGCCGACCTGAAGAACCAGTCCACCGACGTGGGCGGCATGCTCGACGGCCTCATGCAGTCGATGCGCCACCTGGCCGATCAGAATGGCGTGGCGCTGGAGTGGCGCTCCATGGGCTCGCAGGGCCACGTGATGCTCGACCGCGACAAGATCGAGAAGGTGCTGCTGAATCTCACGGTCAATGCGATCAAGTTCACCCCGGCGGGTGGCAGGATCGACGTGGACGCGGTCCGCGAGGGCGACCGCCTGAAGATCTCCGTGGCCGACACGGGCGTGGGCATTTCCACGGAAGTGCTGCCGCGCATTTTCGAGCGCTTCTGGCAGGTGGACTCGTCGTCCACCCGGAAGTTCCAGGGCGCGGGCATCGGCCTCGCGCTGGTGCGCAGCTTGGTGGAGACCATGGGCGGCACCATCGACGCGAAGAGCACGGTGGGCGTCGGCACCCGCTTCGAGGTGGAGCTGCCGGTGGAGAATGCGGAGGGCTCTGCTTCCGAGGCCGTCGCCGTGGATGTCGAGAGCGGCAAGCACATCGAGGAGCTTCACCGCCGCGCGGCTCTCTCCGCCGCGCGTCCCGCGGATGCCGGGGACGTGAGCACGGGCGCGCGCGCCATCGGCCGCTCGACGGCCACCACCCGCCCGCTGGTGCTGGTGGCAGATGACGAGCCGGACATGCGCCGCTTCCTCGTGATGCAGCTCGAGAATGTCGATGTCATCGAGGCGCGCGACGGTGCCGAGGCGCTGGCGCTGGCGAAGCAGCACATGCCAGTGCTGGCGCTGGTGGACCACATGATGCCGGAGATGGACGGCGAGGAAGTCTGTCGTGCCCTGCGTGCGAACCATGCGACCCGCGAGATGCCCATCATCATGCTCACCGCCCGCGCGGATGAGAAAACGAAGCTCCAGGCGCTCGACGCGGGTGCCAGCGATTTCCTGACGAAGCCCTTTTCCAGCAGTGAACTCGTGCTGCGCCTGCGGAACCAGCTCGCGATGGCCGCCATCCGCCGCGAGCTCGCGGACCTGAACCGCGACCTCGCCGCGGCGATGGAGCAGCTCAAGGAGAACGAGGTGCTGCTGGTGCGGAATGAGAAGCTCTCCGGCCTCGGCCAGATGAGCGCGGGCATCATCCACGAGATCAACAACCCGCTGAACTACGCGCGCGCCGGCCTGCACGCGCTGAATTCCTTCAAGCGCTCGCTGCCCGCGGACGACCACGAGGACTACGCCGAGATCGTCGGCGACATCAGCGAAGGCGTGGAGCGCGTCGCCCAGATCGTGGCCGACCTGCGGCAGTTCACCCGCGATGACGACCGGATCGGCGGGGACGCGGACCTGGCGAATGTCATCGAGCGCTCGCGCCGCCTCGTCAGCCACCAGCTCGGGGAAAAGGTGGCCTTCAACTACAAGGGCCCCGAGAAGGCCCCGGGCACCGGCAATCCGAACCAACTGGTGCAGGTCTTCGTGAATCTCTTCCAGAACGCCGTGGACGCCATCCAGCAGCGCGTGGACGAGAAGGGCGGGGACCCCGGACGCATCGACGTCACCCTGCGCGCCGCCGCGGGCGGCTGGGAGGTGACCGTGTGGGACAATGGCGCCGGCATCCCGCGCGAGATCGTCCACAAGATCTACGATCCCTTCTTCACTTCGAAAGATGTGGGCAAGGGCATGGGCCTGGGCCTCAGCATCACCCACCAGATCCTGGGCCGCCACGGTGCCCATATCGAAGTCGATACAAGGCCGGGTGAATTCACCTGTTTCACGATTTTCTTTTCGCCGCCCGATCCAGATGCAGATGATGGCGACGCCGACCCCGAAACTTCCAGAGATTCCGAACCATGAGCGACTTCAACTACGACTATCAGCGCTACGCTATCCTCTTCGTGGATGACGAGGACAAGACACGGAAGTACTTCCGGCGGCTCTATGGCGAGACCTTCCGCATCCTGGAAGCGGCGGACGGCCTTGAGGCGCTCTCTGTATTCCGCGCCCATGCCTCGGAGATCGGCATCATCGTGACCGACCAGCGCATGCCGAATGAGACCGGTGTCGGCTTCCTGGCGAAGATCACGGACCAGTATCCGGACGTGGTGAAGATCCTCTCGACGGCATACTCGGATCTCGATGCTGCCATCAACTCGGTGAACAAGGGCGGTATCTACCGATACATCACGAAGCCATGGGAAGTGAGTGAACTGGAAGTCACCCTTCGCCGTGCGATGGAGTTCTATCTCGTGAAGCGCGAGCTGAACGGACTGATGTCATCGAAGCTGCAGGCGCTGGGGAACGTGATCTACTCGTCCCGCCTGGCAGCCTTCGCGCTCGCGCCGCTGGCGGCAGGCCTGCCGGCGAAGCACGTGGCGGAGGCGGTGTCGTCCTTCGTCCGCCTCGGTGCCTTCGGCGCCGCGGCCGGTGGTCGTGCCGGTGCCATGGATGCCGGTGTGGTTTCCTGGAGAAAGGTCCACGAGGAGCAGAAGCAGCTCGCCGGAGCGCTGGAGGAGACCCTGAAGGATGGATTCGCCGGTGGCTCGCTCGCCGACCGGGTGGCCGCCTTTGCCAAGTCGCTGCCTGCGGGCGACACCCTCGAGGTGACGGCAGAGGGCGACGGCTTCCGCCTGACGGGCGCGACCGATGCCTTCCCGCGCCTGCTCGCCGGTCTCTTCGGCGTGGGTCGCCAGGGTGGCGATGAGGCCGTGCCGGTGCTGGCTGCGCTCATGGGGATCTACGATGCAGGTGCCTCGGTCGGCCGCCAGCGGGGTGACGCGCTGGTGATCGACGTCCGCCCGGGCGGTGCCGCCGCGGAGAGCACGGCCGGATCGGACGTTGCCCGCTGGCTCTTCGATGACGATCTGCTGATTTCTTCCGCCTTGGGGCTTCTCTAATCGCGTTCGGGGTGTTTAGTTTGCGCGCGTCATTTGCCAACCTCCCCGGCATCGTGACATTGACAGCTCATGAAGCGCCCTGAACTCCAGATTGCCTATCGAGGCGGCCGTGTCGTAGCCATCCGTCCGCGAGAACTAGAGCCCGAACCGCTCGGTCCGATAGCTCGCGAGACGGGGTTCAAGGTGTCGCCGTTGTGCGAGCGCTTCGAGGTCTCGGAGCGCCAGCTCCACCGCATTTTCACCGACTCGCTGGGCATCAGCCCGAAGGACTGGATGCGCCGCGAGCGCATCGTCCAGGCGCGCCAGCTCCTCATGGAAGGCATGGCGGTGAAGGAGGTCTCCGTGATCCTCGGCTTCCCGACGCCGAAGGACTTCAGCCGGGAATTCCTGATTCTCCACGAGGTGACGCCGACCGAGTTCCAGCGCCGGCACGATGCCGAGCGGGATCGTCGGCTTGAGTAATAAATCGTTCCTGCTGGAACGAAAAAGACCGCGTGGAATGTCTCCCACGCGGTCCTGAATGAAGGGATTGCGGCGCTTCAGAAGCGGAAGCGCACCGAGGCGTTCACCGCGTGGTTGAAGGTCTCGTACTCGCCGTTGACGGTCGGATTGTAGTTCCCGCTCACCGTGCGTCCGCCGTTGTAGGCGAAGTGGTAGCCGAGCGCCCAGCCGAACTTCTCGCCGCGATGGCCGAAGCCGATGCTGCCGAGGTGTAGGTCGGAGTCCGGATTCAGCGGGGTGAAGGTGGCATCCGGCGCGGAATTCTCGCTGTAGATATATCCGGCGCTGACGAACCAGCCGTCGCCGAGCTGGCGGGTCACGCCGAAGTTGTACATGAAGGTGGACTCGTAGCGGAAGGGAAGCACCTGGTTCCCGCCGAAGGTGCCGACGAAGACCGCGTCGTTCACCTGGTCCCAGTCGGTCCAGTCGAGGTTGAACTCGAAGTTCCAGTCGTCATTCGGCCGGTAGGAGATGCCGCCGACGATGTATTGCGGGAAGTGCAGCGAGCCCTCCGTGGGGGTGCCGCCGCCGAAGGGTGGCACCGGCGCGGTGATCGAGCGGCCCTCGTAGTCGATCTCGGTGGGCGAGCGGTAGTTCAGTCCGAGGGACCACTTTTCCGCGGGCTTCCACATCACGCCGAGATTGAAGCCGGTCGCGTAGCCGTCGCCTTCGAATTGGAATTCGTCGAAAGGCAGCACGCCGATCCGGCGCTCCAGCCGCACCTGCGACGGGTTCATCGTGACGCCCGCGGCCACCGAGAGGCAGGGATTGATCTCCCAGGCGACCACCGGATTGATGGTCATGTACATCAGCTCCGCATCCTGCGCCGCCGTCGGGAAGGGCGTGCGGCGGGTGTAGTCGATGCCGAGGCCGTAGGGAGCATAGACGCCGAGGCCGAAGGACAGCGGGGAATCCGCCGGCGAGTAGGTGTAGTAGATCTGCGGGACGGCCTGGAAGTCGGTCTCCGTGCTGGCGGAGCCGCCTGCGGACTCGAAGCTGACATTCGTGGAGATGAAGTACACCCCCAAGCTCATGTCGTGGCCCTCGAGCTGGGTGATCCCCGCCGGATTGTAGTAGATGGCCGAGGGATTGTCGGCGGTGGCGGCGAAGGCGTTGCCGCGGGCGATGCCTTCCGGATCCTGGTTCGGCAGCCGGAAGCCGACGGCGTGGGCCAAGGGTGTGGAGAGGGCCAGGGTGAGGAGGAGAGGGCGGAGCGAGGTCATCAGGTTCAGGTTTTAGGGAAGCCGGTTTCGATCTCGCGCACCCAGCGCCGCATCCACTCGGCGGGCACTTCGGGCGAGGTGGTCAGGTCGGGGTGGACGTGCAGCGTCAGGCTGAGCTTGCCCCGGAAGGTTACGCAGCCGGCACCGAGCATCTGGATCGCCAGTGTCGGCGGGGCGAAGAGCCAGTCGCCCTGGCACTCCGGGGCGTCGATCTGCTTTTCCGCGTCCCACACGCCGAGATTCGAGAAGCTACCGAGATTCCACTGCGAGGTGGCGCGGTCGGTGCGGATCAGGTGGTGCTTCATCTTCTCCGAGGTGAAGCGGGTGGCGTCGAAGGCCTTCCAATTCGCGCAGTGCCGGCCCTTTGCAAGAGACTCGTAGATGTGGTTCTGCACGTCCCGCGCGCCTTCCGAGGCGAGCACGCGGATGCCCACGTAGCTGGAGTGGTTCCCCGTGTCCTCGGGCTGGTCCGCCTTGCCGCGCATGTTCACCGGCACCATCCAAGGGTTTGCCTGTGAGGGGTCCTCCAGGTATGGGCGGATGGTGCGGTCGAGGTACTTCAGCAGCAGCGAGTTCACCGTGACCTGGCTGTTGCGGGCGGAGCGGCGGATCTTGGCCGTCTGGTCCTCGTCGAAGACGTGCCACGCCACGGCAGGGGTGGGGGTCTGCTTGGGAAGGGGATCGCCGGAGGGAAGCTTTTGCCATTTCAGCCGGCGCCGTGGTGCCAGTAGCTCCGGCACGCTGCGGAGAAATGCACCCCAGCTCAGCGGCGCATGATGGGTGATGCGCGGCAGGTCCCGGATGTCCGCCCCACGCTCGCGGAGCAGCTTCGCGAATGCCCCGATGCCGTCGTACTCGATGTGGGAGAGGAAGTGCCATTCCACCTCCTTAGAGCCCGGCTTGATCTGGCCGTAGCGGATACCGACGAATTCCCCCATGGATTCCAAGGCTCGGAACCACGGGCTTACAGGATCATCAGACGCAGTGACTGGCCGGGGAGAGGCAGACATTTTGGCTGTGTTTACTATCTGGTAAGGTCTTGAGCGACCAAAAAATCATTGCAACATTTTCAAATCGACTCTTTTTCGCTCATTCTTTGAGGATCAAGGAGCTCATTGAGTTCCGCAGTGGTGAGGCCAAGATCGTCCAGCCGGGCCGTGCACAATTCGCGCACGGTGCGGCCCGTGGCGACGGACTCCTTCGCGATCGCTGCGGCGCGGTCGTAGCCGATCTTCGGCACCAGCGAGGTGACCATGGAAAGGGAAAGCTCGATCAGCTCCCGGCAGCGCTCCTCGTTCGCCTCGGTGCCTTCCACGCACTTCGTCCTCAGGATGGTGGCGGCGTTTGCAAGCAAGCGGATGGACTCGAGAAGGCAGGTGCCGAGCAGCGGCATGGAGACATTCAGCTCAAGGAAGCCACCTGCGCCGCACCACGTGACCGTAGTCTGGTTCCCCGCCACCCGGGCGGCGACCATGGTGACGGCCTCGGGGATCACGGGATTCACCTTCCCCGGCATGATGGAGGAGCCGGGCTGGGTGGCGGGCAGGCGTAGCTCGCCAATGCCGCAGCGGGGGCCGGAGCCGAGCAGCCGGAGGTCGCAGGCGATCTTGTGGAGTGAGACAGCGATGGTCGCGAGCTGGCCGTGGGCCTCCACGCAGGCGTCCTTTGCCGACTGCGCCTCAAAGTGATCCGCCGCCTCGCGAAAGGGCAACCCGGTCTCCGCCTCCAGCCGCGCGATGGTCCTGGCGGCGAATTCCGGGTGGGCATTCAGCCCGGTACCCACGGCCGTCCCGCCGAGCGGCAGCTCCATCAGTGCGTCAAGCGCCCTCCGGGTGCGCGCCACGGAGAGCCCGGCCTGGCGGGCCCAGCCGCCGAATTCCTGGCCGAGCCGCACCGGCGTGGCGTCCATCAGGTGGGTGCGGCCGATCTTCACCACCGCGTCAAAGGATGCCGCCTTCCGTCTCAGCGAGTCTTCCAGATCCATCAGCGCCGGGGCCAGGGTGTCGCGCAGCGCGAGCGCGGTCGCCACGTGGATGGCGGTCGGGAAGGTATCGTTGGAGGACTGGCCGAGATTCACATGGTCGTTCGGGTGGACGGCCAGCGGCTTGCACAGGGTGGCGATCACCTCGTTCACGTTCATGTTCGTGGAGGTGCCGGAGCCGGTCTGATAGATGTCCACGGGGAAGTGGGCATCGTGCCTGCCCTCCGCGATCTCCCCGGCGGCGGCGGCGATGCCTTCCGCCACGGCGGGCTCCAGCAGGCCGAGCGCGGCATTCGTCTGCGCGGCGGCGCGCTTGATGCGGCCGTAGGCGTGGATCAGTTCGGCGGGCAGGGGCGTGCCGGAGACGGGGAAATTCTCCACGGCCCGTGCGGTGGACGCCCCGTAGAGCGCCGCGGCGGGCACCTGCATTTCTCCCATGGAATCGCGTTCGGTGCGGGTATGGTTCATTTTCTCCCACCGAAGCACCTTTCCCGGAAAAAACCATGTTACGAATCTCCCCTCCCGAGCGGACTTCCTGTCATCCATGAGAAAGTCAGACACAAATCGGAGGCGCTGCGGTTTTACGCGGAGGACATCCCGTCACGACTCGGCGCTTGCGAGCCCGGGTTTCCCGTTCCTACGTTCCGCTACAAGGAGTTTCTGATCCCCGGTTTTCCAAACATATGCGTTTCTTCATCTTGTCACTGCTCGCGCTGACGGCCGTTCCGGCCTTGGCGCAAACTCCGACGATCCCGACCAACGTCCAGGCGACCGCGACGAGCGGCAACGCGGTGACGGTCACCTGGACCGCCTCCACGGGCGGCGCGGGGATCACCTACCGGGTCTTCCGGAACAACACCCAGACGGGCACCGACACCAGCTCGACGACCTTCAGCGACAGCAGCCTGACACCGGGCACGACCTACCAATACTCGGTCTCCGCGATCAACAGCGTCGGCGCGTCCGCACGCTCGGCAAATGTCTCCGTCACGACGCCCACCACCCCGGGCGTCCCGACCGGCCTCAGCGGCACCGCGGGCACGGACGGCGTGGTCCTGCGGTGGAACTCCGTCAGCGGAGCCACCGAGTACGTCATCTTCCGGAATGGCACGGAGATCGACACCTCCACCACCACGACCTACACGGACACCGAGACGGATTTCGCGACCACCTACCGCTACTCGGTTGCGTCCTCGAATTCCTCCGGTGACTCCTCCCGCTCGGCGGAGGTGGCCGTGACCACCCGCGGCGACGGCACCTACCGCACCGCCTACTGGACGCGTGTCTTCGAGGAAGCGGACGGCGATTTCGACGGCATCGTGACCTTCGAGGAATACCTCGTTTCCCATCCGGTGACGAAGCGGCCGGAAGTCTTCATGCTCCACCGCTACCGCTCGATCGACGATGACGAGAGCGGCGACCTGACCGTGGACGAGTACATCGAGCACTTCGCCGGCAAGAAGGTGAAGCGCCCGTCGAAAGTGCAGACCTTCACCCTCGCGGACGTTTACAGCGAGATCGGCGATGGCGACGGCTACCTCGATCCCTATGAATTCGCGCTGACGATGAACCGCGGCACGAAGGAGTCGCAGGTGATGAAGAAATTCAACAAGCTGGACAAGAACGGCAGCGGCTACCTTTCCGAGGTCGAATTCGGCATCCGCTACGGCAAGGCCGAGGCTGCCACCGAGATCATCAGCTCCCTCACCGCCAGCGGGAATCCGGGCGAGCCCTTCACCTACGAGATCATCGGGACCAAGAATCCGACCAGCTACGGCGCGACGAACCTGCCTCCGGGCCTGACGCTCGATCCCGTGACCGGCATCATCAGCGGCACCCCGACGACCATCGGCATGTGGGGCGTGGCGATCAGCGCCACCGATGACATGGGCACGAACACCGCTACCCTGACGGTCCGCATCGGCGTGCCGACCATCACCAGTGTCGCCACCGCGAGCGCCACCACGGCCACCGCCTTCAGCTACCAGATCGTGGCGACGCAGACGCCGTCGAACTACTCGGCGACGAACCTGCCCGCGGGCATCACCCTCGACACCGCGACGGGCCTGATCTCCGGCACCGCCACGGTCACCGGCACCTTCAATGTGGTGCTCGGCGCGACGAATGCCGCCGGCACCGGCAGCAAGACGCTGGTGCTGACGGTCACCACCGTCCCGCCCGCCATCACCAGCACGCTGACCGCCACCGGCACGGTGGGGACTGCCTTCAGCTATCAGATCACCGCGACCCCGGCTGCCACGAGCTACACCGCCGTCGGCCTGCCATCCGGTCTCACGATCAGCGCCACCACCGGCCTGATCAGCGGCACCCCGGTCTCCGTCTCCACCACGAGCGTGACGATCACCGCGACGAACGCCGCTGGCACCGACTCCGAGACGCTGGTCATCACCATCTCGGCGGCTGGCTGAGATTCCGGTCGACAGATTTATCCAAAGGAAAAGGACCGCCCGATATCGGGCGGTCCTTTTCGTTTCAGAGTGGAGAGAGCTTTCAGCGGGGCGACGCGGCCAGTGCGACCTTGATTGGCAGGCCGCTCGAGTGGGTGCCTTTCAGGACGTTCTGCTTGCGGTTCACGTTCACGGTGCCGGTCAGCGAGGAGAAGCTCGGCTCGTCTTCGTCCGGGATGCTGACGGCGGCGAGGCGGATCTTGCCCTTCGAGCCCACCAGCGCGACGCCGCTGATCGAGTAGCTGCCGGTGAGCAGCGACGTGCCCTCGCCGGAGATCTCATAAAGGTGGGGGAAGGCGCTGGGCGTGATCTGGTAGAACTCGGCCATGCGGACCTTGCCGACGGCGGTCGCGCCGGTCCAGACGCCGGAGATGCTCTGGGTCGGGACCTCGCGTTTGGCGTTGAATTTGAAGCTGCCGATCGTGGAGGCGATGCTGCCGGTGATCTTCTTGGCGGCGACCTTGCCGGTCAGCGTGCCGGTGATCTCGTCGCCGTTGATGGTCTCCGTGTAGTTGCCGGTCAGCTTGCCCGCGGCATCCACGGTCCAGGTGCCGGAGAGGGTGAAGAGGCCGAGCGAATTCCGGCTCAGGCCATAGCCGGAGAACTCATTGTCGTCCTCGAAGGTCACGTAGGCCGTGCCTTGGTCGGCGCCGGTCAGGGTGACTTCCCAGGTGCCCACGGGAGTGGCAGGGGCGGGAGCGGCGGAGGCGGAGAGAGGGGCGAGCGCGAGTGCTGCCGAGGCGATGAGGGTGAACTTCATAGGAGGAATGAAGCCCAAGGCGATACACCGGAGGCGCTGAATATCAAGCGACTTCCCCTGCATGATCGCGTGGATTTGCGTCACGCATCCACCAGCGTGCGCGCGTATTGAAGGGTGTCGATGTCTGCGGGGGTCTTGTCGCGGCGGATGGCGTGGATACGGGGGAAGCGCATCGCAAGGCCGGAGTCGTGGCGCTTCGATGCCTGGATGGAGTCGAAGGCGATCTCCAGGACCAGATTCGGCTCCACCAGATGCTTGCGGCGGTCCTTTGAGACGGTGTGGCGCTGGAAGTGGTCGGTGAGTTCCTCGATCTCCACGTCGGTGAGTCCGGAGTAGGCCTTGCCGATCACGCGGAGCTGGCCGGAGGACTCGTCGCGGACGGCGAAGGTGTAGTCGGAGAGCACCTCGGCGCGCTTGCCGTGACCCTGCTCGGCGGCGACCACCACGCAGTCGAGCGTGCTGGAGGTCTTCAGCTTCAGCCATGCCTTTCCCCGGCGGCCGGGCGAATACAGGCTGGCCGGGTCCTTCGCGATGAGTCCCTCGAGCCCGTCCGTGCGCGCTTGCTTGAAGGCGGACTGCACCGCCTCCGCATCGGCCTCGATCCGCTGGACCTCGATGGGCGAGATGATGGCGGGCAGGGGCACGATGCTGCTTTCCAGCAGCGCCCGGCGCTCTGACAAGGGAGTTCCGAGCAGGTCGGCATCGTCCCGGTGGAGCAGGTCGAAGGCGATGAAGCGCACCGGCGGGATGGACACGCTGGTAGCGGAAAAGAGGTCCGTCTGGGCGGTGGAGATTTTCCCGAGCCGCGTCTGGAGATCGTGGAAGGTCAGGCGGCGGCCCTCGGCGTGGGCGATGATCTCGCCATCGAGGATGAAGTCGCCGGGGATCGAAAGTGCAGCGGTGACCAGCTCGGGGAATTCACCGTCGAGCGGGCGGAGATCGCGGGAGAAGATGGCGGCGCGGTCGCCCTGCTTGTGGAGCTGGGCGCGGATGCCGTCGTACTTCGGCTCCAGCCAGAGAAGTTGAGGGTCGGTGGTTGAGAGTTGAGAGGGGGAATGTGGAGACGCGGCGACGAGGGCGGCGGCGTCGGGCATGGGGGAGGCGAGCATCACCTTCACCGGGACCAGCGGTCGGAGCGTGGCCTCGCCGAGCGACTTGGCCTTCGCCAGCTTCGCGGTCTCACCGAGGTCGCCGGTCAGCATGTGGGCGTGGCGGACGGCGGGGGGATCGGCGGCGAAGGCCTCGGCCACCGCGTCCTCCACCAGGCCTTCCTTCAGGCCGATCCGCAGGTCGCCGGTCAGCAGCTTCACCAGCGTCTCGCCCTCGGCGGGGTGCAGCGTGCGCAGGCGTTCGGAGAGCAGGTCGATGCGGGCGATCGATCCGGTGGCCGCGGCGAGCTCGCGGAAGAAGGTGGCGAGCCCGGCCAGATCCAGCGGTTCCGGCTTCAGCGTCAGCTCCTGCAGCAGCAGGCGGGTCGTGCGGGCGGCGTCATTCTGGGAGAGGGAGATCTCGCGGTAGCGTTCCTCGCGCGCGCCCGGCAGCTTCAGCAGGGCGCGGCGCAGGGTGGCCCCGCCGGTCTGGACGGAGCGGCGGTCGCCATCGCGCGGCAGGGCGCGGCCGGTCAGCCAGCGGGAGGCGAGCGCCAGGTCGTCCTCGCTCGCGAGGCCGCGCAGGTAGGTGGCCAGATGGCGGATCTTCTCCAGCCGGCTGCTGGTCTCGCCGACCAGGCGGCAGACGCTGGTGAAGTCGGCGAGCGCGCAGATCGGGCGGACGTGGCGGGCGCTGGCGGTGGTCTGGATGCCGGTGCCGGAGGCGAGGGCGCTGCGGATCGGCGGCGCGGCCAGCGGCAGGTCGAGCTGGTCATTCCCGGCCATCGACCACGCATCGTGGCCGCGCAGGCGCAGCTCCGCGGCGAATTCCCGGGTGTAGCCGTGGACGGTGAGGACCTTCTTCGGCCGCACGCGCTGGAGGCACTCCATCAGGCCCGGGTGGTCGGCGTGGTCGGACAGCGGGATAGCATCGTCCACGCGGTAGCGGAAGGTGGCGCCGGGGACGAGCGCCCAGCCGCTGAGCATCGCCACGCGGCGGTTTCCCACGGCGCGGAGCAGCTTCGAGCGGACGGCATTCGGCGGGGCGATCACGGCGTGGCCGGGCGGCACCGGGCCATCGAGCAGGATGGGCTGCGGCAAGCAGGTCACGCCCGCGGCGAGGCAGGCGGCAGTCATTTCCGCCACCGCGGGGTGCAGCACCACGGGGATCTCGTGGGCGTGGAGCAGGGCGAGTGCTTCCTGGGCCTTGCCCAGCGAGTAGCCCAGCAGCACCGGCACCTCGCCATCCGCCAGCGCGTCGTGGACGAAGCGCAGCACCGCGCCCTCCACCTCCATCGCGGGCGGGAAGACGAACTGCGGCAGGCCGAAGGTGGTCTCCAAGATCAGCAGGTCGGCCTGCTGGAAGACGACGGGCTCGGCGGTGCGGCCCTTCCGCACCTTGAAATCCCCCGTGTAGAGCAGCGTCGCTCCATCGGAAATGCGCGTCACGTGCAGCATGGCGGACCCGGCGATGTGGCCGGCGGGCAGCAGCCGCAGGCGGAAGCCGTCCCGTACCACCGGCACGTGGAAATCCACCGGCTCGATGCGGCTTTCCGCCAGGCCGAAGCGCGAGCGGACCAGCGAGGCGGTCATGGTCGAGCACAGCGCGCTCTCATGCCGCGCGAAGTGGTCGGCATGGGCGTGGGAGACGAATGCCCACGGCTTCGGGTCCCAGGGATCGAGCCAGAGGTCGAGCTCGGGTAGGTGGAGGCCGCGTTGGAACCGGACTTCGATCACGCCGGGGAGGAGGTTGGAGAGCGGAGCATGTCGGGCCAAGTGGTAAGATTGTGTGCCACGGCATTCCGGAATTTCAACCTCTCGGATGCTCGAATCCCCAGCGACCGCCGTAGTGGACCCTCTCGTGGCGCGCCTGGGCCATGGTCGGATTGATCCACTCCGCGGGTTTCTTGAAGTGCTCGTAGGCGAGCCGCATCTGGGTGGCGGCTTCCATCAGCGGGACGCCGCCGGTCCCCGTGCCGAGGCCGGGGCAGGCGAGGGTGCGGATCGGGCGCTCCGCATCGCGATTGTGACGATGGACGGCGGTCAAGGTGGCCCACAGGGCGGTGTAAACGTGGTCCGTCCCATTGATATTCATGGGAATGCGCATCGTCGGGGTGTGGACCACCCACGGGTGGTCGGGATGGCCCGTCGGGACGATGAGGCTGGTGCCGACCGGTTGCTCGCCGAGGTGGTCCTGCAGGATGAGCTTCTGGATCCGCTCCATCAGCGGCTTGCCGAAATAGCGGACCACGGCGAGGTCCACGCCCGCGTCCATGAGGCCGAAGGAATTCCCCGCCGTGACCACGCAGTCGAAGGCCGGCAGCTCCTCGAATGGCCCGCAGACGATCTCCACCTCCGGGTGCGGTCGGAATTCCCATCTCAGGACGTCGGTGAGCTCTCGGCCCCGGTCAACTAGGATCAATCTCATGGGATGCTGGGTGTAGTATCGGGAGTCTGGGGGAGAAGTGGCCTTTCTATCAATCCCCAACGGTTTGCGTGGAAAATCGCTTTTCTCCAACATCCTTGAAAAACGCGCGCGGGACCGTCATTAGCATCGCGACGCCGGTCCATACCCCCCGGCGGAACCCGACTGACCCGAGATGATTTCACGACGAGAATTCCTGCGGCGCGCCGCTCTGCTCACCGGTGGCCTGGGCTCGGTATCGGTCATCCCGCCGTCCATCCTGCGGGCTGCGGGGATCGAGCCGGCGGAGGGCTCGACCTACCTGGATGCGGAGCACGTGGTCATCCTGATGCAGGAGAACCGTTCCTTCGACCACGCCTTCGGCACCTTGCGCGGGGTGCGGGGCTTCGATGACCCGCGGGCGATCACCATCCCCGGCGGCAGGCCGGTGTGGCTGCAGACGGACGGGAAGGGGGACACCTACGCGCCCTTCGGCCTGAAATTCCACGAGTCGAATTCCACCTGGACGAGCTGCCTGCCGCATGACCGGCGGTCCGAGGTGGCGGCGGGGAATGGCGGCAAGCACGACCAATGGCTGCCGGTGATGCAGTCGGGCATCGATGCCTACGAGCACATGCCGCTGACGCTGGGCTACTACGACCGGGCGGACCTGCCCTTTTATCACGCCTTTGCGGATGCCTTCACGGTGTGCGACCAGCATTTCTGCTCGCTCCAGACGTCCACGACGCCGAATCGCCTCTACCTGTGGACGGGCACCAGCCGGGACCCGCGCGACCCGGCATCGCCCGCGCTGCTGAGCAATGGCCAGGCGGACCACGACACGCACCCGGACTGGCCGACCTTCCCCGAGCGGCTGGAGGAGCACGGCATCTCCTGGGCGATCTATCAGAATGAGATCGACCACCCGACCGGCTTCTCGCCGGTGGAGGCTTCGTGGCTGGCGAACTTCGGCGACAATCCGATGGAATACTTCGCGCAGTATCACGTGGACTTTTCCTCCTCCCGCGTGGCGCACCTGAAGTCGCGGCTGGAGGTGATGAAGCAGCAGCTCGCCACCCTGATCGCGCAGGCTGGTGACGCGCCCGAGGAGGCGGTGACGCGACGGGAAAAGGTGGAGCGGGAGATCGCCGCGCTGGCCGCGGAGATCGAGCGATGCTCGCCGGAGAATTTCGCAAACCTGCCGCTGCGCGAGCAGAGTATCCATCGCAAGGCCTTCACCGTGAACCGCGGCGACTTCTCCTACCGCGATCTCGCCACGCTGGCCTACGAGGAAGCCGGGGAGCAGCGCGAGGTGAAGATCCCGGCGGGCGATGTCCTGTATCAATTTCGCAAGGACGTGGACGAGGGCAAGCTGCCGACCGTCTCGTGGCTGGCGGCCCCGGAGAATTTCTCCGATCACCCGTCCGCGCCGTGGTATGGCGCGTGGTATGTCTCCGAGGTGCTGGAGATCCTCACGAAGAATCCGGAGGTGTGGAAGAAGACCATCTTCATCCTGACGTACGACGAAAATGACGGCTACTACGACCACGTCCCGCCCTTCGTACCTCCGCATCCGGACCAGCCGGGCAGCGGGGCGGTCTCGGCGGGGATCGATGCGTCGCTGGAATTCGACACCCGGGGGAATCCGCTCGGGCTGGGCTACCGCGTGCCGATGGTGATCGCCTCGCCGTGGAGCCGGGGCGGCTGCGTGTGCTCGGAAGTCTTTGATCACACGTCGGTGCTGCAGTTCCTGGAGAAATTCCTGAGCCACAAGAAGGGGAGGGAGATCCGCGAGACGAATATCGGCTCATGGCGGCGTGCGGTCTGTGGGAATCTCACCTCGGCCTTCCTGCCGCAGGGCGACGGGATCGGCGGGCACCCGCTGCCGGTCGAGCTGGCGCCCTTCATCAGGGACGTCCACCGCACGCGCTACCTCGCGCCGCCCGCGGGCTATCGGGCGCTGGACGAGGTGGCGATCCGGGAGGTGATGGAGGAACCGTTCGCCTCGCCGCACCTGCCGCGCCAGGAGCCGGGGTCAAAGGTCTCCGTCGCGCTGCCCTATGCGCTGCACGCGGAGGGTCGGCTGGACCGGGAGAAGCGGGCATTCGTCATCCGCTTCGAGTCCGAGGCGAGTGATGGCCGGGGGAAGGGTGCGCCCTTCCACGTCTATGCGCCCGGGCTGACGTATCCGGACGATGTGGCGAGCTACACCGATGCCCCGCCGCCTGCGGAGGAGGTGCGGCGCTGGTCCTTTGCGACGCTCGCGGGAGCGTCCGTGGAGTATGCGTGGCCGCTGGAGATCTTCGAGGGCGGGCGCTATTTCCTCCGCAGCTACGGGCCGAATGGATTCTTCCGCGAATACCTCGGCGACGCCGCCGACCCGGCGCTGGAGGCCTCCACCGGATATGAGAACGGCGACTTCATCGTCCGGCTCGTGAATGCAGGCCGGGCACCGCTGGAGGTGATCGTCACGGACCTATCCTACGGCGCGCCGGAAATCCGCAAGACGCTGCCGCCCGGCGTTCGCGAGACCCTGCGCATCGACCTGACCGCCAGCCGACGCTGGTACGATCTCGGCATCACCGTCACCGGCGCGGACCACTTCTCCCGCCGCCACGCCGGCCGCGTGGAAACCGGCAAACCCGGCTCGACCGACCCGCTGATCGGGAGGAACGGCGTGGCCGTCATCGGAGCGTCCGAGAGTCGCGCCACGAAGCCGGATCAGCGCATGGAATAGATCGTCCTACTACGGAGCCGTGAGCGACTTGCCGTTGTCCTTTGGCCCGAGGTTTTCGAGGAAGGGGACGGCGGTGGTGGCCCATTTCTTGGGGTCGGGGAAGTCGGAGGAGGAGCCGCCGAAGCAGCTCTGGAGCATCTCGGTGTCGATGATGCCGGGATTCAGCGCGACGGCGGCGAGGCCGGAGGGCAGCTCTTGGGCGAGGGCCTGGGTGAGGCCTTCCACGCCCCACTTGGTGGCGCAGTAGGGGGCGACTTCCGGGGAGGTGGAGCGGCCCCAGCCGGAGGAGAAATTCACGACCACGCCGGAGCCGCGGGCGATCATCGCGGGGAGGAACTCGCGGAGCACCAGGTGGATGCCCTTGAGATTCACGTCCAGCACGCGGGAGAATTCCTCCGCGGACACCTCCCAGAGCGCGGCATTGCGGTTGATGATGGCGGCGTTGTTGATGAGCAGGTCCGGGGCGCCGGGTCCGGCGAGGATGTCGCGGGCGAAGTCGGCCACGCCGGACTCCGAGCTGACGTCGGTGCGGACCACGCGGTGCTTTTCCCCCAGCTCCGCGGCGAGGACGTCCACGCGGATGGGATTCGTGCCACAACCGGAGACGGTCCAGCCCTTTGCGGCGAAAGATCGGGCCATCGCGAGTCCGAGTCCGCGGGTGCAACCGGTGATGAGGACGTGCTTCATGGCGACCAACCTAGGGAGGTCGATTTGAAAATGAAGGCTGGAATTCCACCCGGCGCGAAGTTGCGGGCGGCCGGATGCCCGCTACACTGCGCGGATGATTTCTGAGTCCCTCCTTCTCCTCGCCCAGCAGCAACCCGGTGGCATCGGCATCGGCTACTGGGTGATCATCGGTGTCTCCATGCTCGCGAGCCTGGCGATTAGCGGGATGCTGAAGAAGCGCTTCAACGAGTATTCGCAGATCCCGCTCCGCATGACGGGCGCGCAGGTGGCCGAGGCGATGCTGCGCCAGAACGGCATCACCGACGTGCAGGTGATCCACACCCCGGGCCACCTGACGGACCACTATGACCCGATGCGCAAGACGGTGAACCTGAGCGAGTCGGTCTATCAGATGAACTCGGTGGCGGCCGCCGCGGTGGCCGCGCACGAGGTGGGCCACGCCATCCAGCACCAGCAGGCGTATGCGTGGCTGAATTTCCGCTCGAAGATGGTGCCCGCGGTTCAGTTCGCCAGCACGATCCAGCAGTACCTGATGTTCGGCGCGATGATCGGAGCCGGCTTCTTCCATAGCCCGACGATGCTGTGGATCTGGGTGGTGGTCTTCGGCATCACGACGCTCTTCGCGGTGATCACGCTGCCGGTGGAGTTTGACGCCAGCAAGCGTGCCATGGTCTGGCTGGAGCGCAGCGGCATCGCGAACCAGATGGAGCACGACCGCGCGAAGAACGCCCTATTCTGGGCCGCCATGACCTACGTGGCCGGTGCCGTCGGCGCGATCGCCCAGCTTCTCTACTGGGTGATGATGCTCATGGGCCGCCGCGACGAGTGAGCCCTGCCTTTTGAAGTCTGACGCTCATGACTCCTCCCCGGGATCGGCCGGAATTCATCATTCGCTTCGTCTGCGCGGCGGTGTTCTTCGGGATCATCGTCGCGCTGCTGGGGTTCCCCTACATTGAAAGGCTCGGCTGGTATTTCCTCGCCCTGTGGCTGGTCGTCACCGGGCTGATCGCGACTGCCGCCGCGATGTTTGGCGACGAGGTGTGGCACAAGCTGATCGACTTCATCCGCTGGTGGTGAAGGGGCATGCTCCTTTCAAAAGAGCCAGCGATCCAATCAAGAGGGTGATCTGACTTGCGGGTCTCCCTCGCGTGCGAAGGAGAGGAAGTCCTTCACATTCAGGGTCAGTATGGCGGTGGCACCGGCCTTTCTCGCGCAGACCAAGTGCTGGTAGTCGTAGATCGCGCCGCCGCGGATCCCGCGGGCCTGGGTTTCCGCGAGCATGGCGTGGGTCTCCTGCCAGGTGAGCGAGATGGACTTGAGCTGCTTCTCGAAGGAAACGCCGATCAGCCGGGCGGCGAAGGCCGGGGAATATTTCCGCGCCGCCCGCCCGCCGGTGAGGATCGAGAATGCCTCGAGCAGGGAGTGGTGGGAGGTGCAGCCGCCTGACTGCACTGCCTGAAGGCAAGCCGGATGCTGAGGCTCATCCTCGAGCACGGCAGCGATCAGGACCGAGGTGTCGAGGTAGGTCATGGGGTGCGATTGCCGCGGTGGATCATCGCGTCGCGCTCGTCGCGGACCGCCTTTTCAAGCCCGCCGGGAGTGGGGCCGCCGCCGAGGATGACCATGACGCCGTCCACCATCTTGAAGGGCGGGTCTTCCTCTTCCTCCGGGGTGATTTGCAAGCGCCCGCCCACGATCTCCGCCTCCAGCTTCGACCCCGCGGAGAGGTGCATCAGGTCGCGGATCGGCTTGGGCAGGATGATGCGGCCCGCCTTGTCCACGGTGAGGGTGGCTTTCATGGCAGGGGAAAATGCCATCGGAAATGGCAAAGTCGATGCCATTTCGGCCGGGGGACCTGAGGCGCATTGCCAAGACCCGCACGGCCCGCTTCCATCCCGCCCGCGCAATGGCAGGTGGCTTCTCATTCGACTCTCTCAACAAGGCCCAGCGGGACGCCGTGGCCTCCCTCGATGGCCCGGTGCTGATCCTGGCCGGGGCCGGGACGGGCAAGACCCGCACGGTGACCTGCCGGATCTCGAACATGCTCCAGCAGGGCATCGCGCCGGAGAATATCCTGGCCGTGACCTTCACGAACAAGGCGGCGGCGGAAATGAAGGAGCGCATCGGCGGCATGGTCTCGAAGAAGAAGGCCGAGGCGATGACCGTCTGCACCTTCCACTCGCTGTGCGTGCGCCTGCTGCGCGGCGGCATCCACAAGCTGGGCTACAAGAAGAACTTCTCCATCTGCAGCGGCAGCGACCAGGTCGGCATCATGAAGCAGCTCGTGGTCCGCATGGGCGGCACCGACGAGAAGGTGAAGGCGGAGGCCGTGCTGGCGGAGATCTCCCGTGCGAAGAACCGTGGCATCCCGCCGCAGGATCTGGAGGACGATTTCTTCGCCTCGCTGGGCGTCGCTTATCAGAATGAACTTCGCGCGCAGAACGCGGTCGATTTCGACGACCTGCTGCTGCTCGCCGAGCAATTGCTGCGCGAGCACGAGGACGTGCGCGACTATTTCCGCAGTGTCTACAAGCGCGTCACGGTCGACGAGTTCCAGGACACGAACGGCCTGCAGATGAAGCTACTGCAGCAGCTCGTGGGGCCGCCGTACCACGTCTGCGTGGTGGGGGATGACGACCAGTCGATCTACGGCTTCCGCGGGGCGGAGAGCGCGAATATCCTGGAATTCGAGCGCTTCTTCCCGAGTCCCAAGGTTATCCTGCTGGAGGAAAACTACCGCTCCACGCACGCCATCCTGCACACGGCGAACAGCCTGATCCGGCGGAATGCGGGGCGGCGCGAGAAGTCGCTGAAGTCCACCATCGCCGGGGGCGAGCCGGTGCGGCTCGTCGGCATGCCGGGAGACGAGGAGGAAGCCGTTTTCATCGCCGAGGAGATCCTGGCGGACAAGGCGCGCGGGAATCTGCCGTGGGAGCACTTCGCGGTGCTCTTCCGCACGAACAAGCAGAGCCGCAAAATCGAGGAGGCATTGCGCGAGCGGAAGATCCCGTATCGCATGGTGGGCGCGCAGTCCTTCTACGACCGCCGCGAGGTGAAGGACGCGCTGGCGTATACAGAGTTGCTGGATGATCCGGAGGCGGACGTGCCGCTGCTGCGCGTGCTGAATTCCCCGCCGCGCGGCATCGGCCAGGCGACCGCGATGCTTGCCACGGACTACAGCCGCGAGATCGGTGCAAGCGTGTGGCGGGCCCTGAATGACGAGGGGTTCCTGAGCCAGCTCGGGACGAAGGTGCGCAACTCGATCGAAACTTTCACCGCGCAGGTCCTCACCTCGAAGATGAAGATCGATGCGAAGGTGATGCCGGCGAATCTGGTGCTGAAGGAGTTCCTCGACGAGATCGAGTATCTCCCGTGGCTGGAGCGTGGCTGCAAGACCGACCAGGAAAAGACGCAGCGGGGCGAGGGTCTCGCCGAAGTCGTGTCCGAGCTCGCCAAGGCGATCGAGCGCGGCAAGAGCATCCGCAAGTTCCTGGATGACAGCGCCCTATCCGCGGACCGCGAGGATGATGACTTGGAGAAGAAGAGCGGTGCCACGCTCATCACGCTGCACGCGTCGAAGGGCCTCGAGTTCCCGAGCGTCTTCCTGGTGGGACTGGAGGAAGGCGTGCTGCCGCACCAGCGCAGCGTGACGGAGGGCACGAAGGACGAGGAGCGCCGCCTGCTCTACGTGGGCATCACCCGCGCCCAGCAGAAGCTGGCGATGACCTACTGCATGATGCGCATGAAGTGGGGTCAGCAGGTGTCCTGCCAGGCCAGCAGCTTCATCCCGGAGCTGGACGAGGAATACCTGATCCACACGACCTATGACGACATCATGGGTGCGGAGGCGGATGATGAGGAACTCGACAACTTTTTCGGGGGCTTGAAGGATTTCCTCGGGAGCTGACGTTCAGTATTGCCGTTTTTCCTAAAATACGGGAAATCAGTGGCTAAAGTGGGGTTTTCGGGCGATTTGCAACGCTTAACAGCGGGATAATTCGGAAAGAGAGGGGGAAAATCGGTCAAAAACTACGTGTTCGCGTACTTTGTTTACCCCGGGTCCGTGTTACTTTTCGTGCAGGTGAAGCGCTCCCCAGCGCTTCGACCGGAGTGTCAGTCCCACAACTTCCCCAGTTGAAGGCGCTCCGGTTCTCAGCCTCTCCCCAGCCATGAACATCACCACCCTTATCAGGGCAGCTATTGTGCTGCTCTTGTCCTTCTCTGCCCTCGAGGCAAACACCGGCGCCAAGGTGTATTGCTGGGCGCCTCACCTCGCCTCGCCGATCCTGCTGAATTCGCACGGCATGGGCGTCGGCAGCTACGCAGGCCGCCCCTACGGCTACAAGATCTTCGGCGTGGCCGGCAGCCTGGCGCTGGGCGACCAGTGCGACGGTGCCTTCCCTGACCCTGCCGATGCGCAGAAGCGCTTCCGCAAGGGCTGGTGGATCGGTGGCCTCGGCGACCGCACGAACATCTACTCGTCCGTGAAGCTGCAGGTGAACTGGGCGCAGTACTACCCGCGCCGCCTGGAAGTGACCGGCGACCGCCCGGGCGCCACCACCGGCCCCGTCCGCCTCCTCGGTGAGACCTGGGATTGCACCACCAAGTTCGGCTACCCGGAAGTGACGCTCGTCTTCCACTTGGCCGGCTCGCAGGACTCGGCGATCCCGAACCGCAACCCGAACGGCTTCTTCTACGTGGTGGCTGAATACAACGTCACCGCCCCCCAAGTGACCGGCACGCTGAACGTGACCAGCGCCGCGATCCTCCGGAACAACGTGACCCCGGTGGGCTACAAGATCAACCGCACCGGTGGCACCGCCCAGACGCCTCCTTTCACCGGCTACGACCAGAGCGGAGAAGTGGTCTTCCTGTCGAACCAGTAATAGGCTATAGGGGCCGTGCTGCCATGAAATCACCCGCTCTCACCCTGCTTCTCACCGCCCTGTTTTCCGCCGTGGGCCATGCCGATCCAAAGGATGCCGGCGGCCTCGGAATCGAGCACCTGCCGAAGGACCTGAAGCCGCCCGTCGGCAAGGCCGTCTCGGATGCCGACCTGAAGGCCCGCCAGCAGAACGAGAAATTCGGCGGCTTTGCCAAGGCGGGCTCCGAGCCGAAGGGCTGGGATCTGGAGAAGAACTCCGAGTTCATCACCTTCGACGGCATGGTGACGCTGGTGCCAAAGGGCGCGATCATCCACGTGCCGGAGCGCTACCGCGCGAACGTGGTGACGGAGCTGAAGGGAAACATCGTGCTGTGGACGGAATTCGCCGCCCGCTATCGCGCGGTGGTGGCTCCTTTCGAGGTCTCGCTCGCCGAGGCATCCGGCAAGGAAGCGATCAAGCCCGAGCGACTGGAAGCCGCGCAAAAGAGCGGCGTGATCCTTATCGGAACGGTGGGCGGGAATCCGATCTCCGTTCACAAGAAGGCACCGGCCGCCCCGGCCACGCCTCCTGCCGCCACCCGCTGACCCCCAGGAATCCGCCCGCATCATGAAAGCACTCCTTTCCCTTGCGATCCTTTCCCTGGCCTCCGCGGCGAGCGCCCAGGACTTCATCCGCCAGATCCAGACGGTGGAAGGCGCGACGGTGATCTACGACATGCCCGTCACCACGGATGAGGGCAGCGTGACCTCCAAGCCGCTGACGGCGGAGACCGCGATCTTCCAGCTCTACACGACCGTCACCGGTACGAACAATACCAAGACGCTGAAGAAGCTGGATGAGAAGACGGTGGGCACCTTCCTGCCGCAGGTGACGGTCACCGCTCTCTCCGAGGATCCCTATTTCCCGCCGCGCACCCGTGCGGACAAGCCCTACGGCCTGCGCATCGTCATCTCGGGCATGTCCACCTCGGCCACCGCGCCGGAGTATCTGAAGAAGCTGCAGGTGCGCCGCAGCTACCAGCTTTTCAATCCCACGACCTACGCCGCCACCGGCACGTCCGGGACCTATGCGGACAGCTTCACCTTCCGCGAGAATGGCACCTTCACCGACAATGCGATCCTGCAGCGCCTGCCGGGCGAGCGTCCGACGAAGGTGGTGGGCCAGGAGGCATTCACCGTCTACATGCACCCGGATGCCGGCACGGTGCAGTCCGAGCTGGGCAAGGCGACCGTGACCATCTGGCCGGTGGCCGAGGGCTCCATCCAGGGCATCGACGCGGGCAAGACCTACAACGATGTCCCGCGCGCGGGCAGCATCACGCTACGCGACCTCTACCCGAAGAGCATCACCTACGCCCAGATCTACAAGGGCAAGCAGGCGACCGGCAGCGTCGGCCGCCCGGTCCCATCGACGGTGCTCTCTTATAACACCCACGCGCCGCAGAATGCGCAGCTCGCGATCAGCGATCTGGACAACTTGGTGGATGACGATGGCGAATACACCATCGAGGTGCTGACCATCACGCCCTTCAATGGAGGAGCCCCGGAGTATCTGGGCAGCGTTTCCTTCATCCTGAACCGCACGATCCGCTCGAACGGCGCGATCAGCACGATGGAGTGAGCGAGGCCCCCGGTCTCCCGAATGTGAGATTCGGGAGATTTGTGGGAATAATATCGAGGGATTCGGGTGCTTGCCAGAGGTGCAAACGTGTTTCAGTAATGAACCCGGTACCTCGTATGACATCGATCTCAAAACTCGCACTCTCCGCCACCGTGGCCCTCGCGTCGCTGGCATCCGCTGAAGAAAAGAAAGCCGGCAACCCCGTCTTCGAAGGCTGGTATGCCGACCCTGAAGGCATCATCTTCCAGAACCAGTACTGGATCTACCCGACCTTCTCCGCGGCCTACGAGGATCAGACGCACTTCGACGCCTTTTCCTCGCCCGACCTGAAGACCTGGACGAAGCACGAGAAGGTGCTGGATACGAAGGAGGTCAAGTGGGCGAACAAGGCGATGTGGGCGCCCTCGATCATTGAGAAGGGCGGCAAGTTCTACTTCTTCTTTTCCGCGAACGACATCCAGAACAACGAGGATCCCGGCGGCATCGGCGTGGCCGTGGCGGACAAGCCCCAGGGCCCCTTCAAGGACTTGATCGGCAAGCCGCTCATCGACAAGTTCCACCACGGCGCGCAGCCCATCGACGGCTTCGTCTTCCGCGATGACGATGGCAGCCACTACTTCATCTACGGCGGCTGGCGTCACTGCAACATCGTGAAGCTGAAGGACGACTTCACCGGTCTCGTGCCCTTCGAGAATGGTGAGACCTACCGCTCGATCACGCCGAAGGGCTATGTCGAGGGTCCCTTCGTCTTCAAGAAGAACGGGAAGTACTACTTCATGTGGTCCGAGGGTGGCTGGACCGGCCCGGACTACCGCGTGGCGTATGCGATTTCCGACTCGCTCTTCGGCCCGCACGAGCGGATCGGCGTGGTGCTGGAGCAGGATGACAAGATCGCCCGCGGCGCAGGTCACCACTCGATCATCCACAACACGAAGGACGACTCGTACTACATCGTCTATCACCGCCGCCCGATCGGCGTGAACACGCGCGACCACCGCGAGACGTGCATCGAGAAGCTGGAATTCGACGAGAAGGGCCTGATCAAGCCGGTGAAGATGACCGTGGAAGGCGTGGCTCCGAATCCGCTGCGCTGAGCCTTGCTACTATCTTTCTAGTGCTTCGGCGAAGGCGCGGCGACGCTCCTTCGCCTGAAGCACGAGGAGGACGCAGAAGGATATGAAGAGCAGCAGGAAGGAGATGATGAAGCCTTCCAGCATGGTGGTGGCATAGACGGCGAAGAAGCTTTCGGAATCGCCGCCGCGGTCGATTCCCAGCCCGTGCCGCCACAGGCCGAGCGAGTCGACGATCCAGTTTTGAACGATCACGGCAGCCCAGCCGCACCAGAAGTCCGGCATTAGGAAGAAACCCTGGACGGGCACGAGGAGCAGCGAGAGGCAGGCAATCCAGGTGCGGATCTTGGTGCCGAGCCAGAGCGCCCGCGACAGGAGGGAAGACCGGTCCTCGAGCGGGCCGGGCAATGAGGTGAGCGTCGCATAGAGGACGATGAACGTGGCGATGGCCGCCAGCATGGCGACGATGGCCACCGGTTGCTTCGCCAGATTGAGCCCGACCAAGGCGATGTAGAAGCTCGGCAGCGCATTCAGCGTGCAGTGCAGCGACCAGTAGCCGAGTTGCTTTGGAAAGCGTGCGAGGAATTGCAGGTTCACGGATGTCTGCATGGAGGCTCGCGGTGAAGTCTTCGTGAACAGGGGAAGAAATTCAACCGGTGGGTGATGCCGGTTGCGTGCCCCTTACGGGTGACCGGGAAGATGCATGGGAGATATTCCTATCGGGTGTCTGATGATGTTGGAAGTGTGCGACTTGCGGGTGGCGGGTGTGGCGAGGGATGGATGGAACTTAAGGTGTAACGCGGCATCCGGAAATGGACGCGCGAATTTTTTTCGGGGTATTTGCCAAGGAATCCGCCGGTCACCCGCCTTGATTCAAGCGACCCGATGTCGCGCGGAACCCTGACCGGTTTGTTAGATCATGCATCCCTTCCCATTATCTGCTGCCATAGCCATGTCGCTGTTGCTGCCTGCGGCACTTCATGCCGCGAGCGACGTGACCCTATCCTCCACGGTCACCACGGGTGGCTCATTCAGCGGCGCGAATCCGAATGTCTTCACGCCGACGGCTGACGCGGCGAACGTCCAGACGAGCGCGATCCAGAGCCAGCTCAATGCGGGCACCGGCGTGACCATCAACTCCGCGAGCGCTGCCGCGGGGAATGGCGACATCACGCTGAATACCACGCTCACGAGGAACTCCGGCACCCTCGCGAGCCCGCTTGTTTTCAACGCCGTCCGCGACCTTTCCATCGGCACCACGCTCAGCGCGACATCCGCCGCGATGCCGCTGACGCTGAATGCGGGCCGCAGCATCAGCAATGCGGGATCAATCACCACGAATGGCGGTGCCGTGCTGCTGAATCCCACCGAGGAGATGGTGCTGCGTGCCGACCTGAATGCAGGTGCAGGCGCGGTGACACTGCAGAACGGCCTGCTCCGCACGATCGTCAGCTCGCGGGAAATCAAGGGCTCGTCCTTCACCATCGCCTCCGGTGCGTCGCTGCACATGACGGGCACGGTCGCCGCCGCACTGGATGTGGCGGGCCGCATCGCACCGGCTTCCACGACCGCCATGGGTGGCCTGCAGGTGAATGGCACGCTGGTGCTGCAGGGCGGATCCACGACGCAGATCGAGATCGGCGGCACCTCGGCTGGAGCCACGCACGACAAGATCACGTCGAATGGTGCGGTCACCGTCGGCGGCACCTTGCAGCTCGAGATCACGGGGAACTTCCACGACACGATCACCCCGGCGAATACCTTCACGATCCTCCAGGGCAGCAGCCTCACGGGCACCTTCGCGGGCCTGCCGAATGGATCGCGCTACACGCTGGCGAATGACCGCGGCTCCTTCCGCGTGAACTACACCGCGACCTCTGTGGTGCTGGACAACTGGCAGCCGGTCGTCACCACGCTCACCTGGGACCCGGGCACGGCGGAGGCTGGCACGGCGATCGTGGCGAAGACGAACACGCGGGCCGGGCGCCACTTTTTCAAGGTGACCACGCAGTCATCGGACCTCGGCGGCTGGCGCACGCGCCTTGCCGTTACCTCGGGAGAAGCCTCGCTCTACCTGTCGAAGGCGGCGCTGCCGACGACGAGCAGCAGTGCCTTCAGCTCGACGCAGACCGGCTCCGACGGACTGGTGCTGCGCGATGATGAATTCAACGCGAACGAGGAATGGAACCTGATGGTCTTCGCGACCGAGGGTGCGCAGTGGAGCATCGTGAGCGGCAGGCCGTATGTGCACGACCTCGGCACGCTGCCCTTCACCGATGCGAACTCGAACGGCCAATACGACATCGGCGAGGCGGTGGCCCCGCAGGATAGTCCGGCCGCGCCGATGCCTCCGGAAGGTATCCGCTTCTACAAGTCGGTGCTGCCCGCAGGCACGCCCGGCTGGAGCCTGTGGCTCGGCGGCAGCACGCGCGAGATCGCGCTGCGCTCGAACAAGCTGCCCTTTCACAATGCGACGGCTAGCTATACGCGCAAGCAGGCGGGCCGCATGCTGGCGGTGCCGCCGGTCATCGGTGCAGGCACCAGCACGTGGTATGCGAGCGTCATGGCACCCGCGGGCGAGGTCGTCGGTCTCGATTCGCGGATCCAATTCGTGAGCGACCTCGCTTACAATGGCACGGTCCCGAATGTAGCGGTGACCGGCGCACCGTATCGCGTCTATCGCGTGCAGGTGCCGGTGGACCAGATCGCGTGGGACATCAGCGCCGTGGCGGTGGCGGGGAATCCGGACATCGCCGTGAGGAAGGGCAGCGTGCCCGCGGAGTACGACAACGAGGCCTTCTCCGCCAGCCCCGGCAATGCCACGGAAGGCATCACGCTGGTGCCGAACTATCTGACGGACGGCACGTGGTACATCACCACCTGGGGCGATGCGCCCTACACCTTCACCCTGAAGAACGGCGATCCGGTGATCACGCCGCTTTCTTTCACCGACACGAAGGTGAATGACCAGACGGCCCGCTCCGGATGGCGCTTCTATGCGCTGACGAATATCCCCTCGCAGGTGGGTGCGCTCGGCTGGGAGCTGCAGCTTTCCAACCATGCTCCCGGCACCCAGCTCGCGCTGCGGCGGAACAAGGTCCCCGGCCGCTGGCAGAAGCGCACGGGCGGTGCCGCCAGCGTGACCGACACGAACTCGGACTACTTCGATGAATCTAGCACCAACGGCTTCATCCAGCGCGTGAACCACCAGGCGGACGTGTGGTATGTGGGCGTCTTCCTCCCGCAGCAGCCGCTCGGTGGCTTCACCCTCACGGCAAATCCGATCTCGCCGCCTACCGTGGCTTTCCAAAGCAGCACCATCGCGGCGGACATCCCGGCGCTGAAGTGGCGCTACTACCGCATCGACGTGGGCAGCGGCATGCAGGGCTGGGACCTGCGCCTGGTGAATGCCAGCGGGGGCGACTGCACCATGGTGGTGCGCCGGGATCTCCTGCCATCCGGCACGGGCACGAACAACGGTGCAAGCAGCTACTGGAATGCCACCGGCGACTCCTCCTGGCCGAGCGGCTACCAGTGGGCCGGTGGCAATGACTGGACCGCACGCCCCTACAACACCACTGCCACGGCGCGCCGCGAGATGAATGACGGCATTATCGCGGCCACCGGGCGTCCGCTGAATCCCGGCACGTATTACGTGGGCATCTACAATGACGGGAAGGATCCCGTGAACGGCGGCACCGGCCAGCCCGCAACGGTGACGCTGCAGAGCCGCGCCATCGGCAATGGCCTGGACATTCCCATCGGCACGCTGGATCTCGCCGCGGGGAGTTCGGTGGCGGTGAACAATCTCGCGCCGCGCGAGGCCGCCTACTATAAGGTTAGTATTCCGGAAAACACGCCAAGCTGGGAATTCACGCTCGAGCAGGTGTCCGGCGAGTCCTCGCTGGTGATGCGACGTGGAACCGTGCCGGACTTCGGCGCGGCCTACAATGGCGACGTCCAGAGCACCGGGAACAATTCCCGCGAGGTGAGGGTGCAGCGCGCGGGCAACGAGCGCTACGTGTTGCTGCCGCCGGACAACCAGACGTCGATCCTTCCCGGCGACTATTACATCGGCGTGATCGCCGAGGGCTTGAATCCTCCTCATTCGAGTGTGACGGGCAGCGGTCCATCGAGCGCCGTGCTCACGAGCCGCGGGCCGCTGGCCATCCTGGGCATCGGCGAGGCCACCGCGGCAGGCGTGGTGCAGCCGGTGGGGCTGGCACCCGCGCAGGTGAAGGCGTATCAATTCACCGTGCCGGCCGGGACCGCCGCGCTCGAGGTGCGGCTGGACAACAAGGTGGGGAATCCGGTGCTCTCGCTGATCGGCGGGCCGCGCATCCCACAGCCGGACGGCTGGGCGCAGGCTTACGGCTTCGGTGGAGGGCAGACGATATCCGTCGCCGGAGGGATGGGCCGCACGACGACCAGCACGCTGCTGAATATCCCCAATCCCATCCCCGGTCTCTACACCTTCGCCGTGCGTGCGGATACGGTGGGGTCGGCATATGTCGATGCGAGCACCGACGTGACGATCACGGCGAATGCTCCCGTGCCGCTTGATTTCAATGCGACCGCCACCGTGAGCAACCAGACGGCGGGTGCGTGGCGTTACTTCCAGGTCACCGTGCCGGACGGCGTGATGGCGTGGGATGTGAGGCTGGCGAATATCACGAGTGGCCTGCCGCAGATGGTGGTGCGCCGCGACCTGTTGCCGAATGGCACGGGCACGAACAACGGTGCGGGATCGAGCTGGAATCCCTCTTCCGAGACGGTCTGGCCGAGTGGCTATCAGTGGGCCGCAGGAGTGGATTGGACCGGCCGCAACTACGACCGCGCGACGGATCCGCGCCGTCCGGTCGGTGGTCGCCTCTTCGCCTCGATGGGCCGCCCGCTGACGCCGGGCACCTACATCGTCGGCGTGCTGAACAATACCGGCAGCGACCCGCTCACCGGCGTGAACGGTGCTCCCGCGAACTACACCGTGGAGAGCCGCGGCGTGGGTGCCGGGCAGCCGGTCACGGTGGGCGAGATCCCCTTTGCCACCGGCAGCAGTGTCTCGGTCATGGACCTGCCTCGCCGCGAGGCCGCCTTCTTCAAGGTGACGGTGCCGCCGAATACGCCGCGCTGGGAATTCAAGCTCACGCCGACCGCAGGCGAGGCGATGATGGTGGTGCGCCGTGGCGTGCTGCCGGACTTCACTGCCGCGGACGACGGGAATATCTCGGGCAATGGCCCGCGCTCCTCGAAGATGCAGCGCACCGGCATGGAGCGCTATCTCCTGCTGCCGCAGGACAACCAGGACGCGATCATCCCGGGCGACTACTACATCGCGGTGGTGAGCGAGGGGGTGAATCCGCCGCATTCATCCGTGACGGGCACGGGCAACAGCAGCGCGACCTTCCGGATCGAGGAGCCGATGGCGGTGACGGATCTCGGCACGATCAGCGCGACACAGACGACGCGGCAGGTGGAGCTGGAGGCCGCGCAGGTGAAGGCGTATCAATTCACCGTGCCGGTGGGCACCATCAGCATGGAGCTGGGTCTGGAGAACCGGCAGGGCGAGGCCTTCATGGCCTTCATGTCCGGGACACGCATCCCCGAGCCCGACAACTATGCCCAGGACTACGGCATCGGCGGCGGCCAGAGCACCACTCCCGCGGGAGGCCTGGCGCGACGCACGACGACGGGACTCGTGACCATCACCGCGCCGCCGGCCGGTGTCTATACGGCGACGGTGCGCGCGGACGACGTGACGAATGCGGCGAGCGCACGGCTGGTGATCCGTGCGAACGTGCCGCAGGATCTTCCTCTCGGCGGCGGCACCACGCAGGTCACGGATCACGGTCCGAACTCGTGGAAGTACTTCCGCGTCGAGGTTCCTGCCGGCATCGCGGGCTGGGACCTCCGGGTGAAGGGCATCACCGGCGGCGACCTGAACTGGGCGATCCGCCGCGACCAGGTGCCGTCCGGCACCGGCACGAACAACGGTGCGGGCAGCACGTGGACCGCATCCAGCTCCGCCACCTGGCCGAGCGGACACCAGTGGGGCAGCACCACCGATTGGACGGGCCGCAATTTCGACGTCACGGGCGGTTCGCGCCGCGCCGTGGATGACCGGCTGGTGATGGCGATGGGCCGCCCGCTGGAGCCGGGCACGTATTACCTCGGCATCATCAACAGCGGCACCGATCCGGTGGCAGGCGGCAGTGGCAAGGCGTCGTCCTACACCATCGAGAGCCGCTTCATCGGCGAGGGCCATGCGATCCCGATCGGCACGCTCGGCTTCGCCGCGGGCAGCAGCGTCGCGGTGAATAGCCTCGTGCCGCGCGAAGCCGCCTACTACAAGGTTAGTATTCCGGAAGCCACCCCGAGCTGGGAATTCACCTACACGCCGTCATCCGGCGAGGCGCTGGTCGCGGCGCGGCAGGGATACATCCCGGACTTCGGGGCGGTGTACGACGGGAACCTGCAGAATGCCGCGGGACCCCGGCAGATCAAGGTGCAGAAGGCGGGTGCCGAGCGCTACCTGCTGCTCCCGCCGGAGAACCAGGACAAGATCGTCGCGGGTGACTACTACCTCGCGGTCGTCTCGGAAGGCGTGAATCCACCGGCCAGCGACACGATCGGCACCGGCACGAGCAGCGGGACGCTCGCCAGCAGCGGCAGCCATGCCGTCACCGATCTCGGCACGGCACAACTCGCGCCGATCACCCGTGCGGTGACGCTCGCGGGGGCGCAGGTGAAGGGCTATCAATTCACCGTGCCGGAGGGCGTGGTGAGTCTGGAGGTGCAGCTCAACAACCGCACGGGTGCGCCGCGCATGGCGCTGATCTCCGGAAACCGCCTTCCTTTCCCGGATACCACCGTGAATGAATTCGGCACGGGTGGCGGCCAGTCCGCGGCTCCTGCGGGTGGCTTCGGTCGCGTGATCGCGGACAGCCTGATCACCGTGCCGAATCCCCCGGCCGGAACCTACAGCCTCACGGTGCGTGCGGACGATTCCCCGACGGGAGTCTTCCCAGATGCCACGGCTGACCTCGTGATCGTGGCGCGGCCGCGCACGGCGATGAACTTCGCCGCCAGCCAGAATGGCAACGGCCTTTCGCACAGCGACACCAAGCAGCTCGCCAACGGCCAGAAGCAATTCTACGAGGTGAGCGTGCCCGCCACCTTGTCCGGCCAGCCGGTGCTCGGCTGGATCCTGAAGGTGAACCACGCCCAGGGAGACACCACGCTGAAGATCTACAAGACCTGGGGGAACACCGGCACCGGCATCACGGTCACGGGAAATACGGCACTCATCGTACCTCCTTTCCTCACCTTCGACGAGACGTGGTTCATCGAGGTCGCGGCCACGGGGCTGACGAACTACACGCTGACGAGCCAGCCGGTGACGCTGGAGCGCCCGGCATGGCAGATGCCCGCGGGCCACAACTTCACCTTCGGCGACAGCGGGAACGACAGCTCGGGCAATCCGCTGCCCGGCGACCGCGGCGTGGACATCGGCCAGGACGATTGGCACGTGTATGCGATCGACGTGCCGCAGGGAAATTCCGGCCTGCTGCGCACCGAGCTGCGTGCGATCAGCGGGAATCCGGATCTCTTCATCCGCGAGGACGGGGTGCCGACCACCGACCACGATGCGAATGGCGGGGCGTCCGGAGGTGCCTCGCTGGTCCACCGCGAGATGAAGGACGTGGGATCCGAGTATGGGAACTGGGTGCCCTTTGACGGCACCTCGGAGCGCCAGCTCCGCCCCGGCCGCTGGTATCTCGGCGTGAAGGCGAGCGGCGGCAGCAATGCCCGCTACCGCCTGATGGCCTCCACCGGCAACGTGACCGACCTCGACCTCGCGAATGCCAGCGTGACCAACCAGACGCTGATCGGCCGCGACTGGCGCTACTACCGCTTCACCGTGCCGGTGGATGCGCCGGCGACTTGGAACCTGGGCTTCACGCAGCAGGTGGGCGACGTGGTGATGTGGGTGCGCGACACCGTGCCCTCCGGCCAGAATTCCGGCACGGGATCGTCCAACGGCGTGATCGAGAGCTGGGCTTCCGACTCGAAGAACCAGGGGCCGTACACGGCTGCGGGCTACGATCCGCCGCAGGTGTATGGCTTCAATACGCCGCCGCTGCGCCCGGGACACACGTACTATGCGGGCTTCCGCGCGACGACGGATGCGACCTTCAGCGTGACCAGCACCACGACCGGCAGCGCCCCGGTGGCGACGCCCGTGAGCTTCTACAACGGGGTGATCGACACCACCATCGCGGCAGGCGGCAGCGCCTACTACAAGATCGGGGCGCCGGCCGAGGCCACGCGCCTGAAGTGGACCTCCATACATCCGGCCACGGTGCAGATCCGCGTGGAGCAGGGGACGCTGCCCGGCGCGACGGGCACGCAGCACTCGAGTAGCACGGTGGCGAACAGCACGCTGAACCAGGCGCTGACCGCGACCGGGTGGCCATGGCAATCCTCGCAGACCTACTACCTGCGCATCGTGAACAACGGCAGCAGTCCCGCGACGGTGAAGGTGAACGTGGCGGGAGTGAATGCCACGACGGAGGACGAGGACAACGATGGCCTGCTCGATGCGTGGGAGCGGCAGTACTTCGGCAATCTCAGCCAGAACGGTGCCGGGGATCCGGACGGCGATGGCGTGACGAATGCGGTGGAATTCACCGACGGCACCATCCCGAACGACATCAACTCGGCGAAGTACTTCCTGAACGTGAACGCGAACTTCGGCAGCGTGGCGAAGTCGCCGGACCTGCCGAAGTATGACCGGGGCACGCAGGTGACGCTGACGCCGACGGCGAATGCCGGGCTGATCTTCACCGGTTGGTCGGTCGGTGCGACGGGCACGAGCAATCCGCTGCAGTTCGCGATCATGGAGAACAGGAACATCACGGCGAACTTCGGCGTGAGCCTGCCGGAGGCGCTGGATACGCCGCTCGCCATCACCACGGGTGGCGACGGGATCTGGCTGGGCCAGACGGTGACGAGCAAGGACGGCACGGATGCGGCGCAGAGCGCGCCCATCGGCCACAGCCAGCAGGCGTGGATGGAGACGACGGTGAGGGGACCGGGCCAGATGAATTTCTGGTGGAAGGTTTCATCGCAATCCGGCGACTACCTGGAGTTCCTCGTCGATGGCGTGCTGAAGACCGGCCGCATCACCGGCGAGGTCGATTGGGCGGCGAAGACATATGCCATCGAGCCCGGCGAGCATGTCGTACGCTGGCGCTATGTGAAGAATGCCTCGGGCACCGCGGGCTCCGATGCCGCGTGGGTGGATGGCGTCCAGTGGCTGCCCAGCGCGGGCTACTCGCAGTGGGTCGCGGAGCACTTCACGCCGCAGGAAGCGGGGGACCCGTCGATCGTGGGACAGGATAGCGATCCGGATGGCGATGGCGTGTCGAATGTCATCGAGTATGCCTTCGGCTCCGATCCGCGGGCGAATGACCTGAGCCTCTCCCGCGTGACGCCGGAGGTGGTGCAGGTCTCCGGCCAGCGACGCCTGCGCCTGCGCTTCACTCTGCCGGAAAACCTGCCCGCCGACGTGATCTATCAGATCGAGCTGTCCGATGATCTCCGCGCGTGGACGTCGGTGGCCCGGCAGACGGGTGTGGCGGGGTGGCCCGGCACCGCGACCTCCACGGTGGCCCCGGCGGTGAACGGCCGCCGCGAGCACGTCATCACCTCTCCCAATGCCACGGCACGCTTTGGCCGGTTGAAGGTGACGATCCCCTGAGCAGATGAACTTCCGCCTGCTGCCTCCCGCGACGGAGGCAGCGGGCCTTCCGGCGGTTGCGATGGTGTGTGTGTTCCGAGTGCAGTGTCAGGCCCGCTTCTTATCCGTGACAATGGGTGATCGAGGAGGATCGCCCGGGGAGACACGGAGAAGCGGGCCTCACCCTTCACTCGGGACGGCAGCGACTTGTCAACTTCGCCTCAAGATGAGCAGATCCCGGGATGAAGCATGGTTCATCCCGGATTGCCGGTCTGGTTGTCATCCTGATCGTGCTGGCTGCGGCGGGATGGTGGTTTGTTAGGTCGGCTCCGCTGGGGGCCGGCGGCGGGGCTTCGCATGCGATGGACCTGCGGGCACCGGAGGCGACGGTGCGCTTCGACGATGGATCGGTGTTGGAGATCCTAGGTATCGCCGAGGGTGCGTGGGTGGATGGCGTGATGTCGAAGCCCGCGGGAGGTTGGGGCGCATCGTCCACGGGGAGGAATACGACGTCATTCGGGCAGGACAGGGACTACCTCGAGATCGAGCGCTTCACTTTGAGCAAACGTCTCGCCGGGGTTCGCCTTTCCTACTCGGCAGGGAGTCTGGTGATGTCCCTGCGCTATCTGGATGCCACGGGGAAGGTGGTCCCGGCCGCGGCGATGGAGTCCGGTGATCTCCGTCTCCGCCTTTCCGATGGGGCGGGCGAGTGGCTCGACGGCAGCGCTACCTTCGGAGCGGACGACGACCCGGAGGGACGCGGCGCGACATCCTTCGCCGGGTGGCCGCGGGGAGGGAAGGAACTCGTTTTCCAAGCGACACGCTCCGGTCTTCCTCCTGAGGAATTCCGCATGCCGAATCCCGTGGCCGGGGTCGCGCCCGCCGCGTGGACCGCTGTCCCACTGCCGCAGTCGAGATCGGGAGATCATTGGAAGATGAACTTCAGCAAGGTGTGGGAGGTCACGGTTCCGGGAAAGGGCAAGTGCCTGGTGCCGGACATCGACTTCCAATCGGACTTTCCGAGCAATGGATCGTTTTCGCCGGTCTCCGGATGGGTGGGCGAGGTGGCCGGCGCGCGGGGAACCCGCTCGGAGCGGGGCATATGGGTCAGGGGCCCGGGTGATCTTTCCTCAGGCTACCCGATGCCTCCGGATGAAGATCAGTTCAAGTTCCTCTACCGGATCCGCTACACCGAGTCCTATCCGATGCCTCGCAAAGGAGTCGGCTTCATCTTCAGCGGAGGCGTGGTCTCGGCGGACGGGACGACGATCGATCACGGGGCAGCCAGCAAGGACCTGGGAATCCAATCCCTGGAGCTCGGTGCCGTGGAGGAAGCGAAGGACTCCTTCTATCCTGGATCCCGCCAGTTCACCATCTCCCTGGAAGGGGCGTGGAAGGATGCGGCGGAAAAGAGCGCTGCGGAAGCTCTGTGGGGAGGATGGCAGGAATGGATGCCGGTGGTATTCGTGAACGGAGGGGAGCGCTCGTCCGGGGCGGTGGGATTCAAGGGATCGAATCAATCGTCAAGCTCCGGGGAAACGACCTTCAAATGGTCGGGGACCTGGACCGGGGACCTGGAGCCGGGTGACAAGGTGGAGATCGGCATCATGCCCCGTCCGCCGGATGAAGTCATTGAGTTCATCGTGGACCGGAAGTCGCTCACGCCGGAGTAGCGGGAGCTGCCTGCGGTTGGTTCGTCGCCGGATCTCTTGCAGCGGCCACGGCCCCTGCTAGAACTCCGCCATGCGCACTCTCGTCCGTGATTTGCTCCGCTCGACCGCTCCGTCCGATTCCATCCATGCCGCGGGGTGGGTGCGGACGCGGCGGGACTCGAAGGCATTCTCCTTCCTCGAAATCAATGACGGCTCTTGTGCGGGGAATCTCCAGGTGATTGCCGACGTGGGCATCTCCGGGTCGGAGCTGCTGGCAAAGATGAGCACGGGCGCATCCGTCGCGGTGGAGGGCAAGCTGGTGGCTTCGCAGGGCGGGAACCAGGCGTGGGAAGTGCAGGCGACCTCGATTCGTCTGCTGGGCGAGGCCCCGGATGACTTTCCCCTTCAGAAGAAGGGCCACTCGCAGGAGTTCCTGCGCAGCATCGCCCACCTGCGCCCGCGGACGAATCTCTACGGCGCGATGTTCCGCATCCGCAGCCGCATGAGCCAGGCGGTGCACCGCTTCTTCCAGGAGCGGTCCTTCTACTACGTCCACACGCCCATCATCACCGCGAGCGATTGCGAGGGGGCGGGGGAGATGTTCCGCGTGACGACGCTCGATCCGATCGGCGGCGCGAAGCAAAAGATCGAGGACGATTTCTTCGGCAAGGCCGCGCACCTCACCGTCTCCGGCCAGCTCGAGGGCGAGCTCTTCGCCACGGCGCTGGGAAATATCTATACCTTCGGCCCCACCTTCCGCGCGGAGAATTCCAATACCTCGCGCCACGCGGCGGAGTTCTGGATGATCGAGCCGGAGATGGCCTTCTGCGACCTGCAGGGCGACATGGATCTCGCCGAGGCGATGGTGAAGTATCTCGTGAGGGAAGCGCTGGACGGGCAGGACGGCGATCTGGCGATCTTCGAGAAGTTCGTGGACAAGGGCCTGCGCGAGCGCCTGGAATTCGTCGCGGAGAATCCCTTCGAGCGCGTCTCCTACACCGAGGCGGTGGAGATCCTGCTGAAGTCCGGCAAGACCTTCGAGTATCCCGTGGAGTACGGACTGAATCTCCAGAGCGAGCACGAGCGCTGGCTGACCGAGGAATTCTTCAAGAAGCCGACGACGGTCTTCAACTACCCGAAGGAGATCAAACCCTTCTACATGCGCCTGAACGATGACGACAAGACGGTGACCGCGATGGACCTGCTGGTCCCGGGTATCGGCGAGATCGTCGGCGGCAGCCAGCGCGAGGAGCGTCTGGACGTGCTGCTCGGCAACATGGAGCGCCACGGCCTGAGCGTGGATGACTACTCGTGGTACGTGGACACGCGGAAGTACGGCACCGTGCCGCACGCGGGCTTTGGCATGGGCTTCGAGCGCATGCTGATGTTCGTCACCGGCATGCAGAATATCCGCGACGTGATCCCCTTCGCACGCACGCCGGGGCACTGCGAATTCTGATGCGGGGCCGCATTCGTGGCGGCGATTTTTCTAACAAGAGCGGGATGGGAAGCTGCGGAATGCGCGGCTTCCCATTCTTGCTGTACGGGGGATGGGGGTTCATTCGCCCCGCATGTGTGGGCGGGAGCGGGAGATGTCGATTTTTGGACAAGGGGCAGCGGGGACCTACCCTCCGGAGGCAGGAATCTGTATGTCAAATCGGCCGAGATTGTTGGTAGTGAGCGGGAAATTTTCGTGTCAGGAGCAACAGAATAGTTGTCAGACAGGTTTTGGTGTGTATTTACATCCGAAACGCAAGTTGCCCGAAACCCATGAAAAACCCGCGCCCTCGCGCCCTCATTGTCGCTTTTTTGCGCCAGCCCCGAGGCTTTGCCTTGGTCATATCGCTCTCGCTGATGGTCCTGCTGACGGTCCTGGCGGTCGGCCTGCTGGGACTGTCCAGCCTGTCGCTGGCCACCTCGTCCCGTGAGTCGGACCTGGCCGAGGCGCGTGCGAATGCGCGGATGGCGCTGTCGCTGGCGATCGCCCAGCTCCAGAAGCAGACCGGGCCGGACCAGCGGGTGACGACCGCGGCGGACCAGCTCAGCACGGGCGATGGCTCGGAGAGCGCCGCCGCACCGGGCCAGCGGCACTGGACGGGCGTGTATCGCTCGTGGGGCACGACTTCCACGACGCGGCCCGCGCCGGAGTTCCTGACCTGGCTGGTGTCGGGCGAGACGCGCTCGCTGAATACGGTGGATGCGGCGAAGGGCGGCTCGGCAGGTGGCCAGGGCGAGATCTCGCTGGTGGGTGCCGGGACCGTGGGTAGCAACCGCCCGGAGAGCGAGGTGAGGGTGCCCGCGCTCACGGTGGATTCGCTGGCGGGTGGCGATTCCCGCATCGGCTGGTGGACGGGTGACCAGGGGATCAAGGCCGCGATGGCCACGCCGCCGATGTCGAATGAAACCTCCGTGGCCGCCGTGCGTTCGTCGCTGCAGGGAGCGCCGCGGAATGCCGTGGAATACGTCTCCGCAGGGACGGAGAAGCCCTTCGCCCAGCTCGACCTGAAAGACCCGAAGGTCTCGCTCGTGACCGGCTGGCAGCAGTCCGCCTTTCTCGCGACCGACCGGAATTCGCCGCGCGGTCTCTTCCATGACATCGCTCCTTTCTCCACCGGCCTGCTGACGAACCAGCGCACGGGCGGCTTCCGCAAGGATCTCTCGATGCAGCTCGAGCGCGATCCCGCCCGGGCAAACAGCCAGCTCACCACGGCCCGCGCGACCAACGTGCTCTACCGCTCCGGCGGTGAGAATGGCATCAATCTCCACGAGCTGTGGGCCTACTACACGCTCTACAAGGACGTGAAGACGAACGGCAGCTACCGCTACACGACCGGCGGCACCTTGCCCTCGAATACCCCGCACCTGCTCGTGGCCGATGGCCCGAGCAAATGCGTGGCGGACAGCTACTTCTACTTCAAGCAGCCGGTCATCACCAGCTACCAGGTGGTGCTCTCGCTGAAGACCGAGGTGGTGAACGGCCAGAACGAGCTGAACGTGGTGATGGACCCGGTCATCACCTTCTGGAACCCGCTCGACATCCCGGTGGTGGTGCCGACGAGTTCGTTCTTCTCGGTGAAATACTGGTCGATCCCGTACGACATCGTCGTGACTGTCGGCGGCAGGACCTACGTCTGCCCGCTGATCCGCGCCTTCTCCGGCAGCGACAGCAATTTCCTATCGCTGGTCGCGGGGAACGGCGTGCAGCAACTCGTCTTCAAGCCCGGCGAGGTGATCAAGGTGTCCCAGTCGGACGGATTGGTCGCGGGCGGGGTGAATCACTCGCTGCAGGCAAAGGCGGGCTTCAACTTCGGCAACGGCCTGCGCTACCCGCTGAAGGACGAGAACGGCAACAAGGTCAACGTGCCCGCGAACAGCACGGTGATCTACCAGGCTCGGCCGAACAACTACACGGCGGGATCCGCCGGCACCGGTCTGGTGCCTCCGGGCTACGGCACGCACACGCGCCACTTCTCCACGACGCACCATGAGGTGTACGTGGGATGGGATCGCAAGGGGAAGAGCGAGGGCAGCCTCGGCTACGGCGGGATGTATGTGGACTTCGACTTCGGCTACCGCCGGGTGAAGACGACCGAGCTGCGCGCGGAGAACACGGGTGGCAACAAGCCTGCCGCCGCACGCATGAATGCGAAGCAGCACCCGCAGGTCTTCCGCGCGATCACGGAGGCGATGGGCCGTCCGCTGTCCTCAGGCCAGCTCGCGGGAAGCAAGTCACCGATCGCGATCCTTTCCTACAATGCGAAAACGGAGGGCAGCACGGACGCCTCCGCGCGCACGCGCTACCTGGGCCGCTTCAATCCGCGCGCGCATCACGTGGACTTCTACGACCTGAGCCAGAGGGAGCGCGACCTGCTGCCGTACGAATACACGGTGGATCCGCTGGATAGCTGGAAGAACCGCGCGCTGGAGATCAGCCCCTCGGGGAATGCCTACTTCGGCGGCGGGATGAATGCGCAGCTCGGCAGCAGCTTCGTGACGACGCACTCGGTGCCGCGGGAGCCCATCGTCTCGCTCGCGGCACTCCAGCACTCGTGCGCGAATGGCTTCGAGATCCTCCAGCCGAAGGACGGATACGCCTGCCTGAATGCACGCGAGCCGATGCTGCCGCAGGTGTCGCACGCGATCGGGAATTCGGTCGCTCCGCCTATCCTCGCGCCGAACCAGGTGGAGAGCACGCTGAGCGGTGGCCGCGCGGTGGCGGATCACTCTTACCTCGCGAATCTCAACCTGTGGGATGACTGGTACTTCTCCGGCATCGCGCCGCAGGAGCGCCCAAGCTTCGGGCCGAAGACGCGCGCGCTCCGCCAGGTGGCGCAGGAATTCCTGGATGGCACCGCGAAGCTCCCGACCGTGCGCTACCTGCCGGAGACGGGGAACGAGGACATCAACCAGCTCATGATGAAGCTCTTCGCGGGTGTGAATCCGACGGAGGCCGCGACGCAGCTCACCGCCTCGCTGATCCGGGTGGATGGCATGTTCAATGTGAACTCGACTTCCGTGGAGGCATGGAAGGCCGTGCTGGGCAGCCTGAAGGGCCGCGAGATCGTGACCCGCACGAATGAAGGCCGCGAGAGCGTCGCCGCGCCGGGCGATGGCGAGGTGCCGGTGGCGGGCCTGATGTCGCCGGTGGACATGGTCGCGGATGGGAAGACCTCGCAGATCAAGGACGAGCGGCAGTGGATCGGCCGCCGCGTGATCACCGAGGACGAGATCGACCAGCTCGCCCGCGCGATCGTGAAGGAAGTCCGCAAGCGCGGGCCCTTCCTCTCGCTCGGTGATTTCGTGAACCGCCGCCTCGGCAGCGACCGGGATCTCGCGCGTGCCGGGGCGATCCAGAATGCGCTGGATTCCGACGAGGTGGACATCAATGCCGCCTGGAGGCAGGGCGACCGCGCCGTCGCGGAGACGGTGACGAAGCGCTTCGCCTTCCCCGAGGCGGAGGAGGGCCCGGCGGGCTATGGCATGCCGGGCGTGGTGAAGCAGGGCGATATCCTGACGCCGATCGCGCCGATCCTTTCCGCCCGCTCGGACAGCTTCGTGGTCCGTGCCTACGGCGAGAGCGTGGACAAGGACGGCAAGGTGCTCGCGCGTGCCTGGTGCGAGGCGACGGTCGAGCGCAGCCGGAACTTCGTCGATCCGGAGGACAAGCCGGAGACGGCCATCATCAGTCTCTCGCGCGATGCGAACCGTGCCTTCGGCCGCCGCTACGAGATGACCTCCTTCCGCTGGCTGCACCCTGATGAAGTGTGAGCGAGCCCACCTTTTACCCAAGACCGATGAACCGCCTAGCCACTCTATTCGCCCTGCTCCTGTCCGCCGTGGCCACGGCGCAGGACAAGCCCAAGTCCGGCGACCTGAAAGTCCGCTTCCTGGCGGAGCGCATGCCACCGGATCTAGGCCAGGTGCTCATGGCCACGCCGGAGGAGAAGTCCGCGGCATTCGACATCCGGACGAACAGCCTGTCCGAGCCGCAGGCGGCGCCCGCCCGTGTCTTCGCCGTGAAGCAGGCCACGGGGAAGGAGACCTCGCTGGCAAACGTGACGCTGCCGGATGCCGGGAAGTCCTTCATCGTGCTGCTGATACCGGGAGCCACGGGCTACAAGCCGGTGGTGATCTCCGCGGAGGATGCGTCCTTCAAGGCGGGCGACGTGTATTTCTACAACCACGGCGACAAGCCGGTGCTCGGCTACGTGGGCACGGCCACCTTCATCCTCCAGCCGGGCAAGGGGCAGACCCTCACGCCGAAGGGCGCGAAGGAGGGTAAGTACTACGACGTGGGCTTCGGCGTGCGCGAGAAGGAAGGGGACAAGGCACTGAGCACCACCCGCTGGCCGGTGGAGGACAAGCTGCGTTCGTACGTTTTCTTCTTCGTGAATCCGACGACCAAGCTCCTCGACTTCCGCGCGGTGGATGAATTCATCGAGCCGGAGAAGAAGCCGGGGACGTGAACGTCCAGGGCGGGTCCGTGGCTAGGGCATCTTGCCGTAAGCCAGTCGTGATTTCCATAGCAGGAAGGCCGGACGGGAAACCGTTCGGCTTTCTTTTTTTAAGGGGGGAGGGATGGGGGGGTGGTCGGTGGTCGAAATAGGTTATGGCGGGACTTGTGCGCCTACCTGCCAAGCGGGCCAGTGTGGCCGCGCGCTCCCAGCGGGAGTCCCTGGGAGCGCGTGGCCACTGGCCCGCTTGGATAGCCGTGGGCAGCAGTCCGATAGCACCCGTCCGACTCTTCACATCAGCCGCTCCCTCCGGGCAAGCATCCCGCCCATCAACCAATTCACTCCCCATGAAAACAAGAAAGCCGGACGGTTTCCCGTCCGGCTTCTGAATGTCTGGCGAATGACCCATGGCGACAGGATTGCCGCCGCGGTCATTCATCTCACGACTTAGTAGTCGCCCATGCCGTGGTCGTGGCCGTGGCCACCGCCTGCGGCGGGCTTCTCTTCCTTGATCTCGGTGATCAGGGCTTCCGTGGTGAGGAGGAGGCCGGCGATCGAGGCGGCGTTCTGCAGGGCGGAACGGGTCACCTTGGTCGGGTCGACGACGCCGGAGGCGATGAGGTCCTCATACTTGTCGGTGGCGACGTTGTAGCCGTGGCCTTCCTTGTTCGTCTTCACGTTGGAGACGATCAGGGCGCCTTCGCGGCCGGCATTGGCGGCGAGCTGGCGGAGCGGGGCTTCCACGGCGCGGGCGATGATGCCGGCGCCGGTGAGCTCGTCACCGGTGAGGCCGAGGTCACCCACGGCGGCCTGCGCACGGATGAGCGCGGTGCCACCGCCGGGGACGATGCCTTCTTCCACCGCAGCGCGGGTGGCGTGCAGGGCGTCTTCCACGCGGGCCTTCTTTTCCTTCATCTCGGTCTCGGTGGCAGCACCGACGTTGATGACGGCCACGCCGCCGGCGAGCTTGGCGAGGCGCTCCTGGAGCTTCTCGCGGTCGTAGTCGCTGGTGGTGTCCTCGATCTGGCGGCGGATCTGGTTCACGCGGCCGGTGATGGAGTCGGAGGTGCCGGCACCTTCCACGATGGTGGTGGCTTCCTTCGAGATGGTGACGCGCTTGGCGGAGCCGAGGTCGGCGAGCTCGACGGACTCGAGCTTGATGCCGAGGTCCTCGGTGATGACCTTGCCGCCGGTGAGGATGGCGAGGTCTTCCAGCATGGCCTTGCGGCGGTCGCCGAAGCCCGGGGCCTTCACGGCGGCGATGTTGAGGATGCCGCGGAGCTTGTTCACCACGAGGGTGGCGAGGGCTTCTCCTTCGACGTCTTCAGCGATGATGAGGAGCGGGCGGCCGGTCTTGGCGACCTTCTCGAGGAGAGGAAGCATGTCCTTCAGCGAGGAGATCTTCTTCTCGTGGATGAGCAGGTAGGCATTGTCCAGGATGGCTTCCATGCTCTCCGCATCCGTGACGAAGTACGGGGAGAGGTAGCCCTTGTCGAACTGCATGCCTTCCACGACGTCGAGGGTGGTCTCGATGCCCTTGGCTTCTTCCACGGTGATGGTGCCGTCCTTGCCGACCTTGTCCATGGCATCGGCGATGATGTTGCCGATGGTCTCGTCCCAGTTGGCGGAGACGGTGGCGACCTGGGCGATTTCCTTGGTGTCGTTGACTTCCTTGGAGATGGCCTTGAGCTGGCCGACGATGGCCTCGGTGGCCTTCAGGATGCCGCGCTGCAGGGAGATCGGGTTGGCACCGGCGGTCACGTTGCGGAGGCCTTCCTTGTAGATGGCCTCGGCGAGCACGGTGGCGGTGGTGGTGCCGTCACCGGCGATGTCGGAGGTCTTGCTGGAGACTTCGCGGATGAGCTGGGCACCCATGTTTTCATACGGGCACTCAAGTTCGATTTCCTTGGCGACGGAGACGCCGTCCTTCGTGATGGTCGGGGAGCCGAACTTCTTGTCGAGGATGACATTGCGACCGGCAGGTCCGAGGGTTGCCTTGACGGCACGGGCGAGCTTCTCGACACCGCGAAGGAGAGCCTGGCGGGCGGATTCGTCGAATTGGAGTTGTTTGGCCATGGTATGGTTGAGAGTTGAAAGTTGAGGGTTGAGAGGAGGATCAGGCGACGATGCCGAGGATGTCGGACTCGGAAATGATGAGCACTTCCTGGCCGTCGATCTTCACTTCGGTGCCGCCGTACTTGGAGATGAGGACCTTGTCGCCCACCTTCACGGTGAATTCGATGGTCTTGCCATCTTCATCCTTGCCGCCGGTGCCCAGGGCGAGGACTTCCGCTTCCTGCGGCTTTTCCTTGGCGGTGTCGGGCAGGACGATGCCGCCGGCGGAGATCGCTTCGGCGTCGATGCGCTTCACGAGGACGCGTTGACCGAGTGGTTTGATGGTAGCCATGTGTCTTTGGTATGTTTACGGTTGGTTGGGATGCCGCGCCGTTTTGAAGGGCGCGGAAAGGGTTCGGGAAAAGAGAATCAAGACTTGAGAAATCCAGCGGTAATGGGCTCAGGCTTCTGATCTTGCGTCTTCGAGTCTTGTGTCTTGCGTCTCCGCCAGGGCGGTGAGCCAGAAGTCGAATTCCTCGTCGAGGCGGGTGGTGAGGAAAGCTTGCCACGCGGGGAAGTCGCCGGAGTCGGCGGCCTCGAGCGCGGCGTAGTAGTCGGTGCGGAGTTGGGGCGAGATGGATACGGGCGGGTAACCGGCGGCGAGAAGCACGAAATTCATCGCGAGCCGCGCAGCCCGGCCATTCCCATCGGAGAAGGGATGGATGGCGGCAATGCCATGGTGGAGCCTGGCCGCGCGCTCGACGGGATCGGCGATGGCGGGCAGGTCGGCGAAGAGACGCTCCATCAGGTCCGGCACTTTCACCGGATTCGGCGGGACGAGCGTGGCTCCCGCGATGCGCACGGCGGACGTGCGGTAGCTCCCGGCGAAGGAATCATCCACGCCGCTGAGCACGATGCGATGGAGATCGAGCAGGTCGCGCTCGGTGAAGGCCGCATCGGGACGGGCGAATTCCTTCACCCGCTCCCATGCCTTCGCGAGATTGACCGCTTCCAGGTGATCCTTCAGCGGCTTGCCGGAAACGGTGACGCCCTTGGAAAGGACGACCTCCGTTTCGCGGAGCGTGAGCGTGTTTCCTTCGATGGAATTCGACTCATAGACCATCCGGACATCCCACGCCGCTGCCAAGCTCCGCACCGCGGCGGGAGCCAGCGGGCGGAGTTGGGAAAGGCGTTGGTGCTTGTCCGGGAGAGTGTCCATTGAGAGCGGGGCGGGCTTGGTGGCTCGCCCTTTCAGGGCTCCGAGTCTTCCTGTTCCGAGACCCGGGGCTGTGCCCCGGGCTGTAGGGATCGCCCCTTTCGGGGCTTTCAGAATTCCGTGTTCGATGGGGGTCAGCTTACTTATCTACCACCTCGGCCTCGACGACCTTGCCCTTAGCCTGGCGGGGCTCGGAGGAGCCGGACTCGGGGGCCTCGACGTCCATGTCAGGGGCACCGCCCGGCGCTCCGCCTGCGGCGGCCTGGGCCTGTTGGGCGGCGTTGTAGAGGTCCTGCAGGGCGCTCTCGAGGGTGGAGACGCTGGTCTTGATCGCGTCGATATTGTCGCTCTTCAGCGCATCCTTCACGGCGTCCACCTTGGCCTGGATGCCGGACTTGAGTTCGGCGGGGGCTTCGGCAGGCAGTTCGGAGAGCTGCTTCTCGACTTGGAAGACGAGGTTCTCGGCCTTGTTCTTCGTATCGACCACTTCCACGCGCTTGCGGTCTTCCTCGGCGTGGGCCTCGGCTTCGGCCTTGGCCTTCTCGATCTCTTCCTGGGAAAGACCGGAGGAACCCTGGATCGAGATCTTCTGCTCCTTGCCGGACTGCTTGTCCTTTGCGGAGACGTGGAGGATGCCGTTCGCGTCGATGTCGAAGGTCACCTCGATCTGCGGTTCACCGCGGCGGGCCGGGGCGATGCCGTCGAGCTTGAAGTTCCCCAGCAGCTTGTTGTCGGAGAACATCGGGCGCTCGCCCTGGCAGATGCGGATATCCACGGCGGGCTGGTTGTCGGACGCGGTCGAGAAGACCTGCGACTTCTTCACCGGCACGGTGGTATTGCGGTCGATCATCGAGGTGGCGCGCGAGCCTTCCGTCTCGATGGAAAGCGTGAGCGGGGTCACGTCGAGGAGGAGCACGTCCTTCACGTCGCCCTTCAGCACGCCGCCCTGGATGGAGGCACCGATGGCCACCACTTCGTCCGGGTTCACGCCGCGGTGCGGCTCCTTGCCGGCGAGTTCCTTGGCGACCTCGATCACCTTCGGCATGCGGGTCATGCCGCCCACGAGCACGAGCTCATCGACCTGCGAGCTGGAGATGCCGGCTTCCTTGAGGCAATCGCGGACGGGCTTCTTCGTGCGCTCGAAGAGGCTGTCGGTGAGCTGCTCCAGCTTCGCGCGGGAAAGCGTGAGCTGGATGTGCTTCGGGCCGGTCTGGTCGGCCGTGATGAAGGGCAGCGAAATGTCGTAGGACTGGCTGGAGGACAGCGCGATCTTCGCCTTCTCCGCCTCTTCCTTGATGCGCTGGAGCGCGTCCGGCTGGTTCGAGAGGTCGATGCCCTGGTCCTTCTTGAATTCGTCCGCGATCCACTGGATCAGCGTGTTGTCCCAGTCGTCACCGCCGAGCTGCGTGTCGCCATCCGTGGCCATCACCTCGAAGACGCCGTCATCGATATCGAGCACGGAGATGTCGAAGGTGCCACCGCCGAGGTCGTACACGGCGATCTTCTCGGAGGCCTTCTTGTCGAGGCCGTAGGCGAGTGCCGCGGCGGTCGGCTCGTTGATGATGCGGCGCACGTTCAGGCCGGCGATTTCGCCTGCGGCCTTCGTGGCATTGCGCTGGGAGTCATTGAAGTAGGCCGGCACGGTGATGACCGCGTCGGTGATGGTTTCACCCAGCTTTGCCTCGGCGTCGGACTTCAGCTTGCCGAGCACCATGGCGGCGATTTCCTGCGGCGAGTAGGTCTTCGTCTCGCCGCCGACTTCCACCTGGATGTGGGCGTCGCCATTCGCTGCCGCCACGATCTTGTAGGGCATCTTCTTGTCGGCCTCGGAGAGCTCGGAGAATTTCCGGCCGATCAGGCGCTTGGCGGAGAAGACGGTGTTCTTCGGGTTCGTCACGGCCTGGCGCTTGGCAGCCTGGCCGACGAGGCGCTCGCCGCTCTTCGTGAAGGCGACGATGGATGGCGTGGTGCGGGCACCTTCGGAGTTTTCCAGCACGACGGCTTCGCCGCCTTCCATGACAGCCATGCAGGAATTGGTGGTGCCGAGGTCGATACCGAGAATCTTGGACATAAGGTAGGTGGGTTGGGGAATTAAAGGTGGGTTTGGAGCCCGCGGCTGGGACGCTTGTTCGCCGTCGTTCGCGGGCACGGATTGCTGGCCGCCTTTTCGCAGGCCGGGTGCCAGCCGTTTGAAAGCTTCACCCCGGCCCTGAAAACCAATCGCTTCCGCCTCTGTCATGCGTGCGTGCACGCCCCGCAGGTGCGTCAAAACCGGCCAGCCTGTCGCACCGCGGGGCGACAAATTGTCCCGGTGCGACAACTGCGCACGACCCCTCTGGAGAGCCGGGAAAAGGGGGGATGAAAATCTCTTTGAAAATCGGGTTGCCAAGCGCGCGGCCCCTCCATAGGGTCCGCGCCCTTCCACTTAAGGGCAGGTGTCAGAGTGGTCGAATGAGCACGCTTGGAAAGCGTGTGTGCTAGCAATAGTACCGAGGGTTCGAATCCCTCCCTGTCCGCTTCCTTGATTTTCAGGGAACAAAGCCGTTGTAGTAACAACGGCGGTGACAACGGTGATTCAGATCAGCCGTTTTGTCGGGTCTTCCGAGATTCTCTATATGCTCGGTGGCTGATTCGATTCCGGTTGAATCGGTGGAGCTGGAGATTCCGGCGCGGCGCGACGCACGAATTACGAGATCAGTAGTAGCCCGGAGCAGATGGCTCCTGTCCTGCGGGTTTGGCTGCCAAGCATGGGCCGCGGGATGCCGCGGCGGTTCTCCGCCAGCAGCCGTCCGATCTCTAACAACCGCTCAATAGTCCGCCACAGGCGAGTTCGGTAGGGTGGCTCCGATTTCCGGGACGAGGGCGGCGAGATCGGCGATCTCTTGGGAAACCGAGTCCCACTTTTCCCGCGACCAGGGGATGGTGGGGTGGAGCTTCTTGCGGAATTTCGCCAGGCGCTTTTCGGCGTCGTCGGTGATGTAGGAGGAGACGGCGGCGAGTCGTTTCGCGGCGTCTTTCGCGCGCTCGGTGCGGTGGCAGATCATCGCGAGGTCATTGCCCGCCTCGATGGCGGCGACGACGTCGGTATTGTCCGGGTAGCGGTCGGCGATGGCGCCCATGTCGAGGTCGTCGGTGAGGACCAGATGCTTGTCGAAGCCGAGCTGGCCGCGGAGGAAGTCCGTGACCATGCGGCGGGACAGCGAGGCGGGCTTCTCCGGGTCGATGGCGGGGAAGAGCACGTGCGCGAGCATGACGGCATCCAGTTCCGGCATGAGCGCGGTGTAGGGGATGATGTCTTCCTTCAGCAGGTCCGTGATGGTGGCGTCGCTCACGGGCAGGTCGTGGTGCGGGTCGGACTTCGCGCGGCCGCAGGCGGGGAAGTGCTTGGCGCAGGAGCGCACGGAGCGCTTGCGCAGCCAGCGGTTCCAGTTGCCTGCGAGGTCGATCACCTTTTGCGGATCGCGGCCCCAGCAGCGCCCGCGGAGGGAATTCTGGAGGTCCGGGTGGTGGTCGAGGTCGAGCACCGGGGCGAAGTCGAGATTGAAGCCGAGCAGGCGGAGCTGGTCGCCGGTATAGACGCCGGCCTTGGCGGCGAGCATCATGTCGCCCTTCGCGGCGAAGGCATTGGCAGATGGCAGGGAGGGGGCGATGTCCTTCGTGCGGGTGACGCGGCCGCCTTCCTGGTCGATGGCCATGATGGGCTCGTCCTCGCAGAGCGTGCGCAGGGCGTCCGTGAGCTGGCGGGTCTGCTCGGCGGTGACGATATTCCTGCCAAAGAGGATGAAGCCGGCGGGCTGGAGCCGCCGGAACATCTCCGCCTCGTCCGGCTCGATCTCCGGTCCGCGCACGCCGAGCAGCAGCAGGTGGCCATTCATGGGCGGCAGGATGAATGAGGGCCCGCGGGAGAAAAGCGGGATTCTCAAATCCGTCCGGGTTTCCCGTTGGCGAAGCGGGGGCGGGGGCGTATTTTCCAAAGGATAGCAATGAGCGCGACCGACTCCCCCATCCACCTGCAGGGCCAGATCCTGCTGGCTGACCCGTCGCTGCACGACGGGATCTTCGACCGGTCGGTCATCCTGCTGGCGGACCACTCGGCGGAGGAGGGAGCCTTCGGGCTGATCCTGAATCATCCGACGGGCCACAGCGTCGGGGACTTCCTGAAGGAGCCTGCCTTCGAGCCGCTGAAGCACATCGCGGTGCACCTCGGCGGGCCGGTCTCGCGCGAGCATCTTACGTTTTCCGCCTTCTGGTGGACAGAGGACAATCGCCTGAAGTGGCACGTCCGCATCCCCGCCGAGCAGGCGATCAAGCACAGCCGCAAGCCGGGGACGCTGGTGCGGGCCTTCGTCGGCTACTCCGGCTGGACGGCCGGGCAGCTCGAGGGGGAAATCCGCCGGAACACATGGATCACCACCCGCCCGGGCAGCAACCTGCTGGGGCAGAGCCACGACCGCGAGCTGTGGGCGGAGATCCTGCGCTCGATGTCGCCGTACCACCGGATCCTGGCAGAAGCGCCGGAGGACCCGCGGTCGAATTGATGTGGTGGAGGTAGCTCCTGAAAGTGGCCGCGGCTTCCAGCCGCAGGCCGACAGGGGATGGGCTTACGGCAGGATGCCGTAGCCACGGTGGGGGAAAGTGGCCGTGGCTTCCAGCCGCAGGTCGGCAGGGGATGGGCTTACGGCAAGATGCCGTAGCCACGGTATGCCGCAGCCGCGGTGGGGATTCCGCTGGCCAATCATCCGGCCCCGACTTAGACCCGGCGCGCCGTGGCGGACACCGAGACTAAGTTTTTCACGATCAATGACGGGCCGATCCGTCTGCGCGAGGGCGGCGAGCTGCCGTCCGCGACCCTGGCCTATGAGACCTGGGGCACGCTGAATGGGGACGGCACGAATGCCATCCTGCTCTTTCACGCGCTGTCGGGCGCACACCATGCCTGCGGCCACAATCCCGCGATCCCGGGCACCGGCACGCTGTGGCAGCCGGAAATGCACGAGGGCTGGTGGGGCGAGATGATCGGGCCGGGCAAGGCGCTCGACACGGACAAGTATTTCATCGTCTGCGCGAACTACCTCGGCGGCTGCTACGGCTCCACGGGCCCGGCTTCGGCGAATCCGGACACCGGCAAGCCGTGGGGCTCCGCCTTCCCGCACGTGACCACGGCGGACCAGGCGGAGGTGCAGGCGAAGCTGCTGGATCACCTCGGCGTGGGGAAGCTCCATGCCGCGATCGGGCCGTCGGTCGGTGGCTTGATCGCGCTCGCGTTCGCGACGCGTTTCCCGGAGCGGGTGACGAACGTCATCTCGATTGCGTCGGGCTACAAGACGACCGTGCTGAACCGCCTGATCCTGTTCGAGCAGATCCTGGCGATCGAGAACGACCCGCATTTCAATGGCGGCGACTATTACGACGGTGGCAATGGCGGCCCGCTCTACGGGCTGGCGCTGGCGCGCATGATCTCCCACAAGACTTTCGTCCACCTGGATGCGATCGAGCGCCGCGCCCGGCAGGATGTGGTGCAGCCGGACGATATCCTCGCGTGGTACCGCGTCCGCGACCAATTCCAGAGCTACATGCTCCACCAGGGGAAGAAATTCGTGAAGCGCTTCGACGCGAACACGTATCTCCGCATCAATGACATGTGGTCGCGCTTCGACGGCGCGCACGAGGGCGACGCGGAGAGCCCGGAGGCGCTCTTTTCCCGCTGCCGGGAGGCGGGCCAGCGCTGGCTGGTCTTCTCCATCGACTCCGACTTCTGCTTCTACCCGGAAGAGCAGGCGGAGCTGGTGAAGCATCTGGAGAATGCCCAGGTGAACTCGATGCATGTGACCGTCCACTCGGACAAGGGCCACGACTCCTTCCTGCTGGAGCCGGACTACTACACGCCGCACATCTCGTGGGTGCTGGGGAAGCCGTGAGCTGAAAGGTCGGTCATGTGGCGGAGCCCCGGGAGCGACCCGACTGGCCGGCATCTTCGTGTCCTGAAAGCCTCGTTTTTGGGGAGGGATGGGAAAATTCCGGTCGCCCGGTCGTTCGACGGGACTCCACCTTGGATTAGGCAGATGGCGGCGGGCCGTGACAAGGAGCGTTAGACTCCGGGTGCCTGCCGCGGCAGGCGCCAGGTGCCGAGCACTTCGCCGAGGCGGTAGTCCGGGCCGCTCTTTTCATCGATGCGGCCGCAGCGGAGCTGGTCGCCATCGAAGTCCGCCCACAGGGCCGGGCAGGGATTCATGAAGGCGCCCAGATTCATGACCAGCCGCCCCCGCCGCTGCCAGATGCCGGCGCGGTGGAAATGGCCCACGATGATGATTTCCGCGCGGGGGAAATAGCGCTCGGCGAAGGCCGCGGCGGCGTCGCCCTGGGTCGTCCAGACGCGGAGCATCTGGAGGGCGCGGGTGGGCGGGCTGATGGCGTCCATCGCACGGTTCCACAGGCGCTTGCCCTTCGGATACTCGCGGGCGCGGAGGAGCAGGGCCATCTCGCGCGCGAGCACGATGCGGGCTGCGGGGTCGTTTTCCGCGGCCTGGTGGCGTGCCCACAGGGCGGCCACGCCGGGCTGCTGCGTCAGCGCCTCGCGGCTCCACGGCGAGCCATCGGCGAAGAGGGTATCGCCATGGATGATGAGGATGCGGCCGCCTGCCAGCTCCTCCCAGCCGGTGCCGGGCCAGCCGGGATCGTGATTCCCGGGGAGGAAGACCGGCTCGGCTCCCTCCTCGGCGCAGAGGCGCTTCAGGTCCTTCAGCATCGCGGCGGACTTCTCGAAGAAAAGCCGCGCCAGCTCCTGCCAGGTATCGCCATTGAAGATGACGGTGCGCGCCCCGGCGATGAGCGGGCGCAGGCTCTCCACGGACTCGATGCGCGAGACGCGGTGGCCGAGGTGGAGATCGGACAGGATGCGGACGGGGGGCGTCATGCCTTCGCGAGGGTCCTCTGGCGGACGGCTTCGTAGAGGCAGACACCGGCGGAGACGGAGACGTTCAGGCACTCCACCTTTCCGGCCATGGGGATCTTCGCGAGGAAGTCGCAGTTTTCCTCGGTGAGGCGGCGCATGCCCTTTTCCTCGGCTCCCAGGATGAGGGCCAGCGGGCCCTTCAGGTCGAGGTCGTAGATGTATTTGTCCGTGTGGTCGGTGGTGCCCACGAGCCAGAGACCGGCCTTTTTCAGGTGCTCCATGGTCCGCGCGAGATTCGTCACCTGGACGAAGGGCACGTGGTCCGCAGCACCCACGGAGATGCGGCGCACGGTCTCGGTGATGCCCACGGCCTTGTCCTTTGGCGCGACCACGGCGTGGACGCCAGCCCCATCCGCGGTGCGGAGGATGGCCCCGAGATTGTGCGGGTCCTGCACGCAATCGAGGATGAGGATGAAGGGGTCCTTCTTCTCCGCGATGAGCTGCATCAGGTCATCCTCATCGAGCGACGGCACGGAGGAGGCGGTGGAGCTTTCGTCCGGCTTGCGGGCGTGGCGGTTGTCCCTGGCTTCGTGCTCGCGGCGGCGCGGTTTCATGGCGGGAGATTGGAAAAGCCGCGCGCGCCGGGCAATTCACATTTCGAATCTCTCCCGAATCCGGTCTTTGACCATGGCCATCTCTTCGGGCTTCAGCTCGCCCAGTTTTCTCATCAGCCGAACCATCGGTAATGATTGGATCTGCTGGAAATGGAAGGCCCCAGCCTTGAGGAACGACTTCGGGATCGGTAGCTCCCAGTGGTTTCCTCGCAAGGCTGTCGTGTGAGGAACGACTGTAACCAGCGCGAGTTCGTCTTCGAAAGGAGCGCCAGTCAGTAGCAGGCATGGCCGGACCTTTCCGGCCATCCCCAGATCGACCTGCCACACTTCGCCCGGCTTCATGGAGTTTGCGCCTCTGCTTCCAATTCGTCGAGCATGGCAAATCCCAAGGCTGCCGAGTGTTCGCAGACCGCCAGATCAGCCGCTTCTTCCGGAGTCGAATCCATTTCCAGCAGGCGCAGGGAAAGCTCCCGCCGCTCTTCGCGGTTCAGCGAAGGAAGCTCTTCGAGAATCTGTCGGATGGAGATCACGCGAACAATCTAGGCAGAGCTTCCGGCGCAGTCAATCCAGCGGGTCAAGCCACTCACCCCTCTCTCCCGATGGCGTGCTCGTTCGCGTCGAGGACGAGTTCTTCCTCGTGGCGCTTCAGGGCTTCGGGGGTGTAGATGCGGTTGCGGAAGTCTTCAAAGAGCGCATAGACGCACGGCACCAGCAGCATGGTGTTGAAGAGATTGATCAGTCCGCCGAAGGCGAGGCTGACGGCCATGGGGATGAGGAACTTCGCCTGCACGCTGGTCTCCGTGATCATCGGCAGCAGGCCGATGAAGCTGGTGATCGACGTCAGGAAGATCGGCGTGAACCTCGCGCGGCCGCCCATCGCGACGGCTTCCCGCACGGTGTGGCCCTCGCGCCGGTAGCGGTTCATGAATTCCACCAGCACCAGGCTCTCATTGATCACCACGCCGGCCAGCGCGATGACGCCGATGATGCTCATCACGCTGAAATTCATCCCGAAGAGGATGTGCCCGCCCACCGCGCCGATCATGCCGAAGGGGATGACGCACATCACGATGAGCGGCTGGACGTAGCTGCGCAGCGGCAGCGCCAGCACCATGTAGATGCCGAAGAGCGCGAGGACGAAGCCCTTCGAGAGATCGCCCACGCTCTCGCGCTGGTCCTTTTGCTCGCCCTGGAAGCCCCACATGACGCTGGGGAATTTCTGCTTCATCTCCGGGAAGACGTCTGCCCTCATCCACTCCACCACCTCGTTCGCGTTCGCGTTCGGATTCGTGCGGTCGATGTCGGCGGTGACATTGATCGAGCGGAAGCGGTTTGCTCGGCGGATCATCGCGTAGCCCCGGCCCTCCTCGGCCTCCGCCACCTCGGTGAAGGGGATCTCGGTGCCGTCGGCGGTGCGGATCCTCATGTCGGAGAGATTCTGCAAACTACGACGTTCATCGTAGGGATAGCGCACGTAGACGCGCACCTCGTCGCGCCCGCGTTGCAGGCGCTGCACTTCCTCGCCGTAGAAGGCCTGCCGCACCTGGCGGGCGATGGTTTCCAGCCGCAGGCCGAGCGCCTCGCCGGCATCGGTCACGGCCAGCTTCACCTCGCGCTTGCCGTCGAGATTGCTGTCGCCGATGTCGATGATGCCGTCCTGGGTGGCGAGCCGCGCCTTCATGAATTCGGCGGCCTCGTCGAGCTCGTCCATGTCCGGGCCGGTGAGCTCCAGGTCGATGGCATTTCCCCCGGCGGACGTCTGGAGCTGGAAGGAAAGCTCCACCGCGCCCGGGATGGGGCCGACGCGCTTGCGCCAGTCCGCGATGATGGCATCGGCGAGTAGGTCGGGCCGGTTCCGCGAATCGGCTCCTTGCAGCTCGATGGTCACCTCGCCGACATTCACGCCGCGTGCTGCCTGGAGGCTGAGGCCGGGCGTGTAGGGCTGTGAGCCCACGCTGGAGAGCAGGTGCTTGATGATGGGGCGGCCATGCTCGTCCTGGATGTCCCGCTGGATGGCGAGGGCCGCTTCCTCGATCTTGCGGATCGCCGCCTCGGTGGTCTCCACCGGCACCCCATTCGGCAGCGTCAGCTTCGCGCTCACGATCTCCGCCTCCACGCGCGGGAAGAACTCGAACTTGATCAGCCGCCCGCTCGCGAGCAGGCCCAGCACGATCATCAGCACCGCCGCAAAGGCCGCCACCGTCGCGTGCCGCCAGTGGATCAGCCTTTCCAGGAGCGGCCCGTAGATGTGGACCACGAAGTGATCGAGGCCCTTCGCGATTTTCCGCTGGAGTCGCAGGAAGCGGTTCGGGTGATTCGGATCGACCGGCTTCAGGTGAGCGAGGTGCGAGGGCAGGATGAGATTCGTCTCGATCAGCGAGACGATCAGCACGGGGATGACGATCCACGGGATCTGCCGCCAGATATTCCCGCTGACGCCCTGCACGGCGAACATCGGCATGAAGGCGATCATCGTCGTGAAGACGCCGAAGGCGGCCACGCTCATCACCTCCCAGGTGCCGCGCGGTGCGGCGAGGTGGGCGGGCTCCCCCTGCTCGATGCGTTCGTTCACGCGCTCGCCCACGACGATCGCATCGTCCGTCACGATCCCGAGCACCAGGATGAAGGCGAACAGCGAGATCATGTTGATCGAGATGTCGCCGTAGGGCAGTGCCATCAGCGCTCCGGCGAAGGCGATGGGAATGCCGAGCGCCACGTGGAATGCCAGCGCGGGACGCAGGAAGAGCGCGAGCGCGATGTACACGAGCACGAAGCCCTGGAAGCCATCGCCGAGCAGCAGCTTGATGCGGCCCTCGAGCAGGACTGACTCGTCGTTCCAGATCTCCAGGTCCACGCCCTTCGGCACGTGGATGGACTCCTCGGCCACGAAGTCCTTCACGAGCTGGGCCACGCGCAGGGTGTCCTCGTCGCCGGTGCGGAAGATATTCAGGACGATCGCCGGGTGGCCGTCGTAGCGCGAGTAGAGGTCTTCCTCCTTGAAGCCGTCGATGACCTTCGCCACGTCGGACAGCTTCACCACGCTGCCATCGGGACGCGTGAGCACGGTGATCTGCTCGATCTCCGCGGCCTCGTAGCGGCGGTTCTGCGCGCGGATGAGGATCTCGCCCGCACTGGTGCGGACGGAGCCGCCGGGCAAGTCGATGGAAGTCGAGCGCACCGCATTCGCGACCTGCTCGAAGGTCATGCCATACTCGCGCAGCGTCGTCTCGGAGACCTCGATGGAGATCTCGTGGTCGCGCACGCCGGTCAGCTCGATCTGGGTGATCTTCGGCTCGCCGAGCACGGCATTGCCCACGGTCCTCTTCAGCTTCTCCCACGCGGTGGTGGGTTCCTTGCCGGCATAGACGAGCAGGTCGTCGCGCACCTTGTCCGCGATGGCGCGCAGCGTCCGCTCGTCGGTATCCGCGGTGACGGCGAGGCTCATCACCTGCTGGCGGATGAGCACGTCTGCGATGATCGGCTTCTCGACGCTCTCGGCGAAGTTCTGGATCGCATCGACGCGGCTCTTCACGTCGTTCAGCACCTTGCGGACGTCCTTGCCCGCGGCCACCTCCACGACCACCACGCCGCGGCCCTCCGCGCTGGTGGAGGTCAGGCGCTCGATGCCGTCGAGGTCCTGGATGGCCTCCTCCACGGGCACGCAGACGCCCTTCTCCACCTCCTCCGGCGTGGCATTCGGATACGGCGTCTGGACCGTGATGAAGTTCGACGAGATCTCCGGGAAGATCTCCTTCTTCAGCCGGATCCACGTGAATGTGCCCAGCACCAGCAGGGCGATCATCAGGAAATTGGCGGCGACCTTGTTGCGCGCCCAGAAGAAGATGAGGCCTTTCATGGCTCGTCAGTGGAGACTTCCTTCCCGTCGCGCAGCACCACCTTCACCTCCATGCCCTCGATGACCGAGGTCAGCGCGGTGATGCAGAGCTGCTCCCCGTCCTCGACGCCCTCGGAGACGAGCACGGTGTCCTTCTCGGTGCGGATGACCTTCACCTGCCGCGTGGTGACGGTGTGGCCGTCGCCGACGACCATCACGCGGTCCGTCTTGGCAAAGGCGCGGCGCGGGATGCGGACGACGTCGGGAATGGTGCGTCCCTCGATCTCGGTGTGGACGAATTGCCCCGGCAGCGGCGCGTCCGGCGAATCGCCGTCGATGCGGGCGACCACGATGATCGAGCGGTTCTCCCGCTGGATCTCGCCCTCGGTGCGGTCCACCACGGCCTTCCACGTGCGCGTGCCGCCGGACTCGCGCAGCAGGATCTCCTGCCCGCGGAGGTCGAAGAAGGCCGCATCCTGGCGCGGCACCGGCAGGCGGACCTCGTAGAAATCCGTCGCGTAGAATTCCGCCAGCGCCCCGGCCTTCGCGACGCGCGTGCCGAGATCGACGAGCTTCTTGCGGATGCGCCCGTCGTAGGGCGCGCGCAGCTTCGTGCGCTCCACGTCCTTCATCGCGCGCATCACCGCGGCCTCCGAGGCGGCGACGCGGGCGCGGCTCGCGGCGAGCTGGGGAATGCGGAGCACCAGGTCATTCGCGGTCTGGCCCGGATTCGCGATGCGTTCCCAATCCCGCTTCGCCTGCTCGGCGCGCATTTCCTCCTGCGCGAGCTGCAGCCTGGCCTCGGCCTGCGCTGCTTCCGCCTGGAAGAGGTCGGCCTTGTAGTCGGTGGGGTCGATCTCCAACAGGACGTCACCCGCCTTGAAATTCCCGCCTGCCTCGTAGTCCTGGCCCACGGCGATGACGGTGCCCTCCACCTCGGCGGCGGCGCGGGTCAGCGTCACGGGCTCCACGGTGCCTTGGGCGGGGATCATCACATGGATCTCCGTCTTGCGGGCGGTCACGGTTTCCACTTCCTGCGCCAGCTTCGGCGGCTGTGTGGGGAGGGGCGTCTTCTTGAGCTTCGCCAGCAGGGCAAACATGGCGAAGCCGCCGAGCAGGATGGCTGCGGCGAGGATGATGCGGAAAATGCGTTTCATCTGGGAGAATGAATCAATCAGGGGCCGCGCAGCACCACATCGCCACCCAGGGCGAGGTGCAGGTTCACGCGGTTGTCGAGCAGCAGGCGGCGCACGGAGACCAGCGCCGAGGCGGCCTCGATCTGGCGGTTCTGCGCGGCGATGTAGGTGAGCACGCCGCCGGTGCCGGTGCGGAATTCCTCACCCGCGCGCTCCGCGGCATCCTGCGAGAGGGTCACGGCATGCGTGAGCTCCTGCTCCTGGCGGCGCAGGTAGATCTCGGCGATGAGCGATTGCTCCACCTCGCCAAAGGCATCCAGCACCACACGCTGGAGATTTGCCGCGGCCTCGCGCTCGGCCGCCTCGGCCTGCTCGATGCCGCCGCGCAGTCGACCGCCCTGGAAGATCGGCTGCGTCAGGCTGCCACCGAGCGACCACACGCCCGCGGAGCTTTTCAGGATGTCTTCCAGTTGGTCGGTCGAGGTCCCGAGGCTGCCTGTCAGGGAGATGCTCGGGAAAAGTGCCTTCACCGCTTGGTCGCGGCGGCGTCCCGCGGCAGCGAGCTGACGCTCCGCGGCGAGGAGATCCGGGCGGCGCAGCAGCAGCTCGGAAGGCAGGCCCGCAGGCGGGATCGCGGGTAGCTTCGGCAGCTTCGCGCCGCTCGCGACATTCCCGGATGGATAGCGGCCGAGCAGCAGCTCGAGCTGCCTCAGCGCGCGCTCGCGTTCGCCGCGGCGGCGCTCGAGATCGGACTTCGCGGTGGAGAGCTCGGTCTGGCTCAGGCGGACCTGCGCGGCGGAGCCACCGTCATCGGCGATGGCCCGCTCGAAGCGCTCGCGCACCAGCGTGGAGGATTCCTCGCGGGACTTCACTGCTTGGTCCGCCAGCGCGACCTGCTCGTTCGACTCGGCGACGGCCAGCCAGGCCTTGGAAACCTGGGCGGCGAGCGACGAGCGCAGCGCGCGGTCATTCTGCTGCTGCGCCTCGGCATCGGCCATGGCCGCCTCGGCCCCGGACCTCACCTTGCCCCACAGGTCCACCTCCCACGCCGCCTGCAGGGAGACGCCGAAGGTATTCGCCGTGGAGGCCTGGCCGAGGAAGTTCTGCTTCTGGCGCGATGCCTGGGTGCCCGCGCCGAGCGTGGGAAAGCGCTCTGCTCCGGCGATCTTCGCGACCGCGGCGGCCTGGTCCACCCGAGCGGCGGAGGCTTGCAGGCTGGGATTCGCACGCTGTGCCTCATCCACCAGCGAGACCAGTGGGGAACCGCCTATGGTCTTCACCCAGCGATGGTCCACGCCGCTGCGTGCCTCGCGGGTGGCGGACCATGATTCCGGCGCGGTGCCTGCGGCATCCATCCGCGACGATGGCGAGTGCAGGGTGCAGCCACCAAGAAGTGCCGCCATGAAAATGGCGCTCGCGCGGGAGGGGATCATGTAGGGACGAGACTAGAACGGGAACTCGACCTGAGGTCCACGGGTCTTTTGTTCCTCTTGACCGTCTTCGCTGCCCTGCCGCATCCCGGCGGCGGCGAAGCGGATGAAGCGGGAAAGCGTCTGCTCCAGCGTCGGGGTCCCGGCTTCGCCACCCGACATGCGCAGCAGCTTCTCGCCGTGCGCCATGGTGTGGATCATCGAGCCGCCCATGAGGTGCATGCGCCACCAGATGTCATCCGGGGCCAGACCGGGCAGCGCCTTCGCGAAGGCCTTGTAGAAGCGCGAGGACATGTTGATGAAAAGCTGCTCCACCACCGGCGGCATATCGCAGCCGTGGCCGAACATGCGGCCCATCAGCTTGAAGAAAATCTTCTCGGTCAGCTCCGAGCGGCGCACCTGCGTGGCGAAGGGGCGGATGTAGGCGTCGAGGATTTCCTCGATCGGCAGCGGCTTGCCAGCGGCGCGGCGCTCCAGCGTGTCGAGGCGGGCGAGGCGCTCCTCGTTCACCGGATTGATCGAGCGGGTGAGGACGACGGCGATGAGGCCCTCGCGGCTGCCGAAGTGGTAGTTCACCGCGGCCACGTTCGCACCGGCCTTCGTGGTGATGTCGCGCACCGACACGCGGTCGAATCCGTCGTCGGCGAAAAGCTCTTCTGCTGCTTCGATCAAACGCTGCTTGGTGGCCACCTTCGAATCTCCTGCAACTGCGCTCATGGCCCGAAGCTCCATGCACCTCCCCCGGGTGTCAAACGATTGATTAAACTGCGGATTCGTCGATTTACGTAAGGTGTTTCAATCCATTGGATTGTGAGCTTGTGAAACAATTCACAAGCGTTTCGGAAGACTGAAATATCCAGCTCCTTCCCAAATCAAAGTGGGAAATCCGGTCTTCGCAGTGTGCTTGGGGCTGAATCGTCTCAATTGGAAGATTGGCGAGGGCGGATCGATCTATCAGTGTTTTGGGGAATGGGCTTTGGAACGCTGCGATCTTCCCTTGAGCGGAATCAATTGCTCTTCACGGTCTTCGCGTCCCTGGCGGCATTCTCGTGTTATTATTGCATGTATGCCTTCCGGCGGCCCTTCGCCGCGGCGGGATATGTGGATGCGCCGCTGCAGGTGGCGATCGCGGGCCGCATCATCGAGGCGAAGACGCTTTTCCTCATCGCGCAGGTCTTCGGCTACTGCGTGTCGAAGTTCGCGGGGGTGAAGGTCTGCTCGGAGCTGCCGCGCGCGCGGCTGGGTCTGGCACTGGTGGCCTGCATCGTGACCTCTTGGCTGGCCCTGCTCGCTTTCGCAGTGCTACCCGCGGGCTGGAAGCCGGTGGCGCTCTTCCTGAATGGCATGCCGCTCGGCGTGGTGTGGGGTCTGGTGGTGCGATATCTGGAAGGGCGGAAGGTCTCCGAGTTGCTGCTCGCGGCGCTCTCCTGCTCCTACATCCTGGCCAGCGGCGAGGTGAAGCGCGTGGGAGCGTGGCTGCTGGAAAAGGGCGTGGACGAGTACTGGATGCCCTTTGCCACCGGGGCGATGTTCGTGCTGCCCTTCGTGATATCGGTCGGCCTGCTTTCGCTGCTGCCGCCGCCGTCCGCGGAGGACGAGATGCTACGGGCGAAGCGCCAGGTGATGGGGCGGGGCGAGCGGCTGGCCTTTGCGCGGCGCTTCCTGCCCGGGCTGGTCATCCTCTGTGTCTTCTACCTTTTCCTCACCGCCTACCGCGACTTCCGCGACAGCTACCAGGCGGACCTCTTCGTCGAAATGGGCATCATGGACGCGGCGGCATTTTCCCGCACGGAGCGGCCCGTGGCCTTCGGCGTGATGATCCTGCTGGCCCTCGCCTTCCTGGTGAAGGGCGCACGCCGCGGCCTGGCCACGGTGTATCTGCTGATGATGGCCGGCATGGTGGTGCTCGGCGGGTCCACCATGCTTTTCAGCGCCGGACTGATCGGCGGCGAGACGTGGATGATGGTGAGCGGCTTCGGAGCCTATCTCACCTACGTCCCCTTTGGCAGCGTGCTCTTCGACCGCATCATCGCCGCCACCCGGTTCACGGGGACGGCGGTGTTTGCGATCTATCTGGCGGACGCGCTCGGCTACTCCGGATCGGTCGGCATGATGATCTACCGCGATATCTTCGCGGGAGAGATCAGCCGGCTGGAGTTCTTCCGTGACTTCAGCCTGTGGCTGGCCATGGGCGGCCTGCCCCTGCTTTTCACGGCCTCGGTGTATTTCCTCGGCCGTGCGAAGCAGGCACCCGGCATGTGACGGGGGTCAGTCCCCGGTCACGCGGAAGAAGCACTTGGGATCCGCGATGCGGTCCACCGGCACCAGCTCCTCATGGCTGGCACCGCTGGCGGTCACGCTGCGCACGTCCTCCCATCCGTCGAGGCGGGTGCTCTTCTGGATCTTGTAGGTCTTCCCGGACTCGGACTTCCAGCGCAGGCGCATCTGGTTTCCCTCAAGCTCGGCCTGCTCGAACTCAAGGGGAGCTTTTCCCTGCACCGTGAAGGTGACGCGGTTGGAAACCTCGGTGTAGGAGTCGTTCGTGAACATCGCCACGAAGTATTTTCCCGGGGCCAGGTCCGGCAGTTGGAAGGTCACGCTGCCGCTGGTGGCACCGTTGAAGTAGAGATACGAGGTGAGCACGTTCACGCCGGGGATCTCCCCGTCCTTGAAGATGCCGATCCAGTCCTTCGGGATGCCCGGGCCATTGCTGAAGTGGACGGTGAAGTCGCTGCCCTGCTGGACCTGTGCGGCCTCCATGCTGACCGTGGAAATCTGCGAGCCAACGGAGAAAGGCACGCGCGTGGCGATCTCCTGATACTGGTCATTCACCATGAAGGCGGCGTAGTAGTAGCCCTTCGCGAGTCCGGGGAAGTCACGGAACCCGGACGCCTCCGCGGCATACTTCCAGCTCACGGACGGCGTCGGGCCGGGATTGATGCCGACGCGGTAGATGCCGATCCAGTCCTTCTCTCCCGTGGGTGCGCCGGAGAAATTGATGCGCACCGTCTCGCCCTCGTCGTAGGCTTCGCTGCCCGGCGTCATCGTCACCATGTTCCCCACGTAGATGGGCACGCGCGGGGCGATCTCCGTGTAGCTGTCCGCGGAGAAGAAGGCGGCGAACCACTCGCCGACGGGCAGGTTGTAGGTGAAGTTCAGCGTGCCGTTCCGGATCGCCGCGGCGGGTGCGGTGCGGGTGCCATTCAGGTAGAACCACGACGGGGATGCCCCCGCGCGCGGCGTGGTGCCCTTCGGGAAGAATCCGATCCAGTCGCGGGTGCTGCCGGTGCCGTTTTCAAAGGCGACCGGGATGTCCTCGTTCGGCGGATAGACGGACTTCTGAAGTGCGATCTTCGGGTCGGACGGAACGCTGCCCGTGACAGTGAAGGTGATGGCGGACGACCACGCGGACCACAGGGTATTCGCATCCCGGTGGCGGACGCGCGCGTGGTAGGTGCCGTCCGGCAGGCCCGAGGCGGGGATGGTGTAGCGCAGGATATCCAGGCCCGCGTGGGTGTCCACCGGCTCATAGAGCGGCGAGCCGGAGTCGCCGTAGAAGTTCTCCACGTCGCGGATGCGGTCGATCTTGAGATTCGAGAATCCGGCGTCGGCGGCGACCTGGAACCAGGTGCTGTTCATCGCCTCGCCGCTCGTCGTCTGGTAGGCCGTGCTGGCCAGTTCCACCGGCAGCGTGACGGGGGCGGCGAAGGTATTCGTCAGCGATGGCTTCGCGGGCGTGGCGGTGATGCCACGCTTGCGCGTGAAGTGGTCCACCAGTCGGCTGTTGTAGGACCAGCGCGTCGCGGTGGGGAAGCGGATGTTCGCCTCGGAGAAACAGCGCACGTCCATGGTGCGCGCATCCAGGTCGAACTCGACGAGCTGCCACGTCCAGTGGGCGACGGTCTTCTGCACGTCGTCGTAGTCCGCCTCGTTCGACTGGCCCCAGTACTGGTCCCACGCGCTGCCGCCGGAGATGATGTGGTAAACGGGCCACTGCCTCGTCTGGCCGCGGGCGTAGAGGTGGTGGTGCGCGCCGATGTTCAGCACGTGCTTCTGCGTCTGCGCGAGGATGGGCATCGCGGTGTTCCGCATCCAGGTGGAGATGTCGCCGATGTACTGCTCCGCCTGGTAGGGCTTGTGGCAGAGGCTGATCATCCAGTCGACATTCGCCGCCGAGTCCGACGCGGTCACGATGTCCTGCACCCACGTCGTCTGCGCGGTGGTGATGTGCTCGCTGGACGTGTGGACGAAGGCGATATTCGCAAGCTGGTAGGCGTAGTAGACTTCGGGATCCGGGCTGCTGACGCCGGCGCAGGTCAGGTCGTCGTAGCGGAAGATCGCCTTGTAGTTTGCGAGGCCGGGATCGCTGTAGGTCTCGTGGTTCCCGATCGTGGTCATGATCGGGATGTTCGGCGAGATCCAGCCGCAGAACTTGAAGTGAAGGTGACGGTAGTGCTCCAGCGTGCCGACGTCGACCTGGTCGCCGGGCATCAGCACCAGGTCGATGGCTTCCTCGATCGGGACCGAGTAGAGGTCCTCGATCTTCTTCTTCGCGCGCTCCACCAGTCGCTCGTAGCGGCGTTGTGCCGGGTCGATGACCTGGTTGTCGCCGATGATCAGCACGCGGAATTTCCCGGTGCCGGTGCCGATGGCCTTCGGCGTGCGGAAGCGGAAGACCTCCGAGGTGACATTCTCGGTACGAGCCTTGTAGTAGTAGTAGGTGTCCGGCTGGAGTCCCGTGAGCCGCACGCAGTGGTAGGTGTAGTTCGTCCCCATCCGCGTCGGCGCCGAGGTGGCGGTCCGCGTCAGCGCGTCGGCGGCGGTGCCGAAGTCCACATGCGTCTGGGCGTCGGCATTCGTCCACCACGATACCCAAATGGAGTCCGGGCGCGGGGTCTGGAGGTAGGGCCGGAGCCCGGCGGGGGTGCCTTGGAAATCATAGTCGATCGCACCAAGGGCCCAGCTCGGGCGGAAGACAAAGGCGCCGGTGGCACCGAATCCAATCAGGCGCAGGAACTGCGAGCGGTTCATCACGGAATAGTCAGGAGTAGGGTAAGGGGGCGATCTCAGGGTTGGGGGACGACTTCGTAGATCTTGTAGAAGCGGCGTGCGGGGACGGGTGTGGGGAGGTCCTCGGAGAAGGTCGTGGTGTCATCGCCTTCCGATGGGACGGCATTGCCGACCTTTTCCCAGGCGACGAGCGGATCGCCCGCGAGGGTGGCCGAGGCGTAGACGTCGTATTGGACGTCCGCCTTGGAATCCCACGTGATGGTGAACCGCTCGCCATTCACGGGGTCGGTGGTGCGGGCCACGGAGCGCACGGCGATGGGGCCGTCCGGCACCACCGGTGCTGTCACGGTGAAGGGGATGGGGCCTTGCTCGACGACGTAGTTCCCATCGACGAAGAGCACCGCGTAGTAGTTCCCCGCGGGCATGGTGAAGCTCAGCGTGCCGGAGGTGTGGTTGCCGCCGGTATTCTGCGTGCCATTGAGATAGTTCCACTGCACGGAGTACTCGTTCGGTGCGCCGGGTGTGTTGTTCTGGGCGTAGATGCCGACCCACGATGCGGCATTTCCGCCGGTGCCGCTCCAGGTCGCGATGGTAGGCTCGCCGGCCACGTAGGCCTGCTTGTCGATGGAGAAGGCGGCGCTGTTTCCGGTGGCGCGGAGCACGCGGCGGGTCGTCGCGGTGGCGCTGCCGTTGTTCACGTTGATCGTGTAAACGGTCGAGGCCGAGGGCACCGTGAAGGTGCGCGAGCCGATGCCCGAGTCAGGATCGGTGTCCGCGGTGACATCCGTGGTGGTGGTGCCGTCGGAGATGGTGACCGTCGCGCCGACGGGCAGGACATTCCAATCCAGCGTGACCTCATGGGCCGGGGCGAGGGCGATGCGCCGGTCCGCGGTGAAGGAGAAGACGCGGCCGTTCAGGATGGTGACCTGCCGCGTGGCACCGCCGTCCAGCGTGAGCGTGTAGGTGGTGTTTGCCGTGGGATTCACGGTCGTCGAGCCATAGCCCGTCTGCGTGTCGGTCAGCGGCAGCACGTTCACCGCGCCCGTGCCGTCATTCAGCGTGAGCGTCTCCACCGCTCCGGCATTGAGGATGTCCCAGGAGAGCGTGATGGGGTGGCCGTCCACCACGTCCACGTCGGAGTAGAAGCCATTCAGCGACGCGCTCGGCCGGTCGCTGGAGAAGGTGATGGTGTCCATCATCCCGTAGTACTGCGAGCCGGTGGTGTCCGGGCCGGTGACGATGCCGGTGACGGGGGAGTACTTCGTCTGGTCGGTGCCGCCGAGGCGGATGCCGATCTTCTTGCCCGCTTCCGCCGCGGTGGCGGTGAAGGTCACGGACACATCGGTCAGGCCGTTGTTTCCGGTGACCACCTGGATGATGTGGTTGTTCGGAATGGGGCCGCCGTTTGCCACGGACTGCGCGGCGAATTCATCGGAGAACCAGTGGTCCATCGCGACCGGGGTGCCATCGGCGGTGAGGCCGAGCGACCACATGATCCGGGCATTCCGGCAGTTCGCATAGCCTGCTGCGGAGAAGATCTGCGCGCTGACGGTGTAGGTCGCGCCCGCGACGAAGGTGCTGCCGCTGCCGGTGAGGTCCTGGCGCACCGGCGTGGAATTGAAGGTGGAAGCGAAGGTGCGGTTCGTCGGAAAGGCGCCCCCGGCGAAGTAGGTGGTGTTCCAGCCGAAGCCTCCGTCATTGCCGCCGCGGACGGTGCCGCCGATGCCTGGCGGGGTCGCGTTGCTCGCCCAGTAGGCGGCGTTGTTGTCGGTGCCGTTGGCCGTGTCGAAGCCGCCGTTTTGCAACTCGGCGGCAGGGAGCAGGGCGGTGGCGAGCAGACCGGCGACCGCCATTGAAGCATGGCGGAGCAGGGAGAGATTCCGGGTTTTCATTGGTGAGGTCTTGGGAGTTCGCATGCCGGCTGCAGACGCGGTGAAAGGGACCGGTAGCCGACGCTGATCACATCGCGGGAAGCGCCGCCTTGGCGAAAGTGGCATTATCGACGGCAGCGGGAGCAAATCCGCCGAGCCACGTGGCGGGCCGTGCGGGGAGGCCACGGGAATCGGAGCTTGCGATTCCGGGCGGAGGCGTGTTTTGCCTCATCTGCCCGCAGATGAATCGTAACTTCCGCAAGCTCGTGGGGATCCGCTTTCCGCAATGGTCCTCCTATGGTCCGCGCACGATGGAGGGCGTGGTGGAGTCGATGCGGCAGCACGAGACGTGGCGGATCGCGACGGAAAACGACTCCTACGGCGAGATGGAGGCGGTGAAGATCGACGAGCACTGGCATGGCGACGGGCTGGTGCTCTTCCGCGCCACGGAGCGCGAGCTGGCCAGCTACCGCGAGCGCGGCACGGCGGTGGTGCTGACCAGCACGGAGGGCCCGGACCTGGGCTACCCGCGCGTGGTGCCGGACAATCACGAGATCGGCCGGCTCGCAGCGCACCACCTCATCGAGTGCCAGCTCCCGCACTTCGCCTTCCTCGCGCGCGGCGAGACCTTCTACCGCGAGGAGCAATACGCTCCCGGCCTGCGGGTCTATGCGCGGCAGCGGCTGAAGGGCTTCCGCGCGGGCCTGCAGGAATACCGGCACGAGCCGGTGGTGCACTATCTGCGCGGCAGGCCGCTGTGGGAGTCCCACGGCTGGCGCGAGGTGCAGACGGAGGTGATGGCCTTTCTGGAAAGCCTGCCGGAGCCCTGCGGGCTCTTTGTCGCGGACGATTCACTGGCCGCGGTGGTGCTGCGTGCGGCGGACATGCTGGGCCGCCAGGTGCCGGAGCAGCTTGCGGTGATCGGCTATGGCGATGATGCGGCGTATTGCTTCGCCACCTTCCCCGCGCTGAGCAGCATCGAGCACCCGGCGCGCGAGATCGGCCGGCAGGCGGCGGAACTGCTGCGGCGGCAGATGGCGGGCGAGGCGGTGGAGCCCGGCTCGCTCATCGTCCCGGTCAGCCGGGTAATCACGCGCGAGTCCAGCGACATGCTGGCCATCACCGACCCGGACATCCGCGAGCTGGTGCGCTACATCCGCCTGCGGGCCCCGCACGAGGCCGTGCGCGTGGCCGAGCTGACGGACCTGACCCCGCTTTCCATGACCACGATCAAGGAGCGCTTCGCCGCGGCCCTGGGCCACGGGCCGAAGGAGGAGATCCAGCGCGTGCGGGCACGGCACCTGAAGCACCTGCTGGGAGACCTGTCGCTCACCCTGGCGGAAATCGCGCGCCGCATGCAATTCGGCTCCGCGCACGAGCTGAGCCGCTTCTTCCTCGCGGAGACCGGCCAGCGCCCGAGCGACTTCCGCGCCAGCCTGAGCGCCTCTGCCGCCCATGTGGCAGAGCGGGCGGTGGTCTTCGACATGGATGGCACGCTCTTCGATACGGAGCCGGTTTACTGCGAGGCCTACCGCACGGCCTTTGCCCGGCAGGGTGGCGAGCTGACGAAGGACGAGTATTTCCGCGAGTTGGTCGGCCGGTCGAATGAAGACATCGAGGAATACCTCGCGGCGAAGGCCCCGCGGGGATTCGACCTCGCGGGCTTCCGCAGCGGCTGGCGTGAGGACTGGCGGGTGCTGGTGAATGAGGAGCCGCCGGTGCCGATGCCCGGCGTGGCGGCGCTGCTGGAGGAAATCCTGGAAGCCGGGGTGCCGCTGGCGCTGGCCAGCTCCAGCGACCGCGAGGACATCGATCTCTGCCTCCAGGCGTCCGGGCTCGACCGCTACTTTCCGATCCGGGCGTCCGGGGACGAGGTGGCGGCAGGGAAGCCCGCGCCGGATCTCTACCTGCTGGCCTGCCGACGGCTGGGCATCGGCCCCACGCGTTGTCTGGCCATCGAGGACAGCCGTCACGGGGTGGCCGCCGCGCTCTCCGCCGGGCTGGCGGTGGCGCAGGTGCTGCCAAACGGGGGCACCGCCCGCGAGGGCGTGCGGGGAGTCGCCAGCCTGACCGAACTCCTCGGCGGCGAGTGGCAGACAATGGTGCCGAGAGATAAGTCGTAAGGATCTAAAGATAAGCGGAATGCGAGCTTGTGAAAGTTTTCACAAGCTCCGATTGCATTTGGCGCGGGACCTGCAAGCTTTCGCGGCATGTCAGCCGCAGACCGGGGAGCTAGCCGGGTATTGATCATTGGTGGAGGCTTCGCAGGCCTGGAGTGTGCAATGAAGCTGGCGGGAGACTCCCGCTTCGCCGTGACGCTGGTGGATCGGACGAACCATCACCTTTTCCAACCGCTTCTGTATCAAGTGGCGACCGCCTCGCTGGCCGCGCCGGATATCGCCCGCTCGATCCGCCAGATCCTCGCCGACGCTCCGAATGTCACGGTGCTGATGGACGAGATCAAGACGCTCGACCCGGTGGCAAAGACTGCCGACGGAGCCTCGGGCACGCACTACGAATACGACTACCTGCTGCTCGCGGCAGGAGCGCGGACGTCGTTCTTCGGGAAATCCGAGTGGGCGCAGCACACGCTGGGGCTGAAATCGCTGGCCGATGCGCAGGGCGTCCGCCGCTCGGTCCTCGCCAATCTGGAGATGGCGGAGCTGACCACCGATGAGGAATACCGCAAGCGCCTGATGACCGTGGCGATCGTGGGTGGCGGGCCTACCGGCGTCGAGCTGGCCGGGGCCTTCGCGGACCTGATCCACCGCACCCTGAAGTCGAATTTCCGCCGCATCGATACCTCGAAGCTCCGCGTGGTGCTCATCGAGGGCTCCACCCGCGTGCTCGAGGTCTTCGACGAGGACCAGAGCGAATACACCCGCCGCCGGCTGACGAAGCTGGGCGTGGAGGTGTGGACCAGCATGCGCGTGGACGACGTGCAGCATGGCTGCCTGCACTTCGCGGACGGCACGAAGCTGGAGTCCGAGGCGATCATCTGGGCTGCGGGCGTGGAGGCAAATCCGCTGACCGCGATGCTGGGCGTGCCGATGGCCGACCGCGCCGGGCGCGTGACGCCGAATCTGGATCTCTCCCTCCCGGGCCTGCCGCACGTCTTCGTGGCGGGCGATCTGGTCCGGATGAAGGACGGGGACGACAAGCCGGTGCCCGGGCTCGCCCCCGCCGCCAGCCAGATGGGCCGCCACGTGGCGAACCTGCTGAAGGGTCAGGCCGAGGGACGCCCGCGGGACCATTTCTACTACTACGACAAGGGCTTCATGGCCATCATCGGCAAGAACCACGCCGTGGTGAAGGCCGGGAAGATGAAGATGAAGGGCTTCATCGCGTGGTGCGCGTGGCTTTTCATCCACATCGCCTTCCTCATCGGCTTCCGCAACCGCCTGTCGGTGCTGCTGGGATGGGCCTTCGCCTACCTGCGGGACAATCCGCAGGCGCGCATCATCGTCCACCCGCCGGGGATCACCCCGAAGGGCTGAGCGGCGGCGTTGATGGCCTCCCGATTGCGGATCTCGCTGGAGTAGTTCGGGTTCCGATGCTTTTTTGTGTCTGCGAACAAACGAATCCGGTGACCGGCGGCGTTTACACCCATACTTCTCCATGAGCTCGAAAAACAGCAACCTGACCCTTGTCGGAGCCATCGTCGTGGCCAGTGCCGGTGCCTTCGTGGCCGGTCGCATGACCGCCCCGGACGCCGCCGAAATCGCCGCGGCTGAGAACGGCAGCGGCAGCCTGTCGAGCAAGACCTCGTCGCGCGGCGGGCTGGGAGGGGAGTCGGATGCAGGCTCTCCGCGTCGCAGCCTGGCGGAGCGTGCGGCCTCGGCGAAGGGCGGATCCAACCTCTCCGGAGAGGAAGCCCGCGCGAAGATGGAGGCGCTGATGCGCACCACCGACCCGATCGAGCGCAGCAAGGCATGGCTGGAATTCGTCAATTCCGTGACCCCGGGCGAATTTGAGTCCGTGGTCGCTTCCTTCCGCTCGCTCGGCATGACGGAGAGCCGCATGACGGAGTATTCCATGCTGCTCAGCGCGTGGGCGAAGTCGGACCCGCTGCAGGCGCTGGAGTATGCGAAGGCGAATACCGGCAACCGCTTCGCCCGCAATACCATCCTCACCACCTGGGCTGCCTCCGATCCGGAAGCCGCGATCCGCTGGGCCGAGCAGAACCACACCGCCCAGGAAGGCGAGGGGAATCCGTGGATGATCGGCGTGATCCAGGGTCTCGCCGCGAATGACCCGGTGCGGGCCTCGCAGCTCCTCGCGGGCATGAATCTCTCCGAAGAGCGCGGCGAAGCGCTCGGCATCATGATCCCGACCATCCTTTCCCAAGGGCCCGACGCCGCGAAGGCCTGGGCTACCGCGATGACCGATGAGTCGCTGAGGGAAGGTGCTATCTCCCGCATTGCCGACGCCCTCGCGGCGAAGGACCCGGCAGGCACCGCCGCCTGGCTGATGCAAAATCCGGGCGAAGCCGCCGACCGCACGATGGATGACGTGATCACCACGTGGATGGAGCAGGACAAGGACTCCGCCGTGGCCTACTACAAGGGCCTGCCCGCCGGTGACATGCGCAGCAATGCCCTGCGCGGCGTGGCGAACAGCATGGCGATGCAAGACCCGCGCGCCGCCGCCGACTTCCTCGACGCGAATGCCGGAGACGCGAACGACCGCGTTTACGAACAATTCGTCTGGCACTCCTTTGGCAATGCGCCGGAGATCGCCGTGAACTACATCGGCAAGGTTTCCAACGCGAACCAGCAGGAGCGGATGTACGGCCGCATGCTCGATGGCTGGCTCCGCCGCGACTACAATGCCGCCTCGCAGTGGATCAGCCAGAATTCCCTGCCGCAGAACGTCTCCGACCGCGTCCAGCGCCGCATGCAGGAAATGCAGCAGCGCCAGCAGTGACCCGGAGGTCGGAGGTCGGAAGTCAGAGATCAGAGGTCGGTGATCTGAGATCTGAGATCTGAGATCTGAGATCGGCTCAAGCACCCGCTCACCCTTTCTCTAACAGCTCGCCCCACCCCGTGCCATCGTGGTCCGCATCGCTCCGCGTGCGGTTCGCCGGTCGGGTGAAGCTAGGAGATGGCTCCCGCCTCCGCTGGGAGCGCGTGCCACCGGCTCGCTTGGACAGCCCGGCGAAGTGACCCTCAAAGCCCGCCGCCATAACTGCTTCGCCGCACGCGGAGCGATGCGGACCACAATGGCACAGGGCCTCCGTCGGCATGGAGGATTGCTTCGGGCCGGTCTAATGACCGGCGCTCCCAAGAGGCTGCCGCAGGCGGAGTGCTGGCTTCAGCCGGCTTGGACAGACCTGCGAAGTGACCCTCAAAGTCACCCCTCACCTGGTGCCCCCGCTGGGAGCGCGTGCCACCGGCTCGCTTGGACAGGCCGGCGAAGCGACCCTCAAAGCCCGCCGCCAGAATTGCTTCGCCGCACGCGGAGCGATGCGGACCACGATGGCCTAGGGCCTCCGTCGGCATGGAGGGTTGCTTCAGGCCGGTCTAATGACGGGCGATCCCAGGAAGCGCTGGCTTTAGCCTGCTTGGACAGCCCTCTGGACCTGAAGTATTGGCTTACAGGTCGTCCGCCCTGTCAGGAGTGGGACGTTTGACTGCTCGTGGCGAGGGATTGCCCTCTCCTGACCTCTTTGATTGGTTGGATACATGAGATCCCGATGGTTTTCCCCGTTCTTGGTCGTCATGGTGCTGCAAGTTTCGTTGTTTCCCATGGGTGCTGCCTGCGGATTTGACCCGGCGGGGACTCCGCCCGACAGAACCCTCGAATGGACGTTCCTTGATGTCTCGAAGCGAACGGTCCCGGTCATCGATTTCGACAAATCCTCGCTGGAAGACGCGTTGGATTTCCTGAACACCCCGGAGATCCCGAAGAGCTATCGCGTGGAGATCGATGCCAAAGGTTTCGAAGAGAAATCGAACCGGACGATCACCCTGAAATGCAAAGGGAAGACCATGCTCGATGTGCTAATCGAAGTGGCTGACCAAGTGGATGCCAATCTGGTCTTCAGCCCCGGACGAATCTCGCTGGTTCCTCGTGGGGAGGCTGATAAGGCCCAGCGCTGAAAGCCTCGATCAATCCAGCAGCTCCGGATAATACTTCCGGGCGAGTTCCACCGTGGCGCTCATGATCTCCGGGCTCAGGGAGGTCTTCAGGGCCTGGTTTGCCATTTCCTGGCACTCGGCGTGGCTCAGGGCGCGGATGGCGCGGCGGACGCGCGGGACCTGATGCGGGCCCACGGAGAGTTCTTCCACGCCTAGGCCCATGAGCAGCGGCGTGAGGCGGATATCGCCGGCCATCTCACCGCAGACACCGGTCCAGATGCCCGCATCGACGGCGGCATCCACGGTCCGCTTGATGAGGCGCACGACCGCGGGGTGGGTCGGCCGGTAGAGATCGGCCACGTGGTGATTCACCCGGTCCACCGCCACGGTGTACTGGATGAGGTCATTCGTGCCGATGGAGAAGAAATCGACCTCCGGAGCGATGAGGTCGGCGATGACGGCGGCGCTGGGCACCTCGATCATCACGCCGGTCTCCAGCTTTTCGTCAAAGGGAACGCCTTGGGCGGCCAGTTCGTCCATGCACTCCTTCAGGTGGTCCTTTGCCCGGCGCACCTCGCCGAGGCCGGAGACCAGGGGGAACATGACGGCCAGCTTGCCGTGCGCGCTGGCCCGCAGGATGGCGCGGAGCTGTTCCTTGAACATGCCCGGGCGATCCAGCGAGACGCGGATGCCGCGCCAGCCGAGGAAGGGATTTGGCTCCGGCTCGGTCAGCGGCTCCACCGGCAGCTTGTCACCGCCCGCATCCAGCGTGCGGATGATCACGGGGTGGGGTGCCAGCGCCTTCGCGAGACGGGCGTAGGCCTCGGACTGCTCCAGCTCGCCCGGCATTTCCTCGCCATCGAGCAGCAGGAATTCCGTGCGATACAGCCCCACGCCCTTTGCCCCGCTCTTCTGGACGAAGGCGACCTCGTCGATGAACTCGATATTCGAGGAAAGCGTGATCTTCCGCCCGTCGGTGGTGGTCGTGTCCTCGTCGCGCTGGGCTTCCAGGTCCTGGCGGACCTTTTCCTTGCGGTCCTGCAGCTCGCGGTAGCGCTGCAGCGTCTCCGGAGAGGGGTGGAGAATGAGGCGGCCGGAGTAGCCATCGAGGATGGCCGGGGTGAGCGTGCGGACATCGAGCACGGCATCCTCCACGCCGACGATGGCCGGCAAGCCGAGCGAGCGGGCGAGGATGGCGGTGTGGGAATTCACGCTGCCGAGCTCCGTGGCGAAGCCGAGCACGTGGCGGCGGTTGATCGCGGCGGTGTCCGAGGGCGTGAGATCGTAGGCGACGAGGAGGTGCTGTCCGTCCGGCTCGGTGTGGCGCGGCATTTCTTCCTCGCGGAAATTCCGCAGCACGCGCTGGCAGACATCCTCCAGGTCCGCGGTGCGCTCGCGCAGGTAGGGATCCGGCACGCGGCGCATGGCCTCCAGGAAATGCTGCATCACCGCGTAGAAGGCGAACTCGGCATTCTGGCGGCGGGAAGCGATGGCCTCCGCCACGCGGTCCAGCATCGCGCGGTCCTCCAGCACCATCAGGTGGGCCTCGAAGATGCGGCTCTCTTCCTCGCCGGAGATGGCCTTGATGCGCTCCTGGAGCTCGTCGAGCTGGACTTTCGTCTCCTCCAGGGCGACGCGGAAGCGTTCCTTTTCCGCCGGGATCTCTCCCTCGGTGATCTCGTAGACCTCCGGGGCGGAGAAGCCACGGGCCACGACGTGTACGGGGCCGATGCCGATCCCCGGGGATACGGGGATGCCTTGAAGCACGGTTTCCAGTTTGTCAGCCATCGGCGTTTCTGTGGCCATGCTGTGAGGGCGGGACCGCCGTTCAAAGAACAAAAATCGGGGCCGGTGACAGCATCGTCTCCCGGGCGGAAAAAAACCCTTGGAAGGACGGGGGGCAACCTCCTACGCTCCGCCCGTCCCCGAACGATCCTTCCATGCCGCAGCGCGAATTCACCATCCAGAACAAACTCGGCATCCACGCCCGTCCCGCAGCCCAATTCGTGAAGACGGCCAGCCGTTTCTCGTCGGAAGTGCGCGTCGAGAAAGATGGCGAGGAAGTCGATGGCAAGAGCATCATGGGCCTCATGATGCTGGCCGCCGGCCACGGATCCGTCATCAGCGTGGCCGCCGATGGCAGCGATGCCGATGCCGCCCTCGATGCTCTGGCCGACCTCATCGGCCGGAAGTTTGAGGAAGAGTAAGGCTTTTCCGGTGAGGCGACCCCGACCGCACGGCTGGGTGTTGGCTGCATTGCCGGTATGCATTGCTTTCCTAGGCAGCGTCCCATTGTCGGGACGCATTTCTTCTTTTCTGCGAGAGTGCCGGCTTTTGTGGGAGCCGTCCTTCCTGGGAGCGCCGGTCATTAGACCGGCCCGAGTGGGCCCTGACTGCCCGCCATCACCACAAAAGCCCGCATCGCCCCCCACTGGGAACGCGGAATTCATTCCGCCCGAGTCGTCTCTCAGTCCTGCATTCATCAACCACTGATGAACACGGATGGACACAGATGAAGAGGGGGATGGGATGGAGGCTTTCGTGGAATGGAGGCCGCCAATGGGCCGACCGCGACCGTGTGCCATCGTGGTCCGCGTCGCTCCGCGTGCGGTGTGCCGGTAGGGAAGCCGATGATGAAGACCGCCATCATCCCCCGTCTGCAAACAAGCCACCGGTAAAAGCCCTTCCCGGCAAAATCCGCCACCCCGAAGCTGCAAGATAAAGCCCGCCTCCAGAACTACTTCGCCGCACGCGGAGCGATGCGGACCACGATGGCACCTGGTGATGGCGAGCTGTTAGAGGGGACTCGGGCGGAATGAATTCCGCGTTCCCAGTGGGGGGCGATCCGAGGCCGTTAGATGTTGGCAGGCAGCGAGGAACCACTCGGGCCGGTCTAATGACCGGCGCTCCCAGGAAAGGCTGCTCCTCCGACTTCCGATCTCTGATTTCTGATCTCTGATCTCCGCCTCCCCCCCCCTCACACTTCCCCGGCCATGTGGCGGAGGAGGCGTTGGTTGAATTCATCGGCCATGTTGTAGCCGAGGCGGCGGAGCTGTTGGTCGAGCGCGGCGATGGCGACCATGCGGGCGGTGTCGCGGCCGGGGGCGACGGGGACTTCCACGTGGGGAACGGGCTGGCCGAGGATCTCGTAGGACTTCGGCTGCAGGCCGAGGCGGTCGATTTCGTTCTGGTCGGCGTGGGCGATGAGCGTGACGACGAGGTCGAGGCGCTTTTCCGGGCGGATGGAGGCGAGGCCGTAGAGGTTCGCGACGTTGACGATGCCGATGCCGCGGATCTCCAGATAGCCGCGGGACAGGGCGGGGGCGGAGGCATTCAGCTCACCGCCGACGAGCTTGATGCGCACCATGTCATCGGCGACGAGGGCACCGCCGCGCTCGATGAGGCCGATGGCGGTCTCGCTCTTGCCCGCGCCGCTCTTGCCGATGATGAGCACGCCGATGCCGCGCAGGTCGACCATGCAGCCGTGCATGGTGACGTTTGGCGCGAATTCATGCTCCAGCCGCAGCGTCGCGGCATTCAGGAACTTCATGGTCACCAGCGTGGTGCCAAAGACCGGGATGCGGTGCTCGGCGGCGATCTGCATGTGCTCCTCGGCCAGCGAGGCCCCGCGGGAGACGACGATGCCGGGGATGTCCCGCTCGCACATGCGGCGGAAGCGCTCCGAGCTCATCTGCGGGGTGAGCTTTTTCAGGTAGGAGATCTCGGAGTTTCCCAGCACCTGGATGCGCTTCTTCGCGAAGTAGCTGAAGAATCCGGCGAGGGCCAGGCCCGGGCGGTTGGGCGCGGGCTCGCTGATCGGGCGCTCGAAGCCGTGCTTCTCCCCCAGCAGGGTCAAGGACAGCGCCGTCGCATGGCGCTCGAAAAACTCTCCGATGGTGATCGAGGCCGTTTGCTTGACGCGGGGTGTCATTCGCCCCCGAGCCTAGCGGGCCGGAGGGCGGCATGGCGATGGGAAAAGCGGTCAGAAGCCACGCGGGTGCGCGAAGGCGTGGTGGGCGCTTGCTCTTCTTCGTAGCGGATGCGCTGCGCTTCCGGCTGGGCGGAGTTTGTCTGGAGATCGCCGCGTTGATTGAGCAGGCGGCCCGCACCCCGCCGGAACGACGAAGTCGTCCAGCTACATTTTGGGAAGCCGCCGAGCAATCGCTCAGAAGCCCGCGGAGAGGCCGATGGAGACGATGTCCCCGCTTCCAGCCGCCTTGCCCTGGAAGACTCCGGTGGCCGCGCTGCCGTCGGTGATGAATACATCGTCGGCAAAGATGTGCGTGTAGCCCACGTCGAGCGTCCAGCAGGGGGTGAATTCCCACGAGAAGCCCGCGCTGAGCCAGAAGCGGTCCGCATCCGGGATGCGCAGGGTGATGTCCGCCTCATTCGCCGGGGCGCGGTCGTACGCCACGCCAGCGCGGAAGGTCCACGTCTCGCTGGCCCGCCAGGTGGTGCCCACCGCGAAGCGCCAGGTGTCCTTCCAGTTTTCCCGGGTGACGGGCGGCTGGGCGGGTGCGCCGATGATGTGCGGGGCGAGTTGCTGGAAGGTGCTCCAGTCCGTCCACAGCACGTCGCCGTGGATGGACCAGTCCTCGAAGTCGTGCACGGCGCTGAATTCCACGCTGGCAGGGAGCTCGACGGCTAGGGTGGCGCGGCCATTGAAGGCCGGGATCACGGAGACGGCGCGGCCTTCCAGCTCCAGGTCGATCTTCGACCGGTAATGCAGTCCGAAGCGGGTGCTCTCCGTCGCCTGATATAGTAACCCGAGATTGTAGCCATGTCCCCAGTCGTCGCCCGCCAGGTCCAGCGTCGGCAGGCCATTCGGCAGCGTCGCGGTCAGCGAGCCGTCGCCATGCAGGGCATTGTAGCCCGCGCCGATGGACCACTGGTCGGTGATGCGCCAGGCGAGCGAGGGATTCAGATTGAAGGAAACGAGCTCGCTGAAGTCGGCCACGGTGCGGCCGGGAAAGGAGAGCGGGTAGTCCGACTTCAGGCCAAAGGTGGTGTAGGCGCCGAAGCCGATGCTGAAGTCGTCATTCAGCCGCTTCGCTAGGTAGAGATAGGGGATGTAGGCTTCGTCCGTCACATTTCCGGCATGAGCGGGGACCACGGTGCCCGGCGGGGCGGGGGCGGGTGGGGCGTAGGTGCCGCTCACCTCGATCTCCGGAAAGATGGCGCTGGTCCCGATGGCGAAGGACCATTCGTCCTCCAGCAGGATCATCCCCGCCGGATTCGACGCGATCACGCTGGCATCGTCCGCGATGGCGGCCTCGCCGGAGAACGCCCGCCCGAGGCCGGATGCGGAGCGTTCGTGGAGCTGGAATCCCGCGCCGTGGCAGAGCGGGGAAACGAGGCCGAGTGAGCAGAGGACGAGTCGGGTGTTCATGAAGCGCGGAGCGATGGGTTGGACAGGCACGAGTCTCGCGATTCTGGGCATGCAATGCGGGATCACACAAGGAACGCGGCTCCCTTTTTGTCTATCGGCCCATTAACGGCGGGGGCTGCAGGGCGTGCCGTGGCGATCTTTCCGGCCTCCGGATGATTGACATCGTCCCCCGTGCTGCTCCCTTCAGCGCCGTCATGAGCGCACCTGATCTCCGCGACCCCGTAGGCCGTGTCCGCATTGTCGGCATGGTGGAAGGACTTTCGTTCCTGGTTCTTCTCGCTTGTTCGGTGATCAAGCGCGTGGCGGACAAGCCGGAGATCGTCTTCATCCCCGGCGTGATCCATGCGGTGCTGTTTTTCCTCTTCCTCTTCGTGCTTTTCCAAGCATGGGGGAGCAAGGCACTCACGACCAAGCAGTCGGGTCTGGCATTCCTCGCCTCGGTTCTTCCCTTCGGCCCCTTCTTCATCGACCGCAAGCTGGCGGTGAGTGAGACACAATCGGCGGATTCGGCGGATTGACAGGCTGGCACTCCGGGCCAAACCTCCCGGCCCATGCCCGCCGCACCTGCCGACGTAGCCGCCCCGCCCGCCGATGCCATCACGAGCCCCACGGGCTTGGCGTCGAAACTCATCGAAGCTGGCACCGGCACGGAAAATCCGGGCCCGGCCGACACCGTCACGGTCCACTACTCGGGCTGGACGACGGACGGGAAGCTCTTCGACAGCTCCGTGGAGCGCGGCAAGACGATCTCCTTCCCGCTGAATGGCGTCATCGCCGGCTGGACCGAGGGCCTGCAGCTCATGGTCACCGGGGAGAAGCGCCGCTTCTGGATCCCGGCGAACCTCGCGTATGGCGAAAACCCGCGCCGCGGAGCACCTGCGGGCATGCTGGTCTTCGACGTCGAGCTCTTCGAAATCAAGAAGGCCCCCGAGCCGCCGCCGGTGCCGGAAGACGTGGCCGCCCCGCCGGCCGATGCGATCACCACCGCCAGCGGCCTCGCCTCGAAGGTGCTCTCGCCGGGCAATGGCAGCCGCCACCCGAAGGCCACCGACCAGGTGGAAGTCCACTACACCGGCTGGACGACCGCCGGTGAGCTTTTTGACAGCTCCGTGCTCCGCGACGAGCCGGTAGTCTTCCCGCTGAACCGCGTGATCGCGGGCTGGACCGAGGGCGTGCAGCTCATGGTGGGTGGGGAGAAGCGCCGCTTCTGGATCCCGGCGAATCTCGCCTATGGCACGAATCCGCCTCCGGGCGCGCCTGCTGGCATGCTGGTCTTCGACGTGGAACTCCTCGATATCCTCTGATCCCGTCCGGGTGGGGGCTGCCCGCCTGTTCCCGTGGTCGCGGTGGTGACACCGCGGCAGCCACGGGGAAAGCCGCCCTCGCCATCGTTTCACACTGCCCACTGAAATCCATCTTCCGAACATGAGCTCGTTTCCCACCTCCTTTGACGGCGTGTCCGTCGCGACGAAGGCCAATGTCTATTTCGACGGCAAGGTCATCTCCCACTCGCTGATCCTCGCGGACGGCCGGAAGAAGTCGCTCGGCGTCATCTTCCCGGGTGAGTTCCACTTCGGCACGGCTGCTCCGGAAGTGATGGAGATCACGGCCGGCTCCTGCGAAGTCGTGCTGGATGGCACCACGGAGACGCTCGCGGTGTCCGCCGGCAGCTCCTTTGACGTGCCCGGCGACAGTGGCTTCACCATCCGCGTGACGGGTGAGCACTGCGAATACATCTGCTCCTTCGGCACGCCTTGATCCGGCTGTCCGGGGAAGTTATTTCCGCCCGCACCATGTCGCTGCTCCGCCGCCTCCTGCTGCTGCCCGCGCTCCTGCTGGCGTCCTGCACCCTGCATCTGCCGGTGCCGGATGCCGCTGCGGGGCATCGGGTGGAGACGCGCACGATGCCCGTGGCGGCGTCGGCGGATACGGTGCCGATCTACCTGCTCTCGGACAATCTGCACACCGCGCTCGTCTTCGACCTGAAGTGGCTGGAGCAGAGCGGCTACGTGAAGCCACGCGAGATCGGCGAGCACAAGTGGGTCACCATGAGCTGGGGCGAGCGCACCGCGTATGTGCAGGAGCGTTGGCTCACCCCGTATCAGGTCTTCCGCGCGCTCTGCACGCCCTCGCCGTCGGTGATGGAGATCATCCCCATCGACTGGACGGTGGAGCAGGTCTGCCATCACCAGAAAGTCTTCATCGCGGACGTGCCGCGCTCGTCGGGGCCTGCGCTCGCGGCATTCCTGAATGGCTGCGCGGCGAAGAAGCCCGATGGCACGCCGGACACCGTGGGCCCCTCGAGCTGGGGCGACGGCCGCCTGATCCGCTGCCCGGAGAACTACTCCTACTACTTCCCTCGTATCTGCAACGTCTGGACCGCCCAGTCACTGCAGGCATGCGGCTACTCGATCCGCACCGGCTCCGCCCTCTCCGCCAGCGGCCTCGTCCGCCAGGCGACCTCGGAGAAGAACGGCTTCGTGAAGATCTGGGACCCGGAGGAGAAGAAGGCGGCTGCTGCGGCGAGGTGATTCTTTCGGTTCAGGCCAGAGGGGGAAAAGTAACCCACGTCCGATCACGGAGCTGAAAGCAACGATTCTCAAATGCGCTCTCGTCCACGCGTTCGAGCAACCACTGAAGCCGGGACAAGATTGCGTTTCGGTTTGGCTGCCGAAGGGCGATGACCACGACCCCGGCATGGGAGCTGAACAAATGAGGGACCGTATGAAAAAAGTCCCGATCAGTGGTTAATAAAACCGCGCCATGCGATTGGGCTTTGGAAAACAACGAGGGGTCTTCAATGCCTTCATCAGCGGTTCCCCTGACGTCGAGAACCTGATGGCCAGCCTCTTCAAGAAGGCCCGCAGCGGCCTTCGGGAAGTTTTCGTCGAGCAGGAACGTCATGCGACGGCCTCGTATTCGGAGATCTGATAATCAGAAAGCCGACTGGCAAACTCCAGCGCCGCTGCCACGTCTTCTGCCGTGATCGATGGATAGTCCTCCAGGATGGTCTCAAGCGAGTCGCCCCCGCTCATGGCTCCGAGGATGGTGGAGACCAGCACCCGGGTACCCCGGATCACCGGCTTGCCGTGACACACCGCGGGGCTGATCTGGAGGCGGGGATTCATGAGGGGAGGTTGCCACGAAGTTCGCCGACTTCAAGCCGTCGATTCCTCGCCCGGCGTGACCACGGGGGCGCGAGTGCTCCCATCTTCTCCGGCGATCGGGCCGATGGCGCTGCTGTCCTTCATGCACGGGATCAGCGGGCCTTTGAAGATGACACCCCGCGAGCGCAGGATATCGAGGACGAAGTCCCGGCGGAAGCCGCCCAGATGGAGGTTCGCGATGGGGTGTTGCTGTCCATGTTCGTCTCCCCATTCGGAGCAGATGCTGAAGCCGAGCCGACGGTAAAAGGTCCGGGGTTTCGCCAACGTGTAAATGAAGACGTTGAATTCGTCGGACGGCAGCGAGCACAGGCGGAGCAGCGCGAGCGTGGTGCCGATGCCCTTGCCCTGATGCTCCGGCAGGACGAGGCCATACCAGAGCATGGCGACATTCTCGCTCTCCATCGATATGCCACCCATCCCGATGACGCTGCCCTGTCGCTCCGCAACGACGATGCACCGGTCCGACTGTCGCAATCTCTCCAGAAATTCCGGCTCTCCCCCGCTGGGAAATCCCGACTCCAGGGCGCGGTAGATCCCCACGCATGCGGCCTCATCTTCCTGCCGGTAGATCCGGTAGCGCACGTCCTGCGCGAACCTGCGGATGGCCCGGCTCTCGGCGGTGGTCCGGGTGGACCATCGCAAGCGCCAGTCAGCGAAGCATTCGCGGAGAAAAGATACGCACATGAGGGAGGGCGGGGCGGCAGATCAGTGATCCGCCGATTTGTATCTTCGCCACTCGCCTCCTACCGAGTCGCGTTCCGCGATCCAACCGGGTGGCAGGTCGGCGATCGATTCCAAGGTGGTGTCGAGTGTCAGGGCAGATCCCATGCTGATCACCCGGCCATCCGCGTGGTCCCCGGTGGTATTGCAAAGGAATGCCCACGAATGGTCGTCGGAGTAGTGGATGGCCATCAGCACGGGTAGCTTTTCGTCGATGACCTGACGCGTGGTGATTGCCGAGACATTTTCCCCTTGGTCAAAGGGCCATTCCGAAGGGGTCATCTGGGTAGGGTGGGGAGCAGGGTTCGTGGCTTGGGGTGGCTGATCGTCACACCCACATAACATGCAAAAAGAAAGAGGCAGCATGACGAGTCCGCGGATCATGATGCTGCCTTTCTGAATGGTACGCGCTTTCCGGGGCAAGCCGATTAGTCCGTCACTCTCATCCGGCTCAAGCGCGGGCGGATGGATGGCCCGCGCTTGAGTGGAGGATGATGGAGGAATCACGCTCCCGCGGCGACGAGCTTCACCACGGAGGTGATGCTCATCTCTCGCGTGCCGACGGGAGTTTCCCACGCGATCATTTCACCGGTGCGGCGACCCAGCAGGGCGATGCCCACGGGGGTGAAAAGCGGGATGCGGTCGGCATCGACATCGGCGTCCGCAGGGAGCACGAGCTCAAGTTCATACCAGTCGTCCGCATCATGTGGGGACGTCAGTTTCACGCGGTCGCCGAGTGCCACGCACCGGGCGAGTTCACGGGCGTCGGTGATGGTGGTGCCTTCCTTCAGCAGGGCGGCGAGGCCCTGACGTTGGGCCGGTGTCAGGCGGGGATGGGTGTCGGATGACTTCGAGAGATGGTCGAGACGGGCGTACTCAGCCGCGTCGAAAAAACGGAACGGTTTCATCGGATTGAAAAAGATATGATGAGCCTCCCCGGCGACAGATGCCGGAGGGCGGGGTTCAACGGGAACGCAGGGCAGGGCAAGCTCGGGAAGTATCCCGCATCAAAGAGCTTGCCCGCTCAGGCCCGGAAGGCCGCAAGCCGGTGCGAGCACCAACCGTCACAACACCACGCCCGAAGGCGCGATGCAGGGTGAACGTGATTGGGCGCAGGAGCGTGCATGAACGCCTCATCCTAGCCGAGGATGGTCCCGGGACAAGTTGGAAAGCATCGGGCAGATTCATCCGGGCTGCCGCAGGCGGAGCGCCGACTTTAGTCGGCCCGGTTGACCACCATCACGCTCCGTACACAACAAGCGCGCAGCCAAGCGATGGCCGCGCGCTTTTGGAGAGAAGATTCGTCGTCTCCTATGAGATCAAGGTGTCACCGGCTTCGGCGTATCGTCGAGGAGTGTGACGAGCGTGGGGACCTTGGTGCCGGGGCGGACGGCGCAGATGAAGACCTGCCGGTACTCCTTGAGATACTTCATCTTCGTCTCGCTGAAGGGCACCCAGGATTCGCCCGCCTTGTAGAGGAAATTGGTCTGCGCCATGTTGTAGGGATCGACCTTCGCGACAGGAGGGACGGTGGTGATCTTGCCGGGTGCGACGGCGATCTTGTGCTCACCGGCCTGTAGCGCGATGGGCAGTGCGGTGAAGGAAATGGCGCGCGATTCGCCGGGCGGGAAGGCCGCGATGCTATCGTCCAGGAAGACGATGCTGCAGGGCGGCTTCTTCGTATCGCCGCGCGGCTGGATGATCGCGATCGCTTGCTTCAGGTTCGGCGGGACGGTGGCGGAGGCGAGCAGGTTGGCGGCGTCGGCCGTGCCGGTGCGGTAGATGTTCAGCTTCCCGTCGATGAGGGCGACGGCCTGTCCTGCGGGCAGCTCGCCGGGCGCGAGCACCAGCGGGATGAGGTGGTCCGGCGAGTCCGGCGCGAAAAGCTCCGTCGCGGGATTCGCCGGGTCGTTCAGGAAGGCGCGGACGGTGAGCTTGCTGGCGGAGTCTTCCTGGGCGGACGCAGAGAGCGGGATGAGGCAGGCCGCGGCGAGTGAAAGGATGCGGGTCGGGTTCATGGCTTGGGTTAGCAGTCGAGGATTTCAGATTTCCGCGGTCGAAAGCCAGCGGAATGAAATCATCTCCAGGCGGCGGCCGAAGGTCTTGTTCGCGTCGTTCGATGAGGTGGTGGCGTTCACGTGCGGCTCGTCGGCCGGGTCGATGTATTCCGGCATGCGCTGGACGACTGCCTCCGCGTAGGCGCGGGTGACGTGGCCATCGCGCACGGCCTCGCCGCAGACGCGGATGACGAAGGTGTCCGAGCGCACGGTGGCGGCGGGCTCCAGCAGCTTGAGGATGTCGCCTTGGGTGATCCACCCGGGAGCGCCCGCGGCGGGATTTCCCGTGACGACTTCCGGCGTGGCAAATCCGTAGTCCGAGGTGCCGATGTCCGCGGTGGTGATGGGGATCTGCGAGGCGTAGGCATTCTCATTCAGCTTCGCCTGCTCGATGGCCGCTTCCAGCGCGCCGCGGCGGGTCTTCTCGGAATTCGAGCCGATTCGGCGGTTCACGAAGTCGGACATGGAGAGGAAGGGGCCGCGCTCCTTCACCTGCTCCACGATGCGGACGGCGAGCTCGTCGAGCTGGGCATCGCTGAGCTGGCGGAATCCGCTCCACATCGTCTCCTTCGCCGTGTCCGTCATGGCGGGCTCGGCGGGATTGCTGAGGCCGGCATTCGGCATCGTCATGGAGAGCAGGGGCGTGTTCTCCGTGCCCACCGTGGTGAGTCCGGTGCCAGCGAGATCGAAGACGGGGACGCTGCTCTCGCGCAGGGCGGCGAGGCGTGCCTTCCAGGCCTTCACGTTCGTGGAGTTCACATTGAATGCCCCGCGCACCATCTGGTAGGCGGCGGCCTTCTGATAGGTATCCTGCGCGGGCATGCCGCCGGAGAAGAGGTCGGACTTCACCTCGTCCAGCGATTTGCCCACGGCGAGGTGCGGGGTGAAGGACTGCGAGAGCAGCGGACGCGACTCATCCATGAAGTCGGTGAAGCACTTCTCCGGATTGCGGTCGCCATCGGTGGCGAAGGTGGAGAAGTAGAAGCTGTCGTAGAGCGCGTGATTCGCGAGGAAGGAGTGATCGAGCAGGCGATAGCCCGTGCCCGCCTGCCATGCGGATGACGTGGTCATCACCGGCGGCACGGTGGAATTCCCGATCGGCTGGGTGAGATACGGCGCGTAGCCGCTGGCGAGCACGTTCGTGCGGCGGAAGTCCGAGATGGCCAGCATGGGGCCGCCGGGCACCTCCAGCATGCTGCCGGACTTGATGCCCTGGTCCGGGGTATTCCCGGTGATGAAGCGCGTGCGGTTCCGCGCGTCGCTCTGCAGCAGCTTCGAGACGGTGCTGCGGGTCACGCCCTCGAGGCTCAGCTCGTAGGACTGCGCGCCGGCCTTCTCGTTCTTCAGGTTGGTGAAGTTGAGCGGGATGGCGGCGTTGTTGAAGAGGAAGGGCTTGCCCGCGTGGATGCCATTCACCAGCAGGTTCCCCGGGGCGCTGGTCTGCGAGCGCACGCCGGCTTCATTCACGCCGCCGCTGGTGGTGCGTGCCGAGGCGGTGAAGAGGGCGAAGGGCTTCGCATTCGCATGGCGGCTGATCATGGCATCGCCGCCGCCTTCGTTTGCCACGAAGGAATCGAGCGCCGTGGTGCTGAAGCGCGTCTGCTTCATCAGCTTCTCCAGGTCGCTCAGCGTCGGGTAGATCATCTGGATGCCACCGTAGTTCCGGGTGGTGCCGTTCACGGTGATCTTCGCGGCCACCTCGAAGGAGGCGTTTCCTCCCAGCGTGGGATTCGCGACGCCGCACGTCACACCGATGGCGGTGTTCTTCGGACGGCGCGGGTAGGTGACCACGGCGCGGTTCAGCCAGTCGATGTCGTAGCCCACCGTGTTCCCGAAGAAGCCAGGCTTCGTCTTGATCGAGCGCGTGAGCTGGTTGCCGAAGTCGAAGAAGGCATTCGGCGAGCCGGTGCGGCCGAATTGCGAGGTGGGATCGATGAAGGGCGAGCAGAGCAGCGTCTGTCCCGGCTCCATCACCACGGGATTCTTCGGATCGGAGCTTTCGCGGTCCGCCTCGCGCTCGATCTGTGCCTCGGCCTTGCCGCCGTTGCTTTCGGTGACGGTGGTGTCGAAGCTGCGCCAGTTCGAGATCTTCAGCACGATCGACTTCGCGATGCCGCCTTGGGTGCGGCCCTGGTCATAGAGTTCGTTGAAGGGGATGAGATTCCCGCCATTGAGCGCCACGCCATCGAGCTGGAAATTGAAGCCGAGCGGCAGGCTTTGGAAGGAGACCTCCAGCATGTCGAAGGAGATCCTCACGTTGTAGGGATTGTACAGCGTGACGATGGGCGTGTAGATCATGTGGAGCTGCCCGTCCTGGCCATTGTCAGCACTGTGGTGCGGCGGGCGGGTCAGCAGGCTGAAGAGCACCTGCACCTTTGCGATCACGGGACCGGGGGTGAAGTACTTCGGCTGCACGGGCTTCGAGCCCACGCTCGGGATCATCACGTTCTCCAGCGGCGCCTGATTGAAGGTCGGGCGGGTGTCCGGGGTGGTGAGCTTCTTGAAGGTATTGTAGCAGGAGGAGAGGCGCGTCCACTGCGGGTCCGACTCGCCGCCCACGGCATGGGTGCTGGCGTAGAGGCCCTTGTTGTTGAATGCCGTGGGGATCGGAGCGCCGCCCGCGGGCTGGGGCAGCTCGAACATCGAGGAAAGGTCCTTCTTCAAGCCGCCGAGCCGCACGTCCGCGAGCACGCCGAGCGAGTAGGGCGTCACATCATCGCGGATCTGCTTCAGCTGGTCGATGCCGCCGGGGCCGGTCAGCTCGCCTTGGTTGAGGCCGGTGACCTTCCGGCCCGTGAGGTCCGCGGTGGCAAAGGCATTCGCGTCCGAGTCACTCCCGAGGAAGCCGAGGTCGCCGCCGAGCATGGCGGTGTAGGGGCGATGCCCGGCGAGCAACGAGCGCTGGCGGGCGAGGGTGTCCGACTGCGAGGGATCTCGGAAGAGCAGGATGCGCGACTTCTGCGACTCATCCGAGACATGCCATGCATAGCCGCCGGACTCCTTGCTACCCTCCGCGAGGGAGACCCGGCCGGCACGCAGCGCACCGGCGGCGGGCAGGGTGCCGCCGTAGGAAGTGGTGTCCGCCAGCGTGATGGCGTCCTGCTCCCAGGTGGAGTCCGCAAAGCCAAGCGAGGTGGCATCGCGCGGGGTGGCGGTGGAGACCATCCATCCCTTGAAGCGGTTTTCCTTCTCGCCATCGTAGTCGGGCGAGCCGCCGGGGGCCTGGATGGAAGACGTGAGGTCCCAGGATTTCCACACGCCCATCAGCCGGGGCTTGCCGGGAGTATCGCTGTGGATCTCCGCATTCGCCGTGATCGCCTGGTCCGGGCCGAGGGATTTCTGGAGCTCGCCGATTGCCAGCATCAGGGCGAGGCGGGCATTTGCCTGTGCCTCGCTCCGCGCGTCGCCCTGGGTATTTGACCGCAGGGAGATGCTGGAAAGCGAGAGCAGCCCGATCGCGAGGATCGTCATCAGCACCATCAGCGACAGCGTGATCACCAGCGCGAAGCCTGCCGGCCTCTGCCCTCGCCCGTGGCATCGCCGCGAGACGCGAGTACGTTGAAAGATTCTTGGGTTTAACTGCGGGTTCACCCCGTAAGTCATCCGCCCCGGTCTCTCATTTGTAAATACGCCCGGTTTTTCGATATGGAATAGCTGTCATTACCACATGGTGAGGTTGTCATGTGCGCTGGGGCGGTTGGCAGGGTGCCTGGTCTGCCTGTCCCAAGCTTGGGACGGAGGTTGAAATGCAGGAATGTCGCGATTGTTCGTGATGGGTGATCAGGCTATCTTGTAGATTCCAAGTGCATGAGGTTGCAGTTGAAGGCGAAGGCGGAGGAGGTTCTCCAGATTGTGGAAAACGGTGGCTACAGGAATCGGGCCGGCGAGTGGGTGGATATCCGTGAGGCGGTGGACCATGCTGTCGCCGGGACGCGCCTGTACAGGCCGGTGGATTCCGTAGGATTGATGGAAAGATCGGGCGATGCCCAGCCAGGAAGTGGCCCCGTGGTCACGGTCACCCCGGAGACCACGCAGATCGCAGCGTCCCGCATGGTGAAGGAGGGAGCCGGTGATCTGGTGCTGCTGAATTTCGCTTCGGCGAGGCACCCGGGAGGGGGCTTCATCAACGGGGCGAAGGCGCAGGAAGAGGACCTGGCTCGCTGCTCCGCGCTCTACCACTGCTTGCTGCCGCAGAAGGAATACTACGATAGGAATAGTAGCCAGCCTTCCATGCTCTACACGGATCACCTGATCTACAGTCCTCAGGTCCCTTGGTTCAGGACCCGGAGCAGGGATGAGCCGGATGAGGTATTCCTCGCCTCGGTCATCACGGCTCCCGCACCGAATGCAAGGCAGGCGCTGCTCCGCGGGGATACCCAGGATCAGATCCGGGTGGCCTTGGAAAGACGCTGCGGCCAGGTGCTTGGCGTAGCCCGGGCTCATGGTCATCGCAACCTGTTGCTCGGGGCGTGGGGTTGTGGAGTCTTTGGCAATGATCCCCGGATGGTGGCGGGAGCATTCAAGGAGTGGATCGATGGGCCGACTTTCGCAGGTGCTTTCGACCAGGTGGTTTTCGCCGTGTTTGACGGCACGGAAGATCAGGGGACGCTCAGGGCGTTCGAGGAGACATTTCGAGATCGGACGTAATGACGCGACTGATGGATCTTTGGTCCTCATACACCGTCCATGATTGGCCGCGCACCTGGCGAGATGCGGAAGGAATGGAGTTCGACTGGTTTGCTCTCGATCAAACCGGTCAGCTCGGGATCTTTTCCTCGGCCGGATCGGGCCCTGTTCCCGCGGCGGTTTTCGGCGCGGGGGTGGTTCCCTACAATGCCCTTCAGGAATGGCTGTCCATGAGCCGTCCGGGAGGTGCGAAACTGGTCTTCAAGGGCGATGGAAACTACCGCGACTGGCAGGCTTTTGCGAGCCGGGGCCTGTATGCCTTCGATTTCCACGATGTTCATCGTAGTTCGACGGACAAGCGGCAGGGATACGATCTGATCTATCGCCCGGAGCAGCCGATCATGGCGGGGGACTTGCCCGAGAATGTGAGGACCGCACTGATGGTTTTGCCGGTCGTCTTTGGCGAAGGAAATCTGGTTTCCGCATCGCTGCTCGGTCCGGAATGAAACAGCGTCGTGCGAGCAAGTGCCGCCACCACGCAAAAAGAGGGACCGTGAAGTCCCCCTTTCGCGAATGGTTGTTAGAATGACGGGGCCTTACCAATAGTAGGTCACCGAGGCTCGGATGGTGCGGGGTTCGGCGGGGTGGAGGTGGACGTCGTCGATGCCCGCGGCGGGTTCGCCGGGGAGGCGGGAGGTGTAGAAGTACTCGATGTCGTTGTCCTCGCGATCGAGCAGGTTCAGCACGTCGATGGCGAAGTCCCAGTTCTCCAAGCGATAGCCCGCGCGGAGATTCACCTGCAGGGAGTCCTCGGACTCTACGCCCTTGTTCGCGGTCAGCGGGCGCTCCGAGAAGTAGCGCAGGCGCAGCGCCCCGTAGGGACCGAGTGCCTCGCCGAGAGTCATCCCGCTGGAGATGACGAAGGGTACCTGATTCTCCACCCACGGACCGGCGGAGGTATCGGTGTAGCGGCCCTGGGAAAGCGCGACCTCCGCATCGAGCGTGAACCAGTCATTCGGACGCCAGTAGCCGGCGAGCTCGATGCCGTAGCGGTCCGTCGAGGGGCCGGCCTCCACATTCCCCGCGTCGCCGACGTAGAGCAGCTCGGACTCGCTGTAGAGATACCAGAGCGCGGCGGTGGTGGTGAAGCAGTCGCCCCACTGGTGGCGCACGCCCAGCTCCGTGCCCCAGGTGCGGACGAGCGGATCGACGGGCGCGACCGGGGTGACGCCGTCATTCGGATCGATGCGGGTGAAAAGCCCGCGCGCGTCATTGCTGTGGAAGCCGCCGCCGAGATTCAGGTAGTACTCGGTATTGTCCCACGGGCCGAAGATGAGGTTCAGCTTTGGCACGGCAATGGCGTCCCACTCGTTGCCGCTGTTTGCCGCGGTGTCGCTGTCCACGTCGAAGTGGAAGGCATCCGCACGCACGCCGGCCTCGGTGCGGAACCAGTCGTTCCACTTCGTCTTCGTCGCGGCGAAGACGGAGTAGCTGCCGGTGAAGACATCGTCCGTGCGGATCGGATTCACGTCCGCACGGGCGCGGGTGCGGGCAAGCTCCAGGTCCCAGATCACGTCATTCCGCGTCTGGAAGCCGAGGGTGTAATCCGTCTCCGCGCCGAAGAGGCTGCGCTTCTCCAAGGTCGCCGAGACTTCGCCGCCGAAGAAGACGCGCTGGTCGGATTGGCGGAATTGGTCGCCATTCACCGCATCGTCGAGGAAGTAGGTGAAGTTCGAGTAGAGATCGAGATCGTAGTAGCCGACGTAGGCATTGCCACGCCAGCGGGTGTCGCCGTCGAGGCGGCCCCAGTTCATGGAAAGCGAGTAGCGCTGGGACTGCCCGCCATTCGTGGGATCGATGAAGCCGTAGCGGTCGAGCTGACCTGTTAGGATGGCGCGCTCCGGGATCTGGTCGCTGGACGTCCACTCGGCTTGGTAGCCGAGCAGCGTGAAGTCGAGGAAGTTGTCCTCGTCGCCGGTGTGCCAGCGCAGCATGCCATTGAAGCGGTGCGCGTCTTCCTCCAGCACCCACGGGCCATTGTAGTAAGTGGCCTCGCCGCCATAGGTGAGCGTGCCGATGCCTGCCTTCACCGAGTCGCCGATGACGAAGCGGAAGTAGTCGTCCTCCCCGTAGGCGACGCTCGCGAAGCCGCGCTCGAGCGACTTCACCAGCGAGAACTCCGCCGCGCCCGCCGTGGTCAGGTCGCCCATGCGGGCATCGAAGGGGCCCTTTTCGTAATCGAGCCGGCCGACGAGCTCGGGGATGAGGAAATTCATGTCCGCGTAGCCCTGGCCGTGGCCGTGCGCGCGGTAGTTCGCCGGCATGCCATCGACGAAGATGCCGAAGTCCGTGCCGTGGTCTAGATTGTAGCCGCGGACGAAATACTGGTTCGCCTTCCCGCCGCCCGCGTGCTGGGTGACGATCATGCCGGGTACCACCTCCAGCAGCTCGCCGCGGCGGAGGTACGGGCGTTCCAGTAGTTCCTCGCGGTCCGACTGGCCCTTCGAGGCGGAGTCGGCCTCGCCGAGCAGGTTTTCCGCCTCGCCGGTCACGACCAGCGGCTCCAGGGCATCCTGGGCGGACGAGGTGGCGGTGAGCAGCGCGAGGGCCGCCAGCGAGTGGCGGAGTGGGGTACGGGAGAGGATCACGCCGCTGAAACGAGATCCGTGCGGAAATCCCACGGAATTTTTTCCGGGGAGAATCCCGCCGTCTCAGGCGGTCGGTGCGGTCGCCCCGGCGGGGATCTTGTGCTCGGGCGCGGCGATCATTTCCGGCTCCGGGGAGACGATGCGGCTGGGGCGGATGTGGGAGCGCTCGTTGAGGAAGGTCAGCAGATGATTGCGGATCTCCGGGTAGCGGGGATCGGCGAGGACGGCGGCGCGGTCGCGCGGACGCTCGAAGGGGATGGTGAGGATGTCGCCGACCTCCGCCTCGGGGCCATCGGTCATCATCACCACGCGGTCGGAGAGGAAGATCGCCTCGTCCACGTCGTGGGTCACCATCAGGGTGGTGAGCTTGTTGCGTCGCCACAGTTCCAGCAGCACTTCCTGGAGTTCCATCTTGGTCAGGGCGTCGAGCATGCCGAAGGGCTCGTCTAAAAGGAGCATCTTCGGCTGGAGGGCGAAGGCGCGGGCGATGCCGACGCGCTGGCGCATGCCCTGGGACAGCTCGCCAGGATACTTGTGCATCGAGCCGCCGAGGCCGACGACGGTGAGGTAGTACTCCGCGAGTTCCCGGCGCTCGGCCTTCGGCGCGGTGAAGTATACCTGATCCACGCCGAGCATCACGTTCTCAAAGGCGGTCATCCACGGCAGCAGGCAGGGGGACTGGAAGACCACACCGCGATCCGGCCCGGCCTCGGTGGTCTCGCGCCCGGAGAGGATCATCGCGCCATCCGTCACCGGGGTGAGACCCGCGACCATGGAGAGCACGGTGGATTTCCCGCAGCCGGAGTGGCCGATGAGCGTGACGAATTCCCCGGGCGCGATGTTGAGGTTGAACTCCTTGACGATGGTGGACTTCCCGTAGGCTTTCGAGAGCTTGAAGAGTTCGAGGACAGGGGCGGACATGGGAAAGAAGATGGTGGAGGTCGGAGGTCGGAGGTCGGAGGTCGGAGGACGGAGGTCAGAGGTCAGAGGTCAGAGGTCAGAAATCGGAAATCGGAAATCGGAAATCGGGCACGGTCAGATGGGGCGGCGGGGCTTGGTGATCGGGTTCTTCAGGGCCAACGGCCCGACCATTCCTCAGCCCGGGCCAACGGCCCGGGTATGGATACGGAGATGATGGCGGCCTGAAGGGCCGCGATATGGGTTGGGAGGTTCATCGGTGACGAAGTGCGATGGGGTCGGTGGATTGTTTGGGGGCGTGTTAGGTGAGGTGGTAGTTTCCCCTATCGCTGCCCTTCAGGCCGCGGATCGTGCGGGGCTGTTTACCCGGGCCGGTGGCCCGGGCTGAGGGATGGCCGGGCCTTTGGCCCTGAGAGGTCGGATGGGGATAGCAGATAGCAGATAGCAGATGGCAGATAGCAGATGGCAGATGGCAGATGGCAGATGGCAGATGGCAGATGGCAGATGGCAGATGGCAGATGGCAGATGGCAGATTTGAGATTGGCGGCTTGTGGCTGGCCCCTGACGGCTGACGGCTGGAAGCCGCGGCCACTTTTGCGATCATGCTTCGACCTGGAGTTCCTCGCGCTGGAGCTGGGAACGACGGCGGGGTGCAGGCTTGTTGAAGAAGGAGAAGTTGCGCGGTTTGCCCAGGTCCTCCGGGAGGATGTCCGGGGCGGCCAGCTTCCGGGTGACGTGCGGGGTGCTGTCCTTCTTCGCGCCGAGCAGCGTGTCCACCAGGCGCAGCTTCAGGTCCTTGAACTCCGGTGTTCCTAGTAGTTGCTTGCGGTCGCGCGGGCGGGCGAGGTCCACGGTGATTTCCCTGCCCAGCGTGGCACCCTCGCGCCCGGGCAGCAGGGGGATGACTCGGTCGGCCACGAGCAGCGCCTCGTCCGGGTCATTGGTGATCCAGATCACGGTCGTGCGGTTCTTCTGCCAGATGTCCGCGATCTCGTCCTGCAGGGTGGCGCGGGTGAGGGCATCGAGCGCGGAGAGCGGTTCATCCAGCAGCAGGATGCGCGGGTTCGCCGCCAGCGTGCGGGCGACGGAGACCCGCTGGCGCATGCCGCCGGAGAGCTCGCGCGGCAGCTTCCCCGCTGCGTGCGAGAGCTTCACCATGTCGATGTATTCCGCGGCCCGCTCGGCGCGTTCCTTCTCCGTCATCTGCGGGAAGATCTGGTCGATGGCGAGGCGGACGTTTCCGGTCACGGTCAGCCACGGCAGGAGCGAGTAGTTCTGGAAGACGATGCCGCGTTCCGGTCCCGGGCCCCGGATGTCGGCACCGTCCATCTTCACGGACCCGCTGTCCGGCTTCAGTAGTCCGGCCACCAGATTGATGAGCGTGCTCTTGCCGGTGCCGGAGTAGCCGATGATGGAGACGAAGTCGCCCTCCTCCACGGTGAGGTCCAGGTCGCGCAAGACGGTGGCCCGCTCGTGACCGCGGCCGAAGCCCTTCGATGCGCCGCTGATTTCCAGGATGGGTGGCATGGTTGTGGGGTGCTTGGGGGATGCTCGTGGTGGTCTCCTCAGGCGGTGCGGAAGCGGCCCTCGACGAGGCTCATCAGGCGGTCCAGCACGTAGCCGATCACGCCGATGGTCAGGATAGAGAGGATGATGTGGGCGAAGCTGTTCGCATTGTACTGCTGCCACAGGAAGCCACCGACGCCGGGCTTTCCGATCAGCATCTCCACCGCGACAATGACCAGCCACGCGATGCCGAGCGACAGGCGGAAGCCGGTGAACATGTAGGGCAGCGCCGAGGGGATCAGCACCTTGAAGAGCGTCTTGGTCCGCGAGAGCTTCAGCACCTTCGCCACATTCAGGTAGTCCTGTGGCACGGCGCGCACGCCCACGGCGGTATTCAGCACCGTGGGCCACATGGCGCAGATGGCGATGGTAAAAAGCGCCGCCGCATCCGAGGTTCCGAAGCTCACGCGGCCATCCGCATCCAGCACCTTCAGCCCGCTGAAGAGCACCATGCCGAGCGGCAGCCAGGCGAGCGGCGAGACCGGGCGGAGGATCTGGATGATGGGGTCGAAGGCCTTCGTGAAATTCTTCGACAGGCCGAGCAGGAAGCCGATGGGCGTGCCGACGAGCAGCGCGATGAAATAGCCCTGCGCCACCAGTTTCAGCGACAGCCAGGCAAAGCGGAGGATGCCCTGGTCCAGTTCGCCGCGCTTCGCCAGCGGCTCGACGATGTAGGGTTTGCTGGCGCTCCATGTCTCGGCAGGCGAGGGGAGATTCTTCGAGATGCCGTGGCGCTCGACCTTTGTCACCGGGTCGCCCCAATCGTCCACGGTGGTCGTGGTGGTGGCCTTGCCGGAGATGATGGCCCAGCCACCGACGCAGAGCAGGATGCCGACGAGCGGTAGCAGGAAGACATCGAGCTTGAGGGATTGGAAAAATTTCATGGTAACGTGGAAGTGGGAAAGAATGCCCGCGGGCGTCCGGGAAGGTCCGCCCGCGGGGAACCGAATCTCTATCCAGTAAAGTGATCAGCCCTTCAGGGTCTTCACGGCGAAGGAGGCGACGTAGGCTTCCATGTCGCCCTTCGGGTCGAATTTCGATCCATCGAAGAAGCTCTCCGCCGCGTCCGAGAGGCCGTCGTGGGTGTAGCCGATTTCCTTCATCGCGGACTCATAGAGGTCCGTGCGCATCACCTGCTTCGCGATGCCCTCGTAGTCCGGCGCGCCATTCGTGAAGCCCCAGCGGCGGAGCTGGGTGAGCCACCACTTCGCATACTTCGGCTGCGGGAAGTTGCAGTTGCGGCTGCTGAAGATCATGTAGTCCGGGTCGCGGAATTTCCGGCCGTCGCCCATGTCGTACTTGCCCTGCAGGCGCTGGAGGATGGCCTCGGGCGGACAGTTGATGTAGGTGGGAGCGCTGACGATCTTCGCCTGCTCGGGGCGGTTTTCCATCACGTCGAGCCACACGCTCGCCTCGTGCAGCGCCTTGAGGACGGCCTTCACCGTCTTCGGGTTCTTCTCCGCGAATTCCTCGGTGAAGGCGCAGACCTTCTCGGGGTGGTCCTTCCAGATCGCCTGGGTATTGATGGCGGTGAAGCCGATGCCCTCGGCGACAGCCCGGCCATTCCACGGCTCGCCGACACAGAAGCCATCCATCTTTCCCACCTGCATGTTTGCCACCATCTGCGGCGGCGGGATGGTGATGAGCGAGATGTCCGCACCGGCGCCGCCCGCGTCACCGGGATTGATGCCGCCCGCGGCGAGCCAGTAGCGCAGCCACATGGCGTGGGTGCCGGGCGGGAAGGTCATGGCGAAGCTCATGGGATGGCCGTCGGCCTTCGCTGCATCCACCAGCTGCTTCAGCGCCTTCGGGGCCGCGCCCACCTTGCCCTTCAGCGAGGTGGCGAGGCTGATCGACTGGCCGTTGCGGTTGAGGATCCACGGCACCACCATCGGCACCTTTGGCGCGCCGCCGAGACCCATGGTGGAGGCGATGGGCATGCCGAGCAGCATGTGCGTGGCCTGGATGTCGCCATTGGCCAGCGAGTCGCGGATGGCGGCCCAGCTCGCGCCCTTGGTGACGGTGGAGTTGATGCCGTACTTTTTGAAGAGCCCCTTCTCGTGGGCGATCACGATGGGCGAGCAGTCGGTCAGCGCGATGATGCCGAAATTGACGTTCGCGGTCTCCGGAGCATCGGAGGCGGCCTGCGCCCCCACCCATCCGGCGGGCAGTCCGGAAGCGAGCAAGCCGAGGGCGGTGGTCTTGGCGGAGCGACCGAGGAAGTCGCGGCGGGAGAGGGTTTGGCGGTCGTTCATGGTGGCGAGGATCAACCCATGGAAAAGCTACCGCCGCGCCATCGTGCCAACGTGAGGAGAAGTTCCATGCGGGGAAATCACATGGGGCGCTTGAAGCTCCTTCATAGTCGGGCTGTCGAAATTCGTGAAATTCATCACGTTCATTGAATTGAATGCGGAGTGCGAATGATTGCGACAGGATGGCCCGATTTCGGCCGGATCGCGGATCAGGCCTTGACGGGTTGGTTGTTTAGGAACACTTGTTCCTAACGATGAGCCCAGCGAACGAGCGACAGCGCCGGCACGATCCCGGGAGGCGGGACCGGATCGTCGAGACGGCGATGGCAGTCATCGTTCGCGATGGCCTGTCCGGGCTGAGTCACCGGAAAGTGGCCGCGGCGGCGGACGTGCCACTGGGCTCGATCACGTATCAATTCGCGAGCCTCGACGAACTGGCGGAGGAGGCGTTCGCGCGCTACGTGGCGCGGTGCTCGGATCACTTCGAGCAGGCGCTGGCAGCATCCCGGTCCGCCGACGAGCTGCCGCGAATCCTGGCCGCGGAGGTAGGCGTCTATCTCGCATCCGGCGACCAGCTCATCCTGGCCTACGAGCTCTATCTCGGCTCCGTGCGGAATCCCGCGCTGCGAAAGCTGATGAACCGCTGGCTGCGGAATACCCGCGGCTCGCTGTCCCGTTATCTGGACGAGGCCACGGCGCGGATCGTGGACGGCCTGATCGAGGGCCTGCTGCTGCACACGCTGCTGGAGGACGAGCCGATGCAGCCCGCCGAACTGGAGTCCGCCTTCCGCAGGCTTCTTGGAAAGTCACCCGCATGAACCACGCCGCACCTGCTCCCGGGGACGGGGCACCCCTGCTGAAATCCACGACCAAGCTGGCGACCCGGCTGTCCTTCCTCATCCCCGGCATCGGCATCGCCTGCTGGGCGCCGCTGGTGCCATTCGCGAAGAAGCAGATCGGGCTTGATGAGGCGTCGCTGGGCTTCCTGCTGCTCTTCCTGGGGATGGGCTCGGTGATGGCCATGCCAATGGCCGGCGGGCTCGCGGCGAAGGTGGGCAGCCGCCGCGTGATCGCGGTCGGATCGGTGGGCGTCGCGCTGGTGCTGCCCATGCTCGCTCTCGCGTCTGCACAGTGGGAATTGGCGACTGCGTTGTTCTTCTTCGGCGCCTCGCTGGGCGCGGTGGATGTCGCGGCGAATATCCACGGGATCGAGGTCGAGCAGCGCGAGGGCCGGCCGATGATGTCGAATTTCCACGGCTTCTATAGCTTCGGTGGCCTGGCGGGATCGGCGCTGATGACGGCGCTGCTCACCGCGGGCGTGCGTCCTTTCGCTGCCACCATCGGAGTGTCGGTGCTGCTGATGGTGGCGCTGGGTGTGGCGGTGCCGTCGCTGCTGCGCACCAGGTCTTCGAATGATGCGCCGTTCTTCGTGCGGCCGCGCGGGATCGTCCTGCTGATCGGCGTGCTGATCTTCATCGTCTTCCTCATCGAGGGCGCGCTGCTGGATTGGAGCGCGGTCATCCTGGAGGAAAGCCGCGGCGTGGAGGAGGCGCGCGCCGGCATCGGCTTCGTGCTCTTCTCGCTGGCGATGGCCGTCACGCGCTTCGCCGGTGACGGGGTCATCGCGCGCTTCGGCGGGAGGAAGGTGCTGCTCGGTGGATCGCTGCTCGCCTCCGCGGGACTCGCGCTGGTGGTGGCTGCGCCGTGGACATGGTTGGCCATCGGGGGCTTCCTCGTCATCGGCTTCGGCGCGGCCACGCTGGTGCCGGTGCTCTTCAGCGCGGCAGGCCGGCAGAAGGTCATGCCGGTGGACCTCGCGATCTCCGCGATCAGCATCATGGGCTACACCGGCATCCTCGCTGGACCGGCAGCCATCGGCTTCATCGCGAAGCAGGTCAGCCTGCCCGGTGCCTTCTCTCTGCTGGCCGCGATGGTGCTGGTGGTCGCGTTCTTCTCGCGGATCGGCGAGCGCCCGGCATGAGCGGGAGAAGGGTGGATCACGCCGGGAGCAGGATCTTCTCCGACGCGCGGAAAAGGTCCTGCCGGTAGAGGCGGGTGAGCGGGGCTGCGGTGGTCTCCGGGAGGAGGCCCGCGCCGCGCATGCCGGAGAGGAACCACGAGGCCTTGTCGGCCGTGGGGCAATTCAGGTCGCCGCCGTAGAAGAGGTGGAAATCCGAGGCGTCCACATTCCCGCGGCCGGAGTCGAAGACCGGGCCGAGGCTGTTCCGCAGCGTGGCGGGCGAGCACCCGGTATAGGCGGGCTTGGCGAGGATGGTGATGAGCTCGTTCCGGAAGCCGGGATCCTGGCACATGCGGCAAGCGTGGAGCAGCGCGGCCCCGAGGGCGACGCATTCCTCGCGGCTGTCCCCGGCGAATTCCCCGGTGACCAGCAGCACCTTCTCCGGGTGGCCGGTCGCGAGTTCCGCGGAGGTGGCGGGGCACCAGCCCTGGCCGCCGAGGATGCTCTCGGAATTCCACGGCTCGCCGACGCAGTAGCCATCGATGTGACCGGCAGCGAGATTCCGCGGCATCAGCGGCGGCGGCAGGAAGACGATCTCCGCATCCCGGCCCGGCTGCACGCCGTGGCGACGCAGCCAGGCGTGGAGGAGCAGGTGATGCGAGGAAAAGCGATGCGCCGCGGCGAGCGTGAAGGGGCGATTCTTTTTCCAGCGGTGGGAAAGATGCGCGGCGAGGCCTTCGCCCCGGCGGATGGACTCCGGCGGCAGCTCGCGGGAGAGCGTGATGGCATTGCCATGGGCGCTGAGGACGAGCGGCACGGCGATCTCCCGGCGCATCTTGTTCAGTCCGAGCGCGAGGTAGAAGGCGAGCCCGGCGATCGACTGCGCGGCATCCAGCTCGCCATAGGAAAGCATGTCCCTCACGGTGGCCCAGCCCGGTTGTCGGGAGAGCTTCACATTCAGCCCGTAGCTTTTGAAAAGCCCCAGCTCGTGCGCGACCGCGACCGGGGCGCAATCATTCAGCGGCACGAAGCCGAGGCGGATGGGAGAACGGGACTCGACGACGATTGGACTCACCATGAGGAAATGTGCGTAGCGGAAAGGGTGCCAACCCTTCGGCCTTGGCATGTCCCCTGCTTTCTTGGCGCGGAATTTTTGATGAGACTGGCTCATGACTGAACTCCTTCCTGATCTGCGGCAGCTGCGCGCCTTCGTGTCCGTGGCGGATGAGGGGAGCTTCACGCTCGCCGCGAAGAAGCTGTTCCTCACGCAGTCGGCCATCAGCCACTCGATGAAGGCACTGGAGGACAGCCTCGGCTGCCGCCTGCTGGAGCGTCTGGGAAAGAAGACCGTGCTGACCGAGGAGGGCGAGGTCTTCCTGCGCCGCTGCCGCCGCGTGCTCGGTGAACTCGAGGACGCGGGCCGCGAGCTGGACGGGCTGAAGCGCTGGGGTCAGGGCCGCATCCGCATCGGCGCGCCGCATTCGCTCTGCCAATTCCTGCTGCCGACCGTGCTGCGCGAGTTCCGCGATTGCTTCCCGCGCTGCGAGCCGACCATCGAGGCGGACGATACCGTGAAGCTGCTGGAGAAGATGGCCGAGCACGATCTGGACATCGTCATCGGCATGCGGCCGCGCATCGGCACCACGGAATCCTTCCGTCCGCTTTTCCGCGATCATCTCACCTTCGTCGTGCCGCCCGTGCATCCGTGGGCAGAGACGGGCCGCGCGGATCCGGAGGATCTGGGCAAGGTCCAGTTCATCACCTACGCCCGTGGCACCGAAACCCACCGGCTGGTGGAGGAGCATTTCGACAAGCTCGGCGTGCGCCTGCGCCCTCCTCTGGTGCTCGGCGACATGGAGGCCATCAAGGGCATGGCAAAGATCGGCCTTGGCGTCGGACTCGTCGCGCCATGGGTGGCGAAGCGCGAATTCGACGATGGATCGCTGGTGCGCATCCCGGTGTCCGGCGAGCCGATCGAGCGCGAGTGGGGGATCTTCCACAAGTCGGACCGCTCGCTGAGCCTGATCGAGGAAACCTTCGCGGGCATCGCGGAGATCGTCGGCGGGGAATTGAGCGAGCCGACGATTGTCTGACCCGCCGGCGTCCATCGGCGCGGGCGATGAACTACGTCGGAATATCGATGCCCCCCGGTGACACGCGGCGGGCATCATGCGCTGCATGCCGGACCATCGATTCGTCATTGCCGAGGCCGACGGGAAGACCCGCGGGCAGATTCATCGGGCGAGGCACCGCGTGTATGCCCTCGAGCTGGGCCAGCACCCGCCGAATGCGGAGGAGCGGCTGACCGATGCGCTCGATGCGGTGAACCGCTACTTCGCCGCGACCTGCGGGGATGAGCTGGCGGGCTTCGTCAGCGTGACGCCGCCGGGCGAGGCGGGCTATTCCATCGACAAGTATTTCCGCCGGGATGAGCTGCCCTTCGAGGTGGGGGATGATGTCTTCGAGATCCGCCTGCTGACGGTGATGCCCGGTCACCGCCGGTCGGATCTCGCCGGGGCGCTGATGGTTGCGGCATTCCGCTGGATCGAGGCTCGCGGTGGCAGGCGCGTCGTGGCCATCGGCCGTCGTGAGGTGAAGGGTATGTATCTGAAATCTGGCCTGAGCGATACCGGTCTGACCGTGCAGGCGGGGGCGGTCACCTACGACCTGCTGCATGCCGGGGTGGGGGAGATCCGCGCGGCACTCAATGGGATGGCAGGCCTCGTCAGCCGGATCGAGACCGGCATGGACTGGCGCATGCAGGTGCCGCTGCGGAAGCCGGCGACGTGCTTTCATGGCGGGGCGTTCTTCGGAGCGATCGGCGCGGGCTTCACATCGTTGGAAAGGCGGCACGATATCATCAATGCGGACGTGCTCGACGCTTGGTTCTCTCCGGCACCGGCGGTGACGGATGCGCTGCGCGATCACCTGCCGTGGCTGATGCGGACCTCGCCTCCCACGGACTGCGAGGGGCTGGTGGTTGCGATTTCCACCGCGCGCGGTATTCCCGCAAGCTGCGTGCTGCCTGGGGCGGGTTCGTCGGATCTGATCTTCCGTGCCTTCCCTCGGTGGCTGGATTCGTGGTCGCATGTGCTGTTGCTCGATCCCACCTATGGCGAATAGGCGCACGTGCTGGAGAAGGTCATCGGCTGCGAGGTCGAGCGCTTTCCTTTGCACAGGAAAGACGGCTACACGATCGATCTCGAGCGCATGATGGAGCGCATCGCGACCGGCCCCGATCTCGTCGTGCTGGTGAATCCGAACAGTCGCACCGGACGCGGGCTGATGGCGCGGGAGGTTTGCATGCTGCTGGAGGCTGCTTCATCGCGGACACGCTTCTGGATCGATGAAACGTACATCGACTACACCGGAGAAAGCGTGGAGCAGATGGTGTCCCGCCACGAAAATCTCATCGTCTGCAAGTCCATGTCGAAGGCTTATGCGCTCAGCGGCATGCGGGTCGCATATCTCTGCGCCGCGCCTCATCATCTGGAGGAGTTGCGGGCCTTCACCCCGCCGTGGGTGGTGGGCCTGCCCTCGCAGGTCGCGGCGGTGAAGGCGCTGGAGCATGCGAACTACTATGAACGTCGTTGGAAGGAGACCGTGCTACTGAGGTCGGCGCTGGCGATTGACTTGGGCGGCATGGGGTGGGAGGTCATCCCGGGCTCCGCGAATTTCCTGCTCGCGCATCTACCCGAGGAAGGACCTTCCGCAGGAGAGGTGGTCGCTGCATGCCGGGGGCGCGGGCTTTTCCTCCGCGATGCCGCGGCGATGGGCGCGAGCCTCGATGACGGGGCGATCCGCGTGGCGGTGAAGGACGCCGCGACGAACCGGAAGATGATCGGGATCCTTTCGGACATCGCGGGATCGACGGCGCGTGCAGCACGCGCTTCACTGGCCCGGTGCGCGAGCTGATCCTGAACGAGGAAATCCACACCCGGGTGATCCGGGAGCTGGTGCCGCAGGCGCGGCGCTTCCTGTGGATCGTGACGGCGGATATCAAGGACATGCACGTCGCGCGCGGCAGGCGGTCCGTGCCCTTCCTCCAGGTGCTCGCGGAGCTGGTGGAGGAGGGCGTGGCGGTGCGGCTGATCCATGCAAAGGAGCCCGGCCCGCGCTTCCGCGAGGACTTCGACCGCTACCCCGTGCTGGTGGAGAGCGATCTCTTCGAGCGGGTGCTCTGCCCGCGCGTCCACACGAAGGCGGTGATCGCGGACGGCAAGCGCGCCTTCATCGGCTCGCCGAACCTGACCGGCGCGGGCATGGGCGCGAAGCACGCGGACAAGCGGAACTTCGAGGCGGGCTTCCTGACCGACGAGCGCGAGGATCTCGAAAAGCTGGTCGGCTGGGTGGACGAGCTTTTCCTCGGCGACTTCTGCGCGAAGTGCCGCCTCCGCGACAAGTGCCCGGACCCGCTCGACGGCGATCAGGAGCAAGCCGGGTGATCCTTCAGTGGTTGTTTTCCTCCGCCCGCATCCGGTAGAATCCCCGCTCGTCACCGGTGGTGAGCATTACCCGTTGTCTCCCAGTCGTGGCGTGATGAAGCTGGAGCTCCGGCCCGACGGAACTCGTCCAGTCGCCCAGCCCGTCGCGGACGGCCACGGTCGTCCAGGATCCCGGGGTGAGGTTGGTTGAGCGCTCGATGATGAGCCGTACGGAGGCGTTGTATTCGGTGCCGACCTCGAACCAGAGTTCACCCCCATGGTGACCCCACCACGTGCTGTGCGCATCCGGATCGTTCCCCGTGGCCCATTCCATTTGGAGGTCCAGTCCATCCCCGTCCTGATCCTGCGGGGTGCCCTCCGCGTCCATGCCCATTCGTGAGGACCAGGCGGCGAAGGATTCGGTGCCGGTCAGGTCGATGGAGTAAATCGCCTGACCTGATCCTACGGGCTGCTGTTCCAATGCGGGAGCGAGCAGGATGCCCTTGCAGAGCATCAGCGATCCTCCGAGTGCCGAGGTCCGCTCAAGGTTGGTCAGCGGCGTGAAGGCATGGATGGACTTCACGAACGTATATCCGTCCTCGCTGGCGCGGTAGAGATGGATGGACCCGGAGTGACTGGAGAAAGGTTCGCCGATCGCCAGCCAGTCACGCTCCGCCACGATGTGGTAGCCGAAGGAACCGATGAAGACCGGATCCGGAGAAAAGATGATCTGGCGGGTCTCCCACCCCGCGGCGGTTTCTTCCATGATGTACACCGCTCCCGATGAGAGGCCGTCCACCTCCGCCGCAAAGTCGCCTGCGATCACGAAATTCCCCGAGCACTGGATCGAAGTTCCGAAGGTATTCGTCCAGGTGATGCGCGGGTCCCGTCTGGGGTTCACCGTGCCGAGAGGAATGATTCCAGTGGAGGAAAGCTGTGCGACCGAGAGGCAGGCTCCTTGCTCCTTGAAGTCGCGGTAGTAGAGGCGGTCCCTCTGGTCGATGGCGATCAGGGAAGATCCGACCATGATCACGGGAGTTGATACCGAGCCGATCATGACGGGTCTCTGACCTGAAATGTCGAAGACATGGAAGAGTGTGTTCCGACCGATGGGCTCCAGGTTGCTGTCCTTGTTTTGAGCGATCGCGACGAAGCGTCCGTTGCTGGCGGTCTGGTCTCCCAGACTGGAAGCGAAGAAGGGAGCCGGTCCAGGGATGACCTCATTCAGAAGCCATTGTCCCGGGCCTGTCTTTCTGCCGAATTGGATCGCATCTTCACGGGCTTGCCCGGGCAGGCCCGGATTGCCGAGCACCACCAGGTCTCCATGGAGGGCGAGTCCATGCGCATTGCGATCCGTGCGAGGAAAGAGCCCGGGCTCGCTGAAAGCCGGACCATCGTTCACGGAGAAAAGGCCTCCCGTGCGTGTCCGGGTAGAGTGACCCCCGGCTCCGCCGTAACGGCGGAAGAGCAGGTCATCCCCGTCAAAGGCCACCTTCGCGAAAGACGTGTCTCCATCGGGAATGATCCGCTGGATCGCTCTCGGCAAGGTGGTCCGTTCCTTCATATAAGCCACGGGCGGGCTCGGCTCATCGGGGTTCGAGAGCCCGAAGCCGACCGCCGGACGGGCACGCACTGCTGCCCCGGCGACCGGGTGGGGATTGTCCAGCAGCCGGAAGGTGAAGTTGGCGGTGGATTCACCGGCTTCCAGGAAGCGGGTCTGTGCGTGCGGGACGAAATCGCGGTTCTCCGTGCCGCCGTTGAATCCCTCGATGCCGACCACCAGCGGAAGTGGCGTGGTAGCCGGAGTATCCAGGCTGGCGGAAAATGAGATGGAATCGCGAGTGGAGCCGACCTGGTTGGTCTCCGGGGTGATGGTCAGCCGGGGCAGGTCGCGGCCCATTTCCACGATCATCACGTCCCGGCGACTCCATTGGTCAGGATCGCTGTGGACGACGGCGAAGCGGCCGGCCGGGCTGACATTGGAGTATATTTCGCCCCGGGTGTGCCATGGATGGACGGGGAGATAGGACAGGGTCGGACGCAGCGAGTTCCCGAGGCGCTCGTAGCCGACAGCCTGCGGTACCGCTGCGTAAGTGGCAGTATCCCTGCTTTCCTGCATGCCGACCAGGAATCCTGTCGGGGATGGAACGCTCCAATCTTGGAAGATTCCGATTTCCGCCGGTGGGAAGAGGGACGGCACCTCCTGGAAGAGGCCCGTCGGTTGGGGGACGTAGCAGCGGAGTCTCCCGTTGTCGTGGCCCGCGACCAGCATTCCTTGGGAGAACTCAAGGATCTGGACGGTCGATGCCACCTGGTCGAATGCGAAGTTCTGGAGGTGCTCGAATTTGCCGGCGTTTTCGTTCCAACGGAAAATAGCCACGCCGCGCTTTTGCAGGGCATTCGCCCCCGGGCTGGTGAAGCTCGCGGCGAGATAAGGAGGGGACCACGCCAGTTGTCCGCCGATGGTCGCCCGGCTGCTGCCCCAGTCACCACCGGAGAAGCCGGCGTCGGCATGGCTGAGGACGGAGTGGAGGGTGAGTGTTCCACCCTGCCTGCGGAATGCGTGGATGAAGCCGGAGTGGCCCTGTATCGAGACTCCCTGGTTGGCGAACACCCAATCGGACGTGAGGATGATCTCGCTGCCGAAGCTGCCGACAGGGTCGGCGGTGGACCAGAGCGCCGCACCGGGAACCCAGTCGCCCGCTCCATTCTTTACGAAGCTCCGGATGTGTCCGCGACTGTACAGGTCGCCGTCTTCTCCCAGGAGAATCAGGGTTTCATCGTGGACCAGCGCTCCGGCTCCGACCCGGCGGTCGCCGGGGACCGAGGAGGGTGGGGTCACGATCTCGGGGGCCGAGACCCACTGCCCGTCCGCCTGACGGATGAAGCGCAGGAGACGGGGCCGGGTATGTCCCCAGCCCACGTAGTAGCCCAGGATCAGCTCCTCATCGCTCATGGAGATATTCTCGGGCGCGGGGAAAAAGTCCTGGCTTCGGATGTCGGCGACTGGCGGGGTGACGTGGGCGATGACTTGCGTCGGGAGTTCTCCGTTCCGCGGTGCGCGGTCCGCGATGGAGATCACCGGATTGTCACCGAAGCGATCTGCTCCCCACACCTTGGCCTCGTCCATCCGGATGGTCTCGGTGGGCTCGGCGATGAGGTCCTTTGTGATGAGGACCGGCAATTCATGCCAATCCGTGCCGGGGTAGAGGAAGTCGATCCCGGGAGGGGCGACGTAGTCGGAGCCCGCGGTGGCGGTGCCGCCCAGAGGGCCTCGTTCGAGGATCTGGACCGTATTCACCGGCCGGCTCGTGGCGATTCCCAGGCGGACCACCGCCGCATCCTCGTCGGTTTCATACGAGGCGGGCAGGTAGGCGTAGGCCAGCCGGGGGCCGGGTTCCAGTGTCCGGAAGACCTTTCCCCAGCCCTGCAGCTCCACGACGAAGCGGTCGGTCGTCGCGAAGATCCGCGATCCATAGGTCTCGCTGTCCCAGGAAGGATCCGCGATGCAGCCGGTCCATTCCCAGCCTGTGTCTTCACCCTCACCGCTGCGGTCGGCGATCAGCAGTGCGCCTTGGTTGGCGCGGTTCGGATTGAAGGAGCTGGCCGGAGCCCCGATCATGATTCGGCCGTCGTGGTGGGCGATGGCGGTCCCCGCGCCTTTCAGCCAGCCGGGAATCTCAAGTTCGCCAAGGGCTAGCAGCGGTCCCGTGTGTTGGAGGCGGAATCGGGCGACGCGGCCCGGGCCTGCCGCATTCGGCGCTCCGGCGAGCAATTCGCCATCCGCGAAGCAGAGTGCGCTTCCGAAGCGCTCCGTGGTGCCTGCCGTGCCGGCGAGTCGCTGCTGTTCCTGCCAGGTCCCGCCGGATTTCCGGTAGAGTATCACCAACCCGCGGTCATTTTCACCACGGCCGATGCCAGCCAGGAGATTGGTGCCATCCGTGACGAGGCAGGAGAGCACTGCGGGATCGGTGGCGGACGATGCGGCATTCGGATTCGCCGGCAGGTCGCTCGAGCTGACGAGCGACCATGTACCGCTCCCGGCCGGATGCTGGAACTCATGGAAGCGGCCACCGATCCCTTCGCTTGCCACGAACAAGGAATTTCCATGCAGGAGGATCCGGAAGCCGAACCCGTGGTGGGCGGGGTTCGGATTTTCCAGTGTGCCTGCCGGAGTCCAGGTGTCATCTGCTGCCCGGGTGAAACAGTAAACCCGGCCTACGGGTGTGCCGGAAGCGGTGAAGCCGGGCGCGCCCACCAGCAAGGTGTCGCCATGCCAGGCGCATGAATGTCCGAAGCGTACCGCGCTTCCGCTGGATGCGTCCGAAGCGGGGGGGCGGACGAACCCCCGGGACTCGGACAGATCGGCCCCGTAGATGTAGACGAGATTGCTTGTCGGTTGGCCGATGGCTCCGAAGGAGTCGGAGAAGGCGGCGCCGGGCTCGGGAAAATCCCCGCTCTGATGGTTGCCGAATTCATAGGTCGCGGGCTCCGCTGCACCCAGCGGGGCCGTCATGAGACAGATGCCGATGAGGATCCGCGGGATACGGGAGATGATGGGGAAGAGGGATCGCATCGCTTTGATGGCACGGGATACCACGCCGGGACTGTGGGGGAATGCCGGTGCCGGGGCAAGCTCGTGCGAGGCTGGCCGGGTGTGGAAAAGCACCGGCAATTCCTACTGGTGGTATCCGGAGCGGGCCTGCCAGTATAGGCAGCATCATGTATCTGCTGACTCGTTCGATTCCTTGTCTCTCTTTTGCCGCCACGGCGCTGCTTTCCTTCATCTCTCCCGTGCATGCGGAGGCGGAGCATCCGGTGAAGCCGCTGCTGTGGAAGGTGGAGGGGCCGGGCGTGGAGAAGCCTTCCTATCTCTTCGGCACCCTGCACGTGGGCGACAAGAGGGTGGTGACGCTGCATCCGGACGCGGAGAAGGCATTCAAGGAATCCGGCGCGGTCCACACCGAGGCCCCGCTGGACATGAAGAGCCAGATCGCCTCGATGCCGCTGATGATGCGCGGGGATGGAAAGAAGCTCGACGACGTGATCGGCGAGGAACTGGCGAAGCGGGTCGAGAAGGAGTTGAAGACCATCAATCCCGATCTGGATGCGACGCCCTTCCAGCCGATGAAGACATGGATGGTGGCCTACACGCTGCCCTTCCTCCCCGAGCAGATGAAGGGGATCAAGCCGCTCGACATGGTGCTCTGGGAGCGCGGGGCGGCAGAGGGGAAGAAGACCTCGGGCATGCAGGAGATCAAGGATCAGGTGGAGGGCTTCAATTCACTCTCGGACGAGGAGCAGACCGCGCTGCTCAAGTCATCCCTCGACTATCTGGAAAAGGACCGTGCCGCGGGCAAGGACCGGATGAAGGCAGCGGCGGACGTTTACGTCACCGGGGATGTGAAGAAGATCAATGACCTCGCCCTTGAATCGATGACCGAACTGTCGGGCGGGGAAGACGCGCCCCTCATGAAGAAGCTCATGGACTCAATCCTCACGAAGCGCGACGGCATCATGGCCGACTACGTCGAGGCAACGCTGAAGAAGGATCCGGGCACCGTTCACTTCTTCGCGGCAGGCGCGGCGCACTACGCGGGCAAGGACGGCGTGCCCTCCCTGCTGGAGAAGAAGGGCTACAAGGTCACGCTTATGCAGGACTGAGCGAAGCAGCGAGCGAGGCCGCTTCCGCGACGATCTCGTAGCTGCGCTTGCGGTCCTCGTGGCGGTAGAAGCCGGAGTGGATCATCAGCTCGTCCGCTCCGGTGGCGGCCACCACTTCCTCCAGCTTTGCCCGCACGGTCTCCGGCCCGCCGATGATGGCGGCGCCGAGGTGGTCGTCCACGGCGGCCTTTTCCGCGGAGCTCCAGCGGAAGTCCATCGAGACCACCGGCGGTGGCACCGGGATGGGTGCGTGGCGGATGAGCTGCAGGATCATCTGCTGCACGGAGGTGGCCAGATGGCGCGCCTCCTCGTCGGTGTCCGCGGCGATGACAGGCAGGCCGACCATGGCGTGCGGCTCCGGCCATGCGGCGGAGGGCTGGAAATTATCGCGATAGATCTTCAGCGCCTGGTGCAGCAGGCGCGGCGCGAAGTGGGCGGCGAAGGCGAAGGGCAGGCCGAGGAAAGCGGCGAGCTGCGCGCTGAAGGTGCTGGAGCCCAGCAGCCACACGGGCACATTCGTATTCGCGCCCGGGATCGCCTTCACCCGCTGCGCGGCACGCACGGGGCCGAGCAGGGCGATGAGCTCCTGCACCTGGTCCGGGAAATCGTCCGCCGCGGAGGGATCGCGGCGCAGCGCTCGCGAGGTCGTCTGGTCGGTGCCCGGGGCGCGGCCGAGCCCGAGATCGATGCGGCCGGGGAAAAGGGCTTCCAGCGTGCCGAATTGCTCGGCGATGATGAGCGGCGGGTGATTCGGCAGCATGATGCCGCCGGAGCCGACGCGGATGGTGGAGGTGGCTGCGGCGACGTGGCCGATGAGCACGGAGGTGGCGGCGCTGGCGATGCCCGGGATATTGTGGTGCTCCGCCAGCCAGAAGCGCCGGTAGCCGAGCGCCTCGACGTGGCGGGCGAGGTCGGCGCTGTTCCGGAAGCTATCGGCGACGGTCCCGCCCTCCGTGAGCGGCGAGAGATCGAGCACCGAGATGGGGATGTCCGCGAGGCGTTTCATGGCTGGAGAGAGAGGCAGGCGCGCCCGGGTGGCTGGAGTGCCGATGGTCGGGTGAGCCGGGTGCGCCGGACCTATCCCGCGCGCCCGGGGTGCCCGCAAGTGGTATTCCCCCGTATTCCCCGGCGGGTGTCTCCTTTCGCCCGTGGCCGGCACCCGCGGGTTTGACCTGCGGGTGGGATTGGGCTTGGCTGCTCCTCATCGCATGAAACGTGTCGCGCTCGCATGGCTCGCCGCGGTGTCGCCACTGGCTGCATCGCCGAAGCTCGACTTCGCGCTCGGCATCCTGGCCGGGGAGCGGGGGGATCACGAGGCGGCGGCTGCTGCGATGGAAAAGGCACGCGAGGCAGACCCAGGGGCCTACCCTCTGGTCGCACGCGTGGCCGGCCAGCGCATGGCGGCGGGGGATGTGGAGGGCGCGTCCACGCTCTATCGCGAGTTCGCCACCGGCAGCCCCGAGCGGATGGACGCGCAGCTCGCCTATGCGGATTTCTTGCGGGACGCCTCTCCGGACGATGATTTCGCGGCGAAGCTGGCGGTGGAGACCTTGGAAAAGGCGGCGGGGAAATTTCCCGGCCACCTCCCGATCCAGCAGCGGCTCTTCCGCACCTACGAGTCTCTCGGCCAGCGGGATCGCTCGCTCGGCATCTTCGAGTCGGTGATGGAGGCTCCGTCCGGTCGTGCCGGGGTCATGGAGGCCGTGGCGATGTCCCGCACCCTTTTCCCAAAGGACGACCTGAAGGCCCGCGAGCGGGTGGACACGCTGCTGAAGGACTCGTGCGCCCGCATGCCGCAGGATGCCGTGCTGGCACGCACCGCCAGCGAGCACTTCCGCACCACGGGCCGCCTGCCGGAGGCGGTGGAGATGCTGTCCCGCCATGTGAAGGCGATGCCTTCTTCGCTCGAGATGCGCCGCCAGCTCGGCGTGCTGCAGCTCATGGCCGGTCAGGAGACCGAGGGCGAGGCGACCCTGCTGGAGGTGGTGGACATCGACATCAATGAAGCGCGCGCCCACACGACACTGGCGAAGCTCTACCGGAAGCACGGCCGCGCCGCTGAGGCACGCCAGCACGCCGCGCAGGCGCTGAAGTCGCGCGGCGGCAGCGTCTCGGATTTCACGGCGCTGGCGGATGAATTCCTCGACGCGGACCTGCCCCGGGAAGCCCGCCTGCTGCTGGAGAAAGCGATGTTCTACCACCCGGACGACGCGGCTACCGCGGTGAAGCTGGCGGTGGCATCGCGCCGCGACCCGGAGTCACGGTCGCAGTCCTCACTGCTCTTCCGCGAGGCCGAGGGGCTGTCCGGGGAAAAGGGCCCGGCGACCGATCCCGTCTTCCTCACGGAATTCGCCGAGTGCCTGTTGGAAAGCGGCCAGACAAAGGCCGCGGAGGACCGCCTGCGCACTGCCATCCGCACCTACCCGCCTGACCGGAAAAAGGAGACCGCCGCCGCGCTGCGTCGCCTCGCAGGGATCTGGGAAGGGGAAAAGCGTAACGAAGAAGCCGCAAAAGCCTTGTTGCAACGGGCAAAGTCGCTCGATCCCGGTTAGAGGTAAGTGGTTGCGGGACGCCGGGAGGTGGGGTATAGACCCGCGCCCCAACCAGCCCGCATGAATTCATCGACGTCCCTCTTGAGCATCGTTGCCAGTGTCCTGGCATTGTTTTTGGCCAGTTGCGCGAACAAGCCCGCCGTGACCCTGGGTCCGGATGGCAAGCCGATCGATTCGCAGGGCAAGCCGACGAATCCCTTCCCGCCGGGCAGCTACGACCACTTCAAGGCCGAGCCGGACTACCCGAAGACGATGAAGACGTGGAAGAACGACCAGCTTCTCCCGCAGACCAATGACTCGAACTCGCGGATCGTCATCTCGCTGCCGAAGCAGCGCGGCTTCCTCATGAATGGCGACGAGGTGGTGATGGATTACCCCATCTCCAGCGGAGTGCCTTCCCGCCCGACGCCTCCGGGGAATTACAAGATCCTCGAGAAGATCGTGGACAAGTCCTCGAATGCCTACGGCAAGGTCTATGACGCCGAGGGCAAGCAGGTCAGCGGCGAGACGCCGAAGGACGTGCCCGAGGGAGGGAAATTCGTCGGCGCGCCGATGAACTACTGGATGCGCCTCACCTGGGACGGCGTGGGTCACCACATCGGCCCCATCCCGCGCTCCCGCCGCGCCGCCTCGCACGCCTGCATCCGCGGCCCGAGCGCCATCATGCCGATCGTTTACGGCAAGATGAAGGTCGGCTCGCCGGTCTCCGTGGTGGAGGAGTGAGTTTTCTTCCGGGGGGGAGTGAAGGCCGGAAGGGTGTAGCTCCAAGGAATGAATCCGGAAGAACGAGGCCCTGGGGAATGATACCCATGGTCGCGGGATCACGCCGGATTTTTCAGGGCCAACGGCCCGGCCATTCCTCAGCCCGGGGCAAGCGCAGCGTCGCCCCGGGTTTGGTGTGCCATGGAATGGCGGCCTGAAGGGCCGCGATACGTGTGCGGACGCTCCTGCCTCTTTGATTCCCGATTCACGGTCGTCACCCGTTTTTACCCGCGTCCCCTTATCGCGGCCCTACAGGCCGCCAACTTGCCGGCATGAAAAACCCGGGCCGTTGGCCCGGGCTGAGGGATGCTCGGGCCTTTGGCCCTGAAGAATTCGGCGGGTTCTTGCCTTGGAGGTTTCTGGCGTCGTGACTCCGGCGGCCTCCTTGCTCGATCCTTGCCCACGACACGAAAAAACCCGGGGCGACGCTGCGCTGCCCCGGGCTAATAGATCGTCGGACCCTTGGCCAAATCCCGCCAAGGCCCATCGCAGGATCACTCCTCGTCTTCGATGAAATCGTCGTGGCCCTTCTTCTTGGAGCCCTTCACGGTCTCGACGAGCTTGGTCACGGTCGGGATGTCCTTGGCGATGAAGGCGGACTCGACTTCGCAGAAGACGACGAAGAGCTGGCCCATCTGCAGGCGGTAGGCGGCGATGGCCTTGTCCTTCGCTTCACCGGCGGGCATCTTTGCGATCATGGCCGGGACCAGGGGCAGCGACTTCAGCACGGCCTCCTGGCCTTCGCGGGCGGCCTTGGCACCCTTCGCCGGGTCGGTCTCGCGGCGGAAGGCCTTGAAGGCGGAGTCGATGCTTTCCATCTCCTTGCCCAGCGCGGTGTCATCGGCGCGGACCGGGGTGGGTAGCATCAGGGCGGACGCCAGTAGCATGGCGGGGAAGATCAGTTTTCTCATACGCGTCCGCATACAGCGTGCCCCCCGGCGAACTGTCAAGGTAGGGAAAGTGGTAGGTGTTCGCCTGAAAATAACGGGAATAATGGCCTGCCTTTCCGCTTCACCCGCCGCTCTCTGGCCGCTCAAATCCGCCCACAAATGTCCGCCGCTCCGACGCTCACTCCGATGATGGCGCAGTACCAGGCCATGCGCCGCTCGCTGCCTGACGACGTGCTGCTGCTCTACCGCCTCGGCGATTTCTACGAGATGTTCTTCGAGGACGCGAAGACCGCGGCCCCCATCCTGAATGTGGCGCTGACGAAGCGGAACGCGATCCCCATGTGCGGCGTGCCCTACCACGCTGCGGACGCCTACATCGCGAAGCTGGTGAAGGCCTCGAAGCGCGTCGCCATCGCCGAGCAAACCAGCGAGCCGAAGCCGGGGAAGATCGTCGAGCGCGAGATCACGCGCATCATTTCCGCAGGCTCCATCATCGAGAGCCACCTGCTGGATGACCAGCGGCCGAACTACCTCGCGGCGGTTTTTCACCTCGGGAAGGCCCGCGGGCTCGCCTGCGTGGACCATTCGACGGGGGAATTCACCGTCGCGGAATTCGCGGACCAGGCGCAGCTCGATGACGAGCTGGCGCGGCTCACGCCATCGGAGTTGCTGATTTCGGACGAGCAGCTCGCCGTCTTCGGCCACCTGCCCGCGGCGCAGCCGTACGATGGCTATGCCTTCCTGCCGGACCCCGCGCGGCAGATGCTGTGCGATCACTTCGGTGTGCACTCGCTGGATGGCTACGGCTGCGGCGAGGCGCATTCGGCGGTCGCGGCTGCGGGGGCCATCCTTCACTATCTGGTCCATCAGCTCCGCCGCCCGTGCGAGCACATGCGCGCGCTGCGGGTGCGGGAGAATGCGGACCACGTGCTGATCGATGCCGCCTCGCAACGGAATCTCGACCTCATCGACTCGCGCTCGGGGAAGAAGCACACGCTGCTCGGCGTGCTGGACCGGACGCGGACGCCGATGGGCGCGCGGTTGCTTCGGGACTGGATCCTGCACCCGCTGCGGGATCGCGCGGAGTTGGGACGGCGGCATGATTTCATCGCGGCATTGCTCGCGCAGCCCTTCATCCTTTCGAAGTGCCGTGAATCCCTGCAAGGCATCCGCGACATCGAGCGCACGGTAGGCCGTCTCTCGCAGGGAGCGGGAAATGCGCGCGACCTCCAGGCGCTGTCAGTGTCGCTCGCGCACATCCCCGCGCTGCAGGAGGATCTCGGCTGCTTGGGCGTGCCACATGCGCCGGGGCTGCGCGCCTTCCCGGAGCTGGTGGATCACCTGCAGGCATCGCTTTCCGACGAGCCTCCGGCGACGCTGAAAGATGGCGGCATGATCCGCGACGGACACTCGCCGGAGCTGGACGAGCTGCGCTCGCTCTCGCGCGATGGCAAGTCGTGGATCGCCAAGCTCCAGGAAGACGAGCGCAAGCGCACGGGCATCGAGTCGCTGAAGGTGAAGTTCAACAACGTCTTCGGCTACTTCATCGAGATCACCTCGTCGAAGCTGGACAAGGTGCCGGATGACTACACGCGCAAGCAGACGATGGCGAACTGCGAGCGCTACATCACCCCGGCGCTGAAGGAGATGGAGAACAAGGTGCTGGGCGCCGAGGAGCGCGCGAAGCAACTGGAGCAGGAGCTCTTCCTCCAGCTCCGGAGCGAGGTCTGCCGGGACCTCGTGGCGCTGCAGGGCGCGGCGGCGGCCATCGCGGAGGTGGACGTGCTGTGCGGACTGGCGGAGACGGCACAGACCCATGGCCACGTGCGCCCGGTGCTGGAGGACTCGCGGAATCTCATCATCGACAACGGCCGCCACCCCGTGCTGGAGCAGACGCTGGTGGAGGAGAAATTCGTGCCGAACGACACCGCCTTCGATCCCGCCGAGTCGTTGCTTCAGATTCTAACAGGTCCTAACATGGCGGGCAAATCCACCTACATCCGCCAGGTGGCGCTCATCACGCTGATGGCGCAGACCGGGGCATACGTCCCCGCGGACCATGCCGTGGTGGGCATGGTGGATCGTATCTTCTGCCGGGTGGGTGCCTCGGATGACCTGTCTCGCGGGCAGTCCACCTTCATGGTGGAGATGAATGAAACGGCGCTGATCCTGAATCACGCCACGGATCGCTCGCTGGTCATTCTGGACGAGATCGGCCGCGGCACCGCGACCTTCGATGGCCTGTCCATCGCGTGGGCGGTGGCGGAGCACCTGCACGATGTGGTGGGCTGCCGGACGCTCTTCGCGACGCATTACCACGAGCTCACGGATCTCGCGAACACGCGGCCCGCAGTGGCGAATTTCAATGTGGCGGTGCGCGAGTGGAACGACGAGATCATCTTCCTCCGCAAGATCCTGCCCGGCGCTGCGGACAAGAGCTACGGCATCCAGGTCGCGCGTCTCGCCGGCTTGCCGAAGCCGATCATCGAGCGGGCGAAGTCCATCCTCTCGCACCTCGAGCTGCACTCCGCGAAGCCCGATGCGAAGAAGCAGGGGCCGAAGGCGAAGAACACGCGCCAGGATGCGATGCCCTCGGCCAATGCACCGCAGCTCGATCTCTTCGCGGATCTGTGAGGGGGCAGAGGCATGGCTTTACATGGGTCGCGTCCCTGTGGGGATGACCGGGGAGACGCAGAGGTCGCGGAGAGACGCGGAGGGGAGGAATTGATGAATCACCGGGACGCCGGGGATGCGGCGTCTCGTAAGGAAGGGCGAAGTAGAGCTGCAACGGTTGAAGGCGAGCTGTTGTGGAATCTGCTTCTACGAGGGGATTCAATATGAGATCTGAAATTTCAGATCTCAAATTTTCCATCATCACCTACCAATGACTTATCAGCGCTTCGAAGATGTGCCCGTGTGGCAGGATGCCATCCGGCTGGCGGAGGGATGCGAGGACTTCCTCATTGCTGCGAAGGACCGGATCACCTACTCGAAGCGCGATCAACTCGACCGCTGCTCGCTGTCAGTGTCGAACAACATCGCCGAGGGCTTCGAGCGGGGGACGACGAATGAGTTGCTGGCCTTTCTCTACATCGCCCGCGGCTCGGCGGGGGAGGTCAGGTCGATGCTTTGCTTCTTCGGGCGCAGGCCTGCGCTGGTGGATTTCAAATCCGAGATCTCAAATTTGAGATCCCTCGCGGAGAGCTGCTCCCGTCAGATGTGGGGTTGGGCGGACTCGCTTCAAAACAGCGATATCACCGGTCAACGCCACCTGAATGACCGGACACGCGAGGAATGGCAAAAGCGCAAGACCGGGGAGGAAGGCCGGAAGGCTTTCGCGGCCAGGGAGAAGGAGATGGTTTCAAAGCTCCCGCCCGAGCATCCCGCGAGAAGATTGTGGGAACAGCGGAATGGCCCGCTTTGATGGAAGTCCGTCCCGATTCGAGATCTGAGGTTAGGGATCTGAAATTTAAAATCTGAAATTTGAGATCTGAGATCTCAGATTCGAGGTGAAGTTCCCGACGAACACCCCAATGAAATCCTCTGGCCCCGCGGGGATAAAGCGGCCAGCTTTCCCCGCATGAGCCGGAGAGAAAGGCGCAAGAAGGCCGCGGGGGCGAAAGGTGGCAGCAGCAATCGCTGGCTGGTGCGCGGCGCGGTGATCGCCTTTGGCGGTGCGGTGGCCCTGCTCGGCGGCGGCTACATCGGCCTGCGGAGCTGGCTGCACGGGGAGAGCTTCCGCCACATGCTGGCGACGGAGGCAGGCAAGGCGATCGGCGTGACCTGTGAGTTCAGCCCCTTCCGCTGGGCGGGCACGAGCATGACCACGGACTCCTTCACCGCATCCGGCGAGGCGATCGTGCAGTCGATCAATTCCGAGGGCCTGCGCGTGGACGTGGGCCTCGGCGGATGGTGGGAGGGCGTGTGGCGCATCGACGAGGCGCGTGCGCGGAAGATCGAGGTGGTCATCGACACCACCGCCGCGGACCGCGTGAAGGATCTGCCCCCGGCCACGGTGCAACCCCCGCCACCACCGCGGGGAAAGAAGTGGTACGACAGCCTCGTGCCCGACGAGGTGGACCTGCGGAAGGTGGACGTGGGAAATTCCGCCCTCAAGGTGATCACCCGCAGCGGACCCGTCAGCATCTCGGGAACCTCGTGGAAGGTCACCCCGGATGAAGCGAAGGGCAGCTATCGCGCGGAGGGCACCGATGGCACGGTGAAGCTGCCGTGGGAATGGGCCCCGCCGATGAATCTGGGCAAGGCCCGCCTGCGCTATCACCAGGACACCGTCTCGCTCTCCGCCGCGGATTTCCAAGTCTATCAAAGCGGGCGGCTCGACCTGAATGGCGAGATGTCCGTGAAGGGCGACGGCTATGTCTTCAATGGCCACCTGCGCGACGTGATGTGCGACGAGATCCTGCCGGAAGATTGGAAGCAGCGCGTGGCGGGAAAGGTGGACACGGAATTCACCGTCGAGTCCGGGAAGAACGGCCCGATCGTGGAGGGCAGCCTGACGCATGCGAATGGCGTGCTGACCGCGCTGCCGCTGCTCGACTCGCTCGCGGCGTATGCGGACACCACGCGCTTCCGCCGGATCGCGCTCGAGAAGGGCTCGCTGGATTATCGCTGGGAAGACGGCGCGATGACGCTGAAGAATATCATCCTCTCCAGCGAGGGGCTCGTGCGGCTGGAAGGCTCGCTGCAGGTGGACAAGCAGGAGCGCATCGACGGGCGCTTCCGCCTCGGCCTGGTGCCCGGCATCCTGGCGCGCATCCCCGGCGCGGAGACCATCGTCTTCGCCCCCGGCGAGCGCGGCCTGCTGTGGACCACGCTGCACATCTCCGGCACGCTGGAGGATCCGGAGGAGGATCTGTCCCAGCGCCTCATCGCGGCGGCCGGCATGCGGATGATCGAGATCATCCCGGAGACCGGGGAGAAGGTGCTGAAATTCACCACGCAGGCGCTCGATCAGGACATGCAGGCGCAGTTGAAGCAAAGCGCCGACACCGTGATCGAGCAGGGCAAGGGAGTCATCGAGCAAGGCAAGGGCGTGATCGACGAAGCGGCGGGCGTGGTGAAGGAAGTCGGTGGATTGCTGGACATCTTCGGCGGGAAGGAAGAGAAGAAGAAAGAAGATGAGTGAACCCATCGAGATAACCGTCGAGCGCTCGGCGGCCCAGGCTTCTCAGGGCCTGTTGCTGGCCCGGATCTTTGCGTCGGTGCTGACGCTCATCCTCCTGCTGCTCGCGATGATGGTGAGTTCCATCGCCGGGAAGTTCGGCGCGATGTATGCGGAGCTGGGAGACGCGGAGCTGCCGGCGCTCAGCATGATGGTGACGCGGAATGGCGGCACGATCCTGCTGCTGGTGCTCGTCCTCGCCGCGGTCACGGCGTTCTTCATCTGGTCGAAGGGCAAGATGGCCGCATGGATGGCAGGCATCGGCCTCCTGCTGATGTCGGTCTTCATCCCGGTAATGGTGTTCGCGATCTTCCTGCCTCTCGTGAAGATCGTGTCGGACATGGGGAACATGTGATCGCGCAGAGTCCCTCGTGCATGTGTCGAGGGCGCTGAACGGTCTCATGATCCATCTGCCAGGAGAACGCAGACATGCTGGCTGGATTCGTACACATGGATGACGTGCATCCGATCCCTTGATTCCAAGCAGTAGTGCCTTGTGATGTTGGCGGAGTATTGCTCCTCGAATCCTTTCGGGGGACCGGGCGGGTGTCCAAACTTGCCGAGCTCGAACTTCACCGAACCGGGATTGAATCCACTATCAGTATCGTACTTTCCGGAGAGCTTTGCACAGATGGAGTCGAAGTTGCTGGCTCCGTCCTTCGACGTCTTGTTGTAAACGTAGTACTCCCTGTGGAAGCGGACTCCGGATTCTTCCCGTGAACTCACGAGGGGCTCTTCCACTCCGACGAGCTTTTCAAATTTCGAGGGCCCGGAGCATCCTGTCAGCAGGAGGGAAACAAGGACGGCTGCGATCCGTTTCATCTGAGGGGCGCTGTTACGATATGGCTTCCGGGATCCCGGGGCTGCGGGTGGGGGAAGCGTGGCCTCACCTACAGAGCGCGCGGGCGATCTCCATCCACTCGGCCTCGAGCGGGGCATTGCGGGATGGGGCGGGCTTCCCGGCGCGGGAGTACCAGTAGCAGGCATTCCCGTAGTCGCCTTCCTCGCGGTGGAGCCAGGCGTGGATCCAGGCGCCGGCGGGGTCGGGGAGATCCTGGCAGGCATCGTGGGCGGCGTCCCATTTCCCGGCGCGGGCGAGCCACAGGGTCTCCTCCGTCGGGCTCAGGCCTGCGGGCAGGGTGGCATCGGTGCGGGCGGAGTCGGCGAGGGAGGCGGCGTTCATGAAGGAAGTAGGCAGCAGGTGGCGCGGGACCGGAAGGCGTTTCTTTCTACCGGGGGGCATTCTGCGGGAGCGCTGGAAATCGCTCCGGACCCGGACCGATTCCCGGGCTTCGGCGGGGATCAGTACACCGGAACACACAAATTGGCTTTCAAGTACACTCCAGATGCACGACAGTCCGCCGCGAGTGCTCGGAGGCCAAATTTTAGGGTCAATTTTTCAAAAAATTAGCCATCCGGGTGTTTGAAAAAGTGAATCCGGCAGTGGTGATGCATCCAAATTCACAATACAAATCACTGATTTATAGTGATTTAAAATTTCAACAGGGAAATTCTGAATTTGGTTTGACGGTGTTAGTGTACTTTGGTGAACTCTAGGGCATTCCGCGGGCGTTCCCGCCTCTGATGTCCTCCAAGTCCAAAGTCCACGAGAGTCATTTCGACTACAAGATGGACCCGAAGTTTCGGGTTTCCGTCCCTGTCGAGTGGCGCCCGGAGACCGAGGAGACGCCGATCCGGTTGCAGCTCTCCAAGGAGCACGACCTGCCGGTGATCAAGGTGTACGGCGAGGCGGAGTTCGACCTGAAGTTCGAGCAGGTGGAGCAGAGCAATCTGACCCCTGCGAAGAAGCAGCAGATCGTCGGGCACCTGCGGATGATGTCGAAGAAGGCCAGCGTCAGCAGCCAGGGCAAGCTCACCGTCCCGAAGGACTGGAGCGAGCGGGTCGGGCTGAAGGCGGATGGTCCGGTGATCCTCGCCGGCCGCGGCCCCTTCTACATGCTCTGCACGCAGGAGACCTTCGAACGCATCACCGAGATCGAGCTCGGCATGGACGACGGCGACCTCGGCGTCCTGTGACAGACCACCCTTTTCCAGAAGATTTCACCCACACCCACGAAGCGACAACATGCTGTTCGCCCCTCCAACCCTGGCATCCGCACAAGGCGGACTCGCGGCACCCACCGCGGGAGAAAGCCGGGTGCCGGGGTTGGCATCTGTTTTCCCATCGGTCCGGACCGGCGCACTCGGGACAGCGCGCCCTTCCGGCCATCCCTACACGGCTGTCCGTCTCGCGTTCCATGGCTGGTTGGCGGGGCGGCGGCCGGAGATTTTCCAGGCTGGGCGGATGAGGCTACTCGGGACAGTGCCTCCTTCGTCCCTTACATCGGTGATCCGCGCGGCTTCTGGCTGGTTGTCCGCGCGGGTCGCCGGCGATTTTCCATCCGAAACGACGGGCGCACTCGGGACAGCGCGCCTCTCGCTTCACACCCAAACGGCTGTCCGCCCCGCATTCCATGGCTGGTTGGCGGGTCGGCGGCCGATGGCTTTCCTGGCTGGGCGGAAGGGGTCACTCGGGACAGTACCCCTTTCGCTTTTCAATCCGTTGATCCGCGCGGCTTCTGGCTGGTTGTCCGCGCGGGTCACCGGAAATTTTCCATCGGCACGGACCGGCGCACTCGGGACAGCGCGCCCTTCCGGCCATTCCCAAACGGCTGTCCGCCCCGCATTCCATGGCTGGTTGGCGGGGCGGCGGCCGTCGGAGGGAGTTTTCCAGACAAATGAAGCGAACGGCTATCACCTCTCCGTGCTCCCTGCCGAGACGGTGGAGTGGATGGCCGCGCAGGAGGGCAAGCTGATCATCGACGGCACCCTCGGCGGTGGCGGTCACAGCGAGGCTTTCCTGAAGGCCGGCGCGTCCGTCATCGGCATCGACCGCGATCCCGAGGCACTCGCCTTCGCATCGCAGCGGCTGGCCGCCTATGGCGACCGCTTCCGCACCTGGCAGGGAAATTTCGCAGATCTCCGGGACATCCCCGAGGTCCGGGGGGAAACGCGGGCCGATGGCCTGCTTTTGGACCTCGGGGTCTCGTCCCGGCAGCTCGACGCCGCGGAGCGGGGCTTCTCGTTCCGCGGCGCGGGCCCCCTCGACATGCGCATGGGACCTGCATGTCCCTTTGACGCCGCGCACGTGGTGAATACGTGGGCGGAGTCGGAGCTGGTCCGTATTTTCTTCGAGCTCGGCGAGGAGCCAAAGGCCCGCCGAATCGCCGCCGCCATCGTGAAACGCCGCGCCGAGCGCGAGTTCACGACCACGACGGATCTGGCCGAGTGCATCGAAAAGGTCATCGGCCGCCACGGCCGCATCCACCCGGCGACGAAGGCCTTCCAAGCCATCCGCATGACGGTGAATGACGAGCTCGGCTCGCTGGAGCGCGCGATGGAAGCCGCGCTCGACGTGCTGAAGCCGGGAGGCCGCCTGCTGATCATCACTTTCCACAGCCTGGAGGACCGCATGGTGAAGCGCTTCATGCAGCACCGCGCGAAGCCTTGGCTGGACCAGCCCGACTGGCCGGCACCGCGGCCGAATCCCGACTGGTGCCTGCACCTTCCTGTTAGAAAAGCGATCGCAGCCAGCGACGCAGAGATCCGAATCAACCCGCGGGCCCGCAGTGCAAAACTGCGGGTCGCCGAGCTTCTGGACCCCACCGTCTCACCCCGATGAATCGACTCCGCTCCGAGCCCACGACTCATATCTCCGTTTTCATCACGCTGATCCTCGCCGCACTGGTGGTGATCGCCGGCGGCATCATGCACGCGGTGGCGAAGAACTCGCAGGTGCAGGTGGAGCGCCAGATCGACCAGGCGCAGACGCGCATCGAGCAGACGAAGGTGAAGATCCGCATGATCGAGGTGCGGACGGACAAGCTGCTCGACCGATTTGAAATGAAGGAGCGGCTCAAGGAGTCCGGCTCCGGTCTCGTACCCATCACTCCCGCCGACATCGAGGAGGTCCGCCCGCGGCAGTTGCCCGTGGCCCGGCCCGGCTCGGAGGTCGCCGATGTCCGCGAGCCATCATGACCCGGAGACACTTTCAGACCAGGTGTGTGTTGCTGTGCTCGGTCCTTGTGACCGGGCTCAGCGTGCTTTCAGTGCGCTTGATCCAGATCCAGGTGTGGGATCGGAAACACTACGCGAACAAGGCCCGCCAGACCTTCGAGCGCCGCGAGGTGCTCGCGGGTCTGCGCGGGACGATCGTGGACCGGAATGAGGAAGTGCTGGCGAAGAGCATGCCGGTGGCCTCCGTCTTCGTGGACCTGAATCACCTGACGGACCCGCTTCTCGTCTCCTTCCCGCTGGCCTACGAGCGCGCGAGCGCGGAGGCGGACTGGGAGACCCTCTCGCCGCAGGACCGGAAGAGCCGCGTGTATGCCGAGCGCAGCGTCATCCTGAAGGACGCCGAGGACATGCCGCCCGGCACGCTGGTCGAAAAGGGCATCGCCCAGGCGGTGAGCCTGCTCGCGCGCCCGCTGGGCATGAAGCGCGAGGACATGCACTCGCAGATCAAGAAGGCGGTCGATCGCCGCTCGATGGAGTTTTGCCTGGTGAAGGATCGCCCCGCCGACGACATCGAGCGCGTCCGCGAGATCATCTCGAAGCACTGGCTGGAAGGCTTCTTCCTGCGCGAGTCCTTCAAGCGCTGGTACACCTCGCCGGATCTGGCGACGCACGTCGTGGGCTTCACGGGCGAGCAGGAGGATATCGATGAGAACGGACGCAAGACCTTCCGTCCGGTGGGGAAATTCGGCATCGAGTCCGCGCTGGAGGAATATCTCGCCGGCAGCGATGGCTGGCAGGAGCACCGCCGTGCGCCGAACGGTGCGCGCATCCCCGGGGATACGAGCAGCCTGAAGCCGCCGCGCGCCGGGCTGGACGTGCAGCTCACGCTGGACATGGGCGTGCAGGCGATCGTGGAGGAAGAGCTGGATGCCGCGCTCACCGACTGGGAGAGCAAGCGCGGGTGCATCATCGTGATGGACCCGAAGACCAGCGAGATCCTCGGCATGGCCAGCAGGCCGCATTTCAATCTCAACACGCTGAAGGACATCGGCAAGGACCAGCGCGGCATGAATTTCGCCATGCAGGCGATCTACGAGCCGGGTAGTACCATCAAGATCGTGGCAGCAGCCGCCGCCATGAACGAGAGGCTCGTCACGCCGCAGACCTCCATCTTTTGCCACAACGGCCTCTACCAGCAGGGGAAGGTCCGCGTGCCGGATCACCACCCCTACGGCTACCTCTCCGTGGAAGGCGTGCTCGCGAAGTCGAGCAACATCGGTGCCTACAAGCTGGGCCAGCAGCTCGGCTCGGGCCGCTTCTACGAATACATGGCCGACTTCGGCTTTGGGAAAAAATCCGGCATCCTCCTCAGCGGCGAGAGCCGCGGCGTGGTGCGGAATTCCGGGAATCCGGTGGACTTCTCCCGTGCGACCTATGGCTACGCACTGGCGGTGACGCCGCTGCAGGTGGCCTCCGCCTACTGCGCCATCGCGAGCGACGGCAAGCTGCGCAAGCCGCACATCGTGAAATCGATCACCGCGAACAACGGCGTGGTGGTCGAAGAATTCGAGCCCGAGGTGGTAAGCGAGGTCCTGCGCCCGGAGACGGCGAAGGCCATGCGCGGCGCACTGCAGAAGGTGGTGGACGTGAAGGGCACCGCTCTGCAGGCAAAGGTGCCGGGCTACAGCGGCGCGGGGAAAACCGGGACCGCCGTCCGCATCGAAAAAGGCCGATATCAGGCCGGGCACTACACCGTATCCTACGCGGGCATGCTGCCGGCAAAGGATCCCGCCTTCGTGTGCGTGGTGGTCATCGACGATCCGCTCACCACGAAGGTCTCCCGCTACGGCGGCACCATCGCCGCTCCCGTTTTCGCCAAGGTCGGCACCCGACTCGCCGCCCACATGAATCTCACCCCGGACGAGCCGGTGGAGGAGAAGGACAAGGACAAGCTCGCCGGAACCAAGAAACCGTGATTTTACGCGATCTCATCGCCCACCTCGACCGGCCTTTGCACGCTGGTAATCTCGACACCGAAATCCAAGCGGTGACGTCTGACTCACGCCTTGTGGGGCCGGGCGTTGCCTTCGTGGCCGTGCGTGGTGAAAGCCAGGACGGTCGCGATTTCATCCCTGCGGCGCTGTCGCGCGGAGCTGCCGTCATCATCTCCGACACGGCGGCGGACGAGGGCCACCCGGACGAGACTCCCTTCATCCAGGTCAGCGATACACGGCACGCGCTCGCGGCCTTCGCGCGCCTGCTCGCGGGCGAGCCCTCGAAAAAGCTGCGCCTCGCCGGTGTGACCGGGACGAATGGCAAGACCACGACTGCCTTCCTGCTCCATCACCTGATGAAGCGGGTGTGGCACCGCGCCGGCATGATCGGCACGGTGGTGGTGGACGATGGCGAGCAGGCGAAGCCCGCGAATTTCACCACGCCGGGACCGGTGGAGTTGAATGCCCTGCTGGCCAGCATGGTGGAGCACGGCTGCCGCGGCGCGGCCATGGAGGTGTCCTCGCACGGCATCGACCAGAAGCGCATCGACGGCGTCGCCTTCGACGCGGCCGTCTTCACGAATCTCACGCAGGATCACCTGGACTACCACGGCACGCTGGACGCGTATGCCGCGACGAAGTTCTCGTGGTTCGAGTCGCTGGCCATCGACCCGCTCGGCAAAAAGCCGGTGGCGGTGGTGAATTTCGACGACGGCTACGGCGAGAAGCTGGTGGACCTGCTGGGTGACCGCCTGCCGCTCATCAAGTACGGCTTCAACGTCCACTGCGACTTCCGCGCGAACAACTTCAAGCAGAGCGCGCGCGGCATGGAATTCGAGCTGACGGCGAAGGGGAAATCCTACCTCGTCCGCGCCCCGCTCATCGGCCGCTTCAATGTCTATAACATCCTCTCCGCACTCGCCGCTGCGAGCGCGATGAAGATCAAGGTGCGCGACGCCGTCGCTGCCATCGCCGAGGCCCCGCAGGTGCCCGGACGCATGGAATTCTGCGGGACGAAGGACGGTGTGACCGTCTTCGTGGACTATGCGCACACGCCGGATGCGGTGACGAATGCGTGCCGCACGCTGAAGGAGCTGAATCCGAACCGCCTCATCACCGTCTTCGGCTGTGGCGGGGATCGCGACAAGAAGAAGCGCCCGCTGATGGGCAAGGCCGCGTCCGAGATCAGCGACGCCTGCATCATCACCTCGGACAATCCGCGCAGCGAGGAGCCGGAAGCCATTCTCAAGGAGATCGAGTCCGGCATGACCGGCACCCGCTACCGCAGCGTGGTGGATCGCGCCGAGGCGATCCGCATCGCGATCCATGCCGCAGGGCAGGGGGACATCGTCCTGATCGCGGGCAAGGGCCACGAGACCTACCAGCAATTCTCCGACCGCACCATCGACTTCGACGACCGTCGCGAGGCGCGCCGCGCCCTGGCCGAGCGTCCCGAACCACCGCAGCGCAAGCGATGACACCCATCGACGCAAGCACCCTGGCCCGGCATGCCGGCGGCGTGATCGCTGCCGGACGTGGCGACGTGCTTGCTTCAGCTGTCTCCACGGACACGCGGACGATTCCCCCCGGCTCGGCATTCTTTGCCCTGCGCGGCGACCGCTTCGATGCGAATGACTTCGCCTGCCAGGCGATCGCGGCGGGAGCCTCGGTCGCCGTGGTGGAGCGCTGGGAAGGTGATTGCCTGGAGGATACCGCGGTGGTGCAGGTGCCGGATGGCCTGGCCGCGCTGCAGCGCTTCGCCGCATGGTATCGCCGCCAGCGCGAGATCCCGGTGGTGGGCATCACGGGCTCGAATGGCAAGACGAGCACGAAGGACTTCACCACTGCCGTGCTTGGCCGCGCCTTCAGCGTGTGCGCCACCCGGGGGAACCTGAACAATCACATCGGCGTGCCGCTCAGCGTGCTCTCGCTGGAGGACAGCCATACGGCCGCCGTCTTCGAGATGGGGATGAATCACCCCGGCGAGATCGCGCCGCTGTGCGAGATCGCGCGGCCCGGGCTGGGCATCATCACGAATATCGGCACCGCCCACATCGAGTACATGGGCAGCCGCGAATCGATCGCCGAGGAAAAGGGCGCGCTAGCCCGCAGCCTGCCGGAAGACGGTGCGCTGTTCATTCCCGCCGGCTGCGATTTCCACGACTACTTCAAGCGTCGTACCAAGGCCCGCGTGATCTGTGTGGGAAATGGCCGCGGCGAGATCCGTGCGGAAAACCTGGTCACCTCGGAAAGCGGCTCGCGCTTCACGCTGGTCATCTCCGGCAAGCCTGCCGCGGAGGTGGACCTGCCGGTGGCCGGCCGCCACATGGTGACGAATGCCCTGCTCGCCGCAGGGGCCGGATGGTTCCTCGGCATCGATCCGGAGGAGATCGCCGCCGGGCTGTCGGGTGCCGTGCTGACCAGCGGCCGCCTGCGTCGTTTCACCAGCGGCGGCGTCGTGGTCTTCGACGATACCTACAATGCAAATCCCGAGTCGATGGCCGCGGCGATCGACACGCTGGCGGAGACGCCGGTGCGGAGTGGCAGTGGCAAGCGCATCGCGGTGCTGGGCCGCATGGGCGAGCTCGGCAGCCATGGCCCGGAGGCGCACCTGAAGGTGGGCCGCCTCGCCGCCTCGCGCGGACTTACGGTGGTTGCCGTAGGTCCGGGGTCCGAGGGCATCGCCGAGGGGGCCGTCACGGTCGAGCATTTCCCCGACCAAGCCGAAGCCGCCGCCTGGCTCGCCAGCCACGCCGTCGCCGGTGACGTCGTCCTTTTCAAAGCCAGCCGCAGCGCCGCGATGGAGCGCGTGATGCAGCAGGCATTCCCGACTCAAGACTGACCCATGCTCTACTGGATTTACGAATGGTGGAAAGCCGCTTTCGAGGCGGAGAAGGCGAGCGGCGTCCAGGAGTGGGCGCACACCTTCTCGTTCCTCAATCTGCTCGGCTACATCACCTTCCGGGCCGCGGCGGGTTGCTTGCTTGCCTTCGTCATCAGCATCTTCGCCGGGCCGCGCGTGATCCGTCGTCTCATCTCGCTGAAGGTGGGCCAGCCGATCCGCACGGCGGAGGAAGTCCACAAGCTCGCCGAGCTTCACGGCGGCAAGGTGGGCACCCCCACGATGGGTGGCGTGCTCATCCTCGGCTCGGTGCTCATCTCGGTCTTCGTGTGCGCGCAGCCGTTGAATCCCTTCGTGGCCGTGTGCTCGTGCACGATGGCGGCGCTCGGCCTGCTCGGCTTCTGCGATGACTACAAGAAGGTGAAGCAGAAGAAGTCCGACGGCGTCAGCGCGCGGACGAAGCTCTTCTGGCAGCTCGTCATCGCGGTGGTCGCGGCGTGCTTCATCTATTTCAAAAAGGAGATCAGCGGCTACGGCGCGACTCCCGAGGAGATCGAGGCGGGGCGCGCGGGCTTCAAGCTGGGTGCGAGCCACATCGGCATCGGCCAGATCTGCTTCCCGCTTTTCAAGTCGCCCATCATCGACCTCGGCATCCTGGTCATCCCGTTCTTCGCGGCGATCATCATCGGCAGCTCGAATGCGGTGAACCTGACCGACGGTCTCGACGGCCTGGCGATCGGCTGCACCATCACGGTGGCGCTTGCTTACGCGGCGCTCGCTTACCTCGGCGGTCACGCCTACATGGCCCGGGAATATCTGGTCATCCCCTACAATCTCTACATCGGCGAGCTGGCCGTGCTGCTGCTCGCGCTGGCCGGTGCGGGCTTCGGCTTCCTGTGGTTCAATTGCCACCCGGCGAAGGTTTTCATGGGCGACACCGGTTCGCTGGCCATCGGCGGCGCGCTCGGCACCGCGGCCATCTGCGTGAAGCAGGAGCTGCTGCTCGTCATCATCGGCGGTGTCTTCGTCATGGAAGCCTTGTCGGTGATGCTGCAGGTCGGCAGCTTCAAGCTCCGCCGCAAGCGCATCTTCGCGATGGCGCCCATCCACCATCACTTCGAGCTCCGCGGCTGGCATGAGAGCCAGGTGATCATCCGTTTCTGGATCATCTCCATCATGCTGGCCCTCTTCGGACTCGCACTGCTCAAGATCGCCTGATGACCCTGTCCGGAAAAATCGTCGTCGTCCTCGGTGCCGGCCGCAGCGGCCGTGCAGCCGCCGCCCTCGCCCTGCGCGAGGGTGCGGAGGTCCACGTCCACGATGCATCGCCGTCCATCGACGGCATGCCCGTCGGCGTGCAGGTGCATCCGGGAGCCACGGTGGAAAAGGGCGGCGGGGTGACCTCCGACCTGCTCGTCATCAGCCCCGGCATCGACACCTACGGCCCGCTCGTCGCTGCCTACTCGCAGGGTGCGGGCGAGGTGATCGGCGAGACGGAGCTCGGCTACCGCTACTACGAGGGCCGTATCGTCGGCATCACCGGCACGAATGGCAAGACGACCACGACCGAACTGGTCGAGCGCATCCTGAAGGCAGGCGGCTACGATGCCGCACCATGTGGCAACTACGGCCACCCGCTGTGCGAGATCGTGCTGCGCGACCCGATGCCGAATGCGGTGGCGCTGGAGCTGAGCTCCTTCCAGCTCGAGACGATCAAGGACTTCCGCCCGGATGTCTCCATCTGGCTGAATTTCGCGCCGGACCACATGGACCGCTATCCCACGGTGCAGTCCTACTTCGATGCGAAGTTCCGCATCTTCATGAACCAGACCGCGGACCAGAAGGCCATCGTCCGCACGGGGGAGAATCTCCCGGCGATCCTGCCGGAGCTGGTGACCTTCTCCACGGAAGATCCCGAGGCGGATTGGTTCTCCGATGGACGTCGTATCACGCGCCGCGGCGTGGAGGTGCTGGACCTGGAGGCGAGCACGCGCATGCGCGGCCTGCACAATGCGGAGAACGCGATGGCGGCCATCGCCGCGTGCGAGGCGATCGGCATCCCCATCGGGGCCGCGCGCACCGCGCTCGATGGCTACGCGCCGCCGCTCCACCGTTGCGAGCTGGTGCGCACGCTGGATGGCGTGGAATATCTCAATGATTCCAAGGCTACGAACTTGCATGCCCTGGAGAGCGCGCTACGCTCGCAGACCCGCCCGGTGGTGCTCATCGCCGGGGGAAAGGAAAAGGGCCTCGACTACGCGCCGGTGGTTCCTTTGTTAGAAAAGAAGGCGGTGGCTGCCGTGACCTATGGCCAGATCGCCGCACCCCTCGCCGGGATCTTTTCCGCAGCTGTCCCCGTCAACCAGGTGACCACCCTCGCCGAGGCCGTGGAAGCCGCCCGCAAGCTCGCGCCGCGCGGGGCCACCGTCCTGCTGTCGCCGGGCACCTCATCCTTCGACCAGTTCTCCGGCTACGAGCAGCGCGGGGATGTCTTCCGTGATCTCGTTCTCAATCTTCGTTGATTTGCACCCATGAAATTCTCCGATCTTTCCGTGAAGCGCCGTCCGGCAAAGAAGCCGGTCTTCCGCAAGCTTTTCGCCAACGTCCGCCGCAAGCAGCAGAAGGTCGCCGTGTCCGCGCCGATGCCGGATGCCGATGGCGACGTGCCGAACCTGGGCATCGCCCGTGCGCTGGTGGTCATCCTCATCATCCACGTCATCGCCATCGGTGGTATCTTCGCCCACAGCAAGTGGTTCGAGAAGGACTCCGTGATCGTGCAGGAAGGCTCGGCCATCGTGCCGGCCAAGCAACTGCGCGATGCCGGCGAGCCGCTGCCGAAGATCGACAAGAACGACGAGCCCTACCAGCCGAAGGCCGGTGAGACCTACGCCTCCATCGCTCGTGACAAGGGCGTGAGCGAGCAGGCGCTGCGCGAGGCGAACAATAACATCGAGATCCGCCCGAGCCGCATCCTGCGCATCCCGCAGCAGGCAATCACCGCGCTGGAGCCGCAGGAACTCATCGCCGCCCGCAATGGCAGCGTCGTGCTGGAGAATGCGGATGCGATGCCGAACGAGGAAGCCGCCCCTGCCCCGACCCCGGTGGTGATGGACGAGATCCGCAACGCCCCGATGGTCGAGACCGCTGCCGCAAGCTCCGGCACCGTCTTCAAGCCGCGCGTCCAGCGCGAGACCGCCGCCTCGCAAGCTGCTCCATCCACCCCGGTGAAGCCGCAGGCCCAGACGTCCGCGATGAACCGCAGCTACAAGGTGAAGTCCGGTGACACCTTCTGGAAAATCGCCCAGGCACACAAGACCACGCCGGATGCCATCATGAAGGCGAACGGCATCTCCGACCCGCGCAAGCTGAAGCCGGGCATGAATCTGAAAGTGCCCTGATCCTCTCTCCCCGCCGTCGGTCGTCAGCGCTCTCTCCCCCCCAACGCCATGAATCGCAGCGCTTCCATCCTCCTTTGCACCGCCGTAGCCGCCCTCGTCTCGCTCGGGCTGGTCATGCTGACCAGTACCGGAGCGTGGGTGAAAAGCGCGGCGACGCCGTATGCCTTTGTCATCGACCAATCGAAGTATGCGGTGGTCGGCCTGATCGCGGCGTTCATCGCGGCGAAGCTGGATCCGATCTGGCTGCGCCGGGCGTGGCCGTGGGCACTCGCCTTTGCGTGCGTATTGCTGGTGCTGTGTTTCGTTCCCGGCGTGGGAGTCGAGTACCTCGGGGCGAACCGCTGGATCAGGGTTCCCGGCATCGGCACCTTCCAGCCATCCGAGTTGGCAAAGGTGATCGCGCTCATCGCGATGGCCGGATGGTTTGCCCGCTGGCAGACGGAGGTTCACACCTTCTGGCGCGGCTTCGTGCTGCCCGGCATGCTGGTGGGGCTGCCGGTCGCGCTCATCGCGATCGAGACCGACGTGGGCTCCGCGCTCGCACTCTCGGTTGCGGCAGGTGCGTTATTCTTCTGCGTCGGCACTCGGCTTCTCTTCATCATCCCCACCGCTGTCACCGGTATCACGGGGGCGATTTGGTACATCATGTCGGATCCGGTGCGAAGCTCCCGCATCGAGGCCTGGCTGGATCTGGAGACCTACCAGCGCGGGAAGGGCCAGCAGCAATGGCGCGCCCTACTCGCCTTCGGCAACGGAGGCCCGGAAGGCGTCGGCCTCGGCAATGGCTCGGAGAAATTCGGCACGCTCACCTTCGCCTACAGCGACTTCATCTTCCCGGTGGTGGGCGAGGAACTCGGGCTGCCATTCACCCTCGGCACCGTGCTGTGCTACGTGATCATCGCGGTGTGCGGTTGCTCGATCGCTATCCGTGCCTCGAATCTCTTCGACCGCTGCCTGGCGCTTGGCATGACCTGCGCGCTGGTGATTCCCGCGATGGTGAACATCGCCGTGACCACCGCGGCCCTGCCGAATGACGGACTGCCCTTGCCCTTCGTCAGCCACGGCGGCACCAGCCTCATGATCTGCCTCGGCGTCGTCGGACTGCTGTGCGGCATCCATCGCCGCTCCTACGTCACGCACGACAGCGGCGAGCCGGTCCTTGGCAACAAGGTCTATGCGGTGAAGCTCTGATCCCGCCATCGCGTGATTCCAAAGCGGGGGCGCAGGAGCTAGTATTCTGGTTTCCTTCCGCTCCCACCTCACCCCAATAGCACCACTGCGATGGACGACGAGAGATGTGCCTTTGGTGACCCGGTCGTGGCGAATGATCTCATCGCCGTCTCGGACAAGCTGGCCGGGCCGCTGCGTGTGCAGAGGCTGAAGATGAAGGTGGCCTTCTGGCTGCTGATCCCCGTCATCACGCTGCCATTGCTGGCGATGGAACTCATGGGCGTGAGCCTGCGGGTCACGGGCTGGAAAGGGGTGGCGCTTTTCCTCGTCGCCCCGTGGCCCATCATCGGGATCCTCCTTTGGCAGATCTTCGGCGAGAAGCGGGTGCGGCGAAAGATCTACCGCGAGGAAGGCCTCTATTGCCTGAACTGCGGCAAGATGCCCTCGGGCTCCGGTGCGGATCAATACGAGGACTGGATCGCCTGGCGGAGCTGCCCCCGCTGCGAGGGCAAGCTGAAGCGATTTGAGAACGACCGCACGACGCCTCCGCTCGGTTGATCAGCGGAGGCGCGTGGTATCGGCTCACGCCTGATTCTGCTCGGCCCACGTTTTCGCGGCCTCGTCCATTTCTTCCGGCGAGACGTCGCGGACGTGGGAAGCGAGGGTCCAGCGATAGCCGAAGGGGTCGTTCACCTTGCCGCTGCGGTCGCCCCAGAACATGTCGGTCGGCGCTTGCACCACCGTGGCACCGGCAGCGATGGCCTGCTCGAAGGCGGCATCGATGTCCGTGACGTAGAGCATGAAGGAACATCCCTCGCCCACCGCAGGGGCGAGCGCGCCATGGTGGGGATACTCGTCGGAGAGCATGATGCGCGAGTCGCCGATATTGAACTCCGCATGCATGATCTTCCCCGTCGGCTCCGGCATGCGGAAGACCTCCACGGCACCGAATGCCTTCGCGTAGAAATCCAGCGCGGCCACGCCATCGCGGACGGTGAGGGACGGGGTGACGGTGTGGTAGCCTTGGGGAATCTCGCTCATGCGGCATGGCCTAGCATGGCGAGGCGGCTTTGACGAAGGAAACCGCAGCCATCAGCGCATCGCCGCCGCGATTTCCTCCGCGGTCAGCGCGCGGGTGAGCAGGGCGAATTCATCGATGCGGCCGTTGAAATTCCGCACCATGCCATTGGTTGGCGAGGTCGGGCTGGAGGCGTCGAAGTTGCCGAGGTTCGCGAGGCCGAGCTGGATCGGCACCTTGCGCGTCATGCTGCCCGCGGCGACCTCGCTGCCATTCATGTAATGCCTCATCATCCCGGTATCGCCATCGATGACGGTGGCCAGATGCAGCCAGCGGCCGAAGTCCTGCGGGGTGACGACGGGCGGGCTCTCCAGGCGCTCCCACGAGGGGTAGGCGTGCTCGGGCTCCGCCCGCAGGCCGAGCAGCATGCGCCCGTCGCGATCGAGCTTCCAGTGGATCTCGCCGATCTGCTCCGGTGCCATGGAGAGCAGGGCATTGTGCTCAAGCGGCAGGCTATCCACGCGGACCCATGCCATGAGGGTCACGGACGGGGTGACGCCCTCCGCGCGGAATCGCACGCGGTCGGAGGTCTTGGCAAAGCCGAGCGCGCCCTTCCTGTCCCAGCGGCCGGAGAGCGTTTCGCAGCCGATGATGGTGCCGTGGGAATTTCCCGCCGCACCCGCGGCGCGATTCGTCAGGATCATCGACGTGCGGTCGAGTCCCTCGAAGTCGAAGTGGATCTGCAGGTCCGGCGTGGTGCTGAATGCCTGCGAAGCAGTCTGCCAGTCTCCCCGCTGCGCCTCATTCACGCGGGCGGTCTCCTGCATCAGGCGCGAGGGATCGGTGAAGGCCTCGCGGCTCGCGGGAAAGGCCTCGGATTTCCCGTGGCGGATCGAGACGGCATGTCCTTCGAAGAGCTCGCGGGCGGTGGCTTCCGGCACCTCGCCCTGCAACTCCACCTCGCCATCGAAGACGTGGACCTCGCAGTCGTCGGCGTTCGTGACGCTCATGCCGAATTCCGTGCCGCGGTCCACGACGCGCATCTTCGCATTGATCACGGTGAAGCCCTCGGCGGGCGGCGGGACCTTTGCGGTCAGCTTGCCATTGTCGAGGCGTGCCAGATTCGGCGAGAGCAATTCCAGCGTGGCGGGACCTTCCAAGACGACACGCGCGCCGCTGTAGAAGTCGAGCTGGAGCGTGCCCTTGCGGATCTTGATGAAGCCCTTTGGCAAGGCCTCGCCGGGCGCATACGCGGTGCTGTCCCACTCCACGTCGAAGGCCTGGTCCAGCAGCGCGACCTCGTGGCTGTGACTGTCGGCCTTTGAGGCGATGTCGGTTCCGGTGCCGGGCTGCTCCTTCGAGGGCACCAGCCACCACCCGAGGGCGAGGCATGCGGCGAGCCCCGCGGAGATCCATGCCCGGCGGGAAAACGGGATCACCTTCCGTGCGGGCGGAGATGGCGCGGTGTCTTCGAGCAACGACGCGCCGCCTGCCTGCAGCGCCTGCTCGCGCAGCAGGCCGTGCCACTCCGAGTGCTCCAGGAAAAGCTGCCGGGCCTTTGACGACGAGAGGAGCATGGCCTCCAGCTCGCGTCGTTCTTCCTCCGTCAGCTCACGGTCGAAGTGGGCGGAGATCAGTCGATCAAGTCGTGCTTCGTCGAACATGGAGGCATCAGGAAGGATTCGCTGACATCTTGCGCATCACGCACTCGCGGAGGAAAGCCCGCGCGCGGGAGAGTGTCACATTCACGGACTGCACGGTGCAGCCCATCAGGTCCGCGATCTGTGGCGGCAGGTGGTCGTTCTGGTAGCGGTAGTCGATGGACCGGCGCGCCTGCGGGGCGAGCTGGCTCAGGCAGGAGCGCAGCAGGGCCAGCCGCTCATCCGCATCCGCGCGGAATTCCCGGGGCTCCGCGCCGAGCGCCTGGAGCACTTCCTCCGACAGGCTCTCGAAGCGCCGCGCGCGGAGTGCTTCCAGCGACTTGTAGCGCGCGATGGTCTTCACCCAAGCGGCGAAGCTGGTGCCGATCTCGAAGGAGGCCGCCTTCCTCGTCACGGTGAGAAAGGTCTCCTGCATCACATCGTCCGCCACGGAGAAATCCGGGATCATGGCGAGGATGTAGCCGCGCACCGCCGGCTGATACTGGACGAAAAGGCCCTGCACCTTGGCGGTGTGGGCTTCCTCGGGTGTCGGCGGGTCGTCGTGCATCGTTTCCTGTCCGGGGATAGGATGATGCCAGAGCCGCCGGACTTAGCAGTGAAAATCCGGGGGGCGGATCATCGCTTGTCCCGTTTACCGGGAGTTTCATCCAACGGGTTCTTGATTGCGCACAGCTTCCTTCGGATGGGAGGATAGGGAGACCAGATGAGAATGATCCTTGCTGCTTTCATGTTCCCTCTTCTCGCATTCGCGGAGACGAAGGAGTTTCCGTTGGCCGTGGCGGATTCGGGTTCGAAGAACGTGGACGAGATCGTGAAAGGACTGGTGTCACTTCGTCCCGCCCCGGCACCTACCTCTACCGAAGTTCCGGGCGGATGGGCCGATGGCTTCACGTCATCCACGGGCCGCTATTCCACCCCGGAAGTGGAGACGTCGATAAAGAAGCTGAAGGATCTGGGCCCGGCTGCATTTCCCTATCTCATCAAGCATCTGGAAGATGATCGCTACTCCTACAGCGACCAGCCTTTCATTTCCAACTCCGACGGTCCCGGGTGGTCGAATAATTCGGTTGGCTCCGCCGTGTATCTCGTTCTCACCAACGGGATCACTTTCGCAGGGGGATACAAAATTCGTGAAGGGCCTGATGGAAAGGATCTGATTCCACTGACTATTACAGACTTCATCGCTGTGCGCGGTGGCATGAAGGCGTGGGTGGAGGCTGTGAAAGACCGGTCTCGCGCAGCAGTCTTCACCGAGTTCATCGACTGGTGCATCGCAGAAGAAAAGAAGCGGGGATTCAAGGACAAGGAAGACGAGGATCGGATAGTCTCCGTGTATTTGAAGAAGCGAGCGGAGATTGAGACGCCGGGAAAGAAGTAGGAGTAACCGGCGGATTTTTGCCGTGTTGGCAGGAGGTCCGTGAGGGAAGGGTGGCGCATTTTTTTTCGCGCCGTCTGCTAAGTCTCCGCGGTGAGCGGGCATTCAAGGTGATCGCTCGCCGGATTTACCCACCGGGGGGCGATGGTAGAAACCCATGAAACCGTTCCCCGTCCTCGCGTCGTCGCTTGCCCTCGTGGCAGGCTTTCCTGTCTCGCTCTCGGCCAGCAGCCTCATGTTCGACTTCGGCAATCCGGCACCCAATACGGGCGTCCCCGAAACGAACGTCGCGGCAAGCCCCGGACCTGTCGCCACCGGCAGCTACCGGACCCTCAGTCCCGGGCATGCCATCGGTGCCGTTCCACTTTCCGATACGACCTGGAACACCATCACGACTTCCAGCCCGCGCTCCGATCTCAGCTATTCCGACGGGACCGCCGCGACGGGCGTGACCCTGACGTTGGGGCAGGAGGCATCCGCGGGGGACAACATCATCAGCTACTCCACCGCAATCTCGACGCTCACCCTGATCGGGAACGGCGGCGGCACCGCGGGCCGGCAGAGCATGCTCGCACCCGGATCCATCTACGGGGATAGCCGTCTCGCTTCCTCGGCCGTGGGGCGCGATGGATTCTTCGGCGGGACGGGTGCCGCCATCGGCTTCCGCGTCGATGGCCTGGCTGCGGGCGACTACATCGTGTACCTGATGGGCCGGAACACGAACTCGAATACCGCGAGCCTTTCCGGCATGACCTTCCACGCGACCGCCGAGCCGCTTTCGGGCACCTTCACCGATTTCGTTTTCTCGTCCTCCGCATTCCAGTCAAATACGACCTACACCACCGCAGCCTATGCGGGGCAGTACGGGACCTTCACCGCGGGTGAAAGCTATGTGGCCATCCCCGTGACGGTCACTGCCGGGCAGTCGATCTATGTGGCCGTGGATGGCACGCAGACGGAGCTGCGCGGATTCCTCAACATGGCGCAGATCACTCCGGCTGCCGCCACGCCGGTGGAATTCAGTTGGTGGAACGGTGACGGCGACTGGGACACGACATCCCTCAACTGGAACGGCAATTCGCAGGCCTACGCCGAACCCGCGCGCGTGATCTTCCCGAATCTCGATGAGCCGGTCGATGGCATCAATACGGTGAACCTCACCGCTGCATTCGCCCCGCATTCGGTGAGCATCACGAACAACGGCGACTTCGACACGGCCGCGTATCACTTCACCGGCACCGGCGAGATCACCGGTGCCACGGGTATCGTGAAGAGCGGCTCGGGCATCGCGCGGTTTTCCAATGCCAGCAACTCGTATGCCGGGCTGCTCTCGGTAAGCGGTGGAGCGGTGGTGAAGGATGTGGCGGATAACACCACGGGAGGCATCAGCGTCTCGAATGGTGCCACCTTCATGCTCTCCGGAGGCGTCACGGATGGCAGCGGCCAGATCCTCACCCTCGCAGGACCGGGTCAGACCGCGCAGAATTATTTCTACACCGGCGCGCTCAACCAACGCGGCGCACTGCAGTCGAATGCGGGGGCGAATACCTGGGCGGGCGACATTGTGCTGACCGGCACCGCGGGAGCCAGCGGCACCACGCGCATCGGCGTGCAGAATGGTTCATCGCTCACGCTGACGGGTGCGATCTCCGAAGCGATCGCCGGGATGAGCCCTTACTTCCGCGCGGGTGACAGTCCCTCCGACTCCATCACCATCGCAGGCAGCGGCTCATGGACCGGTGCCACCCGCATCTACTCGAACGGAGGCGTGGTGAAGATCGGCGGCGACAACAAGCTGCCAACCACCGTGGACCTCATCGTGGGAAACACGGCGAGCCTGACCGGTTCGCCTACTTTTGACCTCGCGGGATTCAATCAGACCGCCGCGGGACTCGGTGGTGTGGGCGGCACGCATCCGCCCGTCGTCCAGAATTCCGGAAGCACCCTGTCCACCCTCACGCTCAATCCTACGGCGGCGAGCACCTTCCCGGGGATCATCCGGGATGCCGTGCAGCTCGTCATCGGCGGCACTGCCACGCAGACGCTCACGGGTGACAATACCCACACGGCCGACACGGTCATCAATGCCGGTGCCCACCTGATCGTCGGCGATGGTGGCGAGCTGCTCTTCCACCCGACCACGAACGGGATCACGAACTCGGTCGGCGGTGCGGGCACCCTCAACTACGATGGCATCCTCCGCATCGACGTGTCCGGCGCTTCCGTTGCCACGGGGAATTCGTGGACGCTGGTGAAGGTGGGCAGCCTAGCGAGCGCGACCTTTGGCACCACCTTCTCGGTGGCAGGTTCCTCCGCACCCTTCACCGAGACCCCGGTGGACTCCGGGATCTGGAAGCTCTCGGCGGGTGGCTCCGAGTGGACCTTCACCGAGTCCACGGGAGCACTGACGGTCGTCGGCGGGGGCGTGCAGCCTCCTTTCGATGCGTGGATCAGCGCCCGTTTTCCCGGCGTGACCGATCCTGCCATCATCGGAAAGGGTGCGGACCCGGATGGCGACGGTCGTGACAATCTCACGGAGTTCGCCCTGAACGGCGATCCCGACGATGGCTCCGACAATGGTCATCACGTCGTGGCGCTGGAGGACACCAATGCCAACGGGCAGAAGGAACTGACGCTCACGCTCGCGGTGCGCAAGGCGGGCGGCTCGCCGGTCTTCTCGGGCTCCCCGCTGTCTGCCATTTCGGATGGCGTGAAATACACGATTGAAGGATCGCTCGATCTGGTCTTCCCCGGCAGCGCCACGAGCGAGGCCGCGCCTGCCTCGGGTCCCGCCGGACTGCCATCGGACTACGAGTACCGCCGCTTCCGTCTCGATGCCTCCGAAGGCCTCTCGGGCAAGGGCTTCCTCCGCGTGAAAATCGAGCAAGCCCCGTGACATGAAGCGCCCGTGCTTTCACCTGGCTGCCATCGGCCTGATCCTGCCCTGCCATGCGGCGCCGTTGGCGCACGAGTCATTCGACTACGGTGCCGGCTCGGCGCTGACCTCCCGCGATGGCGGCGGTGGGTGGGCCGGTGCTTGGTATCAGGACGGGCAATCCGGCGTCGCCGGTGCCGACGGCCTGGGCTTCACCGATGCGCTGGGCAATGTGCTGGATGCGACGGGGCGATGCGCCGACACCACGGGCACGGCGACCACCCGCAGCCTGCGCGTGCTGGGAAGCGGCGTGACGAATGACGTGTGGATCTCCTTCCTGTGGCGGCTCCCCGCTTCTAACAGGAAGTTCGAGGGCGTGTCCTTTTATCGTGCGTCGCAGCAGGTCTTCACCGTCAGCAATCCCAGCACGACCACCACGTCGCAGATCTCGCTCACCAGCAATCTCACGGCGAACAACAGCGTGAACACGCAGAAGGGCGACTTCGGCACGACGCACTTCGTGGTGCTGAAGCTGACCAAGGGCGGCGGTGCGGGCGGCGCGGACCGGGTGGACCTCTTCCTCGATCCGGTACTGGCCGGCACCCCGTCCTCGCCGGATGCCGTGATCAGCGGCAGCAATTTCGACATCGACCGGGTGAGGATCGCCGGGGAGGACGGCGCGACGCTCCTGGTGGACGAGCTCCGCGTCGGCGAGACCTTCGCCGATGTGGCCCCGCACGATCCGGCGGGCGGTCCCGACAGCGACGGCGACGGCCTCACCGATGCGCAGGAAGCCGTGCTGGGCCTGAATCCGAATGTGGACGACTCCGCGCTCATTGCCGCCATCCGGGCGAATCCCGGATGGTTCGGCCTCCACGACCGCGCCGGCATCCTGGCGCAGGGGAATGGCGGGGTGGTGCTCGGGAAAGAGGGCGAGGGGCCGGTGAACCTGATCTTCGAGGTCCAGCACGGCGAGAACCTCGTCTCGTGGCGAGTGCTCGAAACTTTCAACCGCCAGGTCATGATCCCCCCGGGAAAGCAGTTCCTCCGCATCACTCCTGCAAGCCCGTGATACTATGAATGTAGTAATCCGGCATCACCCGCCGCACGCCGCCGTGCGGGCAGACGACTTCCATCGCACCAACCTCGACACGCCTTGAACCGCATCCTCATCCTTGCCGTATCCCTCTGTTTCCCGCTGCCCGCCGTGGCGGCCGATCCCGTGTCCCGTGACGTCGTCGTGTATGGCGGCACATCCGGCGGCGTGATCGCCGCCGTGCAGGTGGCGAAGTCGGGCCGCTCCGTGGTCCTCATCTCGCCGACGCAGCACCTCGGCGGTCTCACGACCAGCGGGCTCGGCTGGACGGATCTTGGCGAGAGCTCCATCCTCGGCGGGCTCAGCCGCGAATTCTACCACCGCGTGTACCAGCACTACCAGCAGGGCAGCGCGTGGAATTGGCAGACGCGCGCGAGCTTTGGCAATGCGGGGCAGGGCGGACCGGCCTTCAATGCGACCACCGAGGTCGCCTCGGTCTTCGAGCCGAAGGTGGCGGAGGCGGTCTTCAGCGCGATGATCTCGGAGGCCCAGGTGCAGGTCATCACCGGTCGTCTCGACCTGGACGATGGCGTGGTTATGGACGGCGGGAAGATCGAGCGGCTGAAGCTGGAGGACGGCCGCGAGTTCGCGGGGAAGATCTTCATCGACGCGAGCTACGAGGGCGACCTGCTGCCCGGCGCGGGCGTGAGCTTCACCATCGGCCGCGAGGCAAATGCGACCCATGGCGAGACCTACAGCGGCATCCAATCGGCACGCGCGACGAAGAACCAGCTCCGCGACGGCATCGACCCGTATGTGGTCCCGGGGAATCCGGCGAGCGGCCTGCTGCCCGGCGTGAATCCGGATGCGGGCGGCGTGGATGGCAGCGCCGACACGCGCCTGCAGGCGTATTGCTTCCGCATGGTGCTGACGGACGTGGCGGCGAACCGGGTGGCGGTCGCGCAGCCGCCGGGCTACAACGAGGCGGACTACGAGCTGGTCTTCCGCTCGATCGCCGCGGGTCAGACGACGGGCTTCTTCAAGCTCGACCTGATGCCGAACCGCAAGACGGACTCGAACAACACGGGTGGTATCTCCACCGACTACATCGGCAAGAACTACGGCCCCGGCTGGAACTGGGCCACGCTGGATCACGACGAGCGCCTCGCGTTGGCAAAGCAGCACGAGAACTGGCAGCGCGGCCTGATCTGGACGCTGCAGAACCACGAGCGGGTGCCCGCGTCTATCCGCAATGCATACGCGAAGTGGGGCCTGCCTGCCGATGAATTCACCGACAATGGCAACTGGCCGTGGCAGCTCTACGTCCGCGAGGCACGGCGCATGGTCTCCGACCACGTGATGAACGAGAGCCACTGCAACGGCAGCGTCGTGGTTCCGGACTCGGTGGGCCTCGCCGCCTACGCGATGGACTCCCACCACGTGCAGCGCCAGGTGAAGAATGGCATGGTGAAGAACGAGGGCGACGTGCAGATGCCGGTGGCGAATGCTTACCCGGTCTCCTACCGGTCCATCGTGCCGAAGGCCGGGGAATGCCCGAACCTGCTGGTGCCGTGGAGCCTTTCCGCGAGCCACATGGCCTTCGGGTCCATCCGCATGGAGCCGGTCTTCATGATCCTCGCGCAGTCCGCGGCGCTCGCGGCGGACATGGCGCTGGATGACGGGCTGACCGTGCAGCAGGTGCCCTACTCGCGCCTGCGTCCGGTGCTGCTCGCTGCGGGACAGGCGCTCGGTGCGCCGGCCGTGGGCTTCCCGACGGCGGTCGTGGACAATACGGATGCCGGGCAGGTGACGGCCACCGGGGCATGGATCGCGGCCAGCTCCTCCTCCGGCTTCCTCGGCAGCGACTACCTGCACAATGACAATGCGGGCCAGGGTGCGAAGCAGGTGGCCTATGCGGCACCGGCGGGCACGGCGGGGATGCAGCGCGTCTTCCTGCGGTGGACCTCGCACTCGAACCGCGCGTCGAACGTGCCGGTGGAGATCGTGACCGCGGGTGGAAGTACGACGGTCACCGTAGATCAGCGGTCCAATGGCGGGAAATGGAACCTGCTCGGCTACTTCAGCGGCGTGCAGCAGGTGATCGTGAAGACGACCGGGGTGAACGGCTATGTCATCGCCGATGCGGTGGGATTTTCCACCGTGGCGGAGGACGACGACAGCGACTTCGACGGGATGAGCGACCTGCGCGAGCTGGAGCTGGGGCTCGATCCCATGTCGCCGGACACGGCATTCATCGATGCGGTGAAGCGGCATCCGGAGTTCTTCGACCTGCATTCCGCCGGGGAGATCCACGACCTGCGCATCGCGGGCTCCACCTATACGCCGGGACTGTATGGCTTTCGCATCGAGGGTGGTCCCGCGTGGGAGCTGCTGGAGGATTTCCAGCTCGCGGTGCCGCAGGACGGGCCGCGGCGCTTCTATCGCGTGGCACTGCAGGGGACGCCCTCGGGGCTGATCTCCGCGCTGGAGTCCGGCCAGCCGCGGAAGGTGGTGGTCTATGGCACCAGCCTCACCGCGGGCGGTGCCTGGGTCTCCCAGATGAATTCATGGCTCTCCACGAAGTATCCCGGCCTGCTCACGGTGGTGAACAGCGGTCTCAGCGGGAAAAACTCCGCGGAGGGGGTCGCCCAGCTCCAGTCAAAGGTGCTGGCCCACCAGCCTGACGTGGTCTTCATCGAGTTCGCGATGAACGATGCCTTCCGCTACAGCGATGGTACGCCGCAGCTCAGCGTGGAGCAGGCGCGGGCGAACCTGGTCTCGATGATCGACTCCATCCTCGCGCAGAATCCGCAGGCGGAGGTCATCCTCCAGACGATGAATACGGTCTGGGACTCGCCGTCCGGCAGCAACCAGTCCGCCACGCTGCGTCCGGATCTGGCCGCCTACTACGAGATGTATCGTAGCGTCGCCGCGGAGCGCGGGCTGATGCTCGTGGATCACGAGCCGAATTGGGAGGCGCTGCAGCAGGGCGACCTTGCCGCATTCCGAGCCTGGGTCCCGGACGGGGTTCATCCGGTTGCGCAAGGTCTCGGCAAGGTCGCCCTGCCGTTGCTGAAATGGAAGCTGACGGGCGGGAAGCCATAGCTTCCGTGCGTCTGTCCGCCGTTAGTAAGAGATCGTGACCGGCGTGCCGACCTTCACCGCGTGGTGGAGCACGGGGGCGAAGTCCTTTGGCAGGCGGATGCAGCCGTGGGATGCGGTTTCACCGGGCTTCGGGATGACACCGGCATGCATGCCGATGCCGTAGCTGGTGAGGCGCATCCAGTAGGGCATGGGGGCTGGGACGTAGCGCTCGCCGGGCGGCACCTTCGTGCGCGGGGTGGCGTCGCCATTGGTGACATTTCCCCACTCGTCCTCGATCCAGCCGTAGCGGTTCGAGTGCTTGTCCACGATCTTCTCGGTGATCTTGTAGGTGCCCGCGGGGGTGCCGTGGCCTTCCTTGCCGGTGGCGACGAAGCACCAGCCGATGTCCCGTCCGCCGCGGGTGAAGAATGCCTGCTGCTCGGAGAGCTTGATGAGGACCTTCACCTCGCCCGGGCCGGCGTCGTCATACCATTGGTAGAGGACGTGCTCGGCCTTCTGGGCCGTGGGCGGGGTCTTCGTGATGATATTCGTGGGGCCGCAGGAGATCAGGGTCAGGCCTGTGGCGGCGATGGCGATGCGGGACAGCAGCGAGGTCATCATGCTGGGGACGAGAGAGGACGGGACTGTTAGCACGGAATGCGCCGGTGGCCAAGTCCTTCGGACATCGGAAAATCAATCCCGCCGCCTCAGAGTGCCATCGCGAGGACGATCCCGCCGAAAATCGCGAAGCAGAAGAGGGAAATCCCCGTCACCAGCGGCATCGAGCGCCGGAGCTTTGGCACGAGGAAAACCAGCGGGGCGAGGCAGGAGGCGAAAAGGATCGCGTAGATCCACCAGAAGGGCCCGTCGAGCCGGGGCGTGTCCGGGATGTATTTCGCCCCGCTGTAGTGCGCGATGAACCATTCCATGCCGACCAGATAGCCGAGCAGGGCGGCGCAGAGGGCCTGCAGGATGAGCAGCGGGCCGAGCATCCGCGCCGCCGCGGCGTCCTCCAGCTTCCGGCAAATCCACATCAGGGAAATGACGGTGCCCGCGCAGAGGAGTGCCGTCTGGGTGACCCCGATGATGACCCAGGCGTCCATGGGCCGCGCCTCAGTCGAGGTATTCCACGCGGCAGTCGGCGGCTTCCAGCAGGGCATCGCGGCCGGTCAGCACCGGATCGTCCGCGCGGATGATCCGGGCGCGCAGGTACTGGAAGGGCCGGGGGGCGGAGACTTCCCAGTCAAAGAAGGAAATGAGCCGCAGGTCCACCGTGGCGGCGTCCAGGTGGGTCACGGGGTGATCCCAGGTCTCCGCCGCCGGGATGTCAGTCGAGACCAGCGCGGTGATGCTCGGGGAGGCGGGGGTGACCCGGTAGCGCTCCAGTGCCTCGCCGCCGGTGGTGCCGGGGATGGCCTCCGCATCCGCTGGCAGGGGATAGGTGACCCACACGCGGAGCAGGGTGGCCACGTCCTCCGGCGAGGAGGCGTCTGCGAGCTGCTGGCCCGCCTGGCGGAAGAGCTGGATGCGGTCGGTGAGATCGATGGGCATGGCTTTCCGCGATGCTGACGGATGGCCCCGGCGGATGTCGAGGCCGGGCCCTGACTCCACGAAAAAGCGGCCGGGAGACGTGCTCCGGGCCGCTCGGGAGGTATGTTCCGGGGAAAATCAGGCGCCCGGCTTGGCAGTGAGGTCGAGGCGGATCACGACTTCGTCGCGGATGAGGTCCTCGGCCTTGCCCGGGTAGACGATGCCGAAGTCCTTACGCTTGATGTCGAACTCCGCCTTGATCGTCACGGTGTCGCCGCTCTCGGTCACGGTGGCAGGGAAGGTGATGTTCTTCGTCACGCCGTGGAGGGTGAAGTTGCCAGCGACGGTGTAGGCACCGTTCTCACCGGCGGTCAGCTCGGTCACGTCAAACGTGGTCTGCGGGAACTTCTCCACGTCGAAGAAATCCGGGGCCTTCAGGTGCTCGGTGAGCTTGTCGGAGTCGGACCAGGTGGAGTTCATGTCGATCACCACCTTGTGGTCGTTGCCCACGGGCTTGCCGTCCTTCACGGTGAAGTGGCCGGTGAAGGTCTTGAAGCCGCCGTCGTGCTTGCCGGTGACCTTGGAGCCCGTGAATTCGACCTTCGACTCCGGGGTGAAGACATACTTCGTGCCCGCGGCGGTGTCGGTGGTGGTTTCGGTCTTCTCGACCGCGTCCTTCACGGCTGCGGCTTCGGTCTTGTCGGCCGGGTTCTCGCAGGAGACCAGGGTCAGGGCGAAGATGGCGGCGGGGACGGTCAGGATGTTGGTTTTCATGGAATGACGGGAGACGTTAGAGGTTCGATGGAAATTGGCAAACGATGGTTGGAATGACGAGACGGGAGGTGATTTTCAGACCCCGAGGTCGAAGAGCAGCGCCTCGACCGGGGTGGAGGTGGCGGTGAGGGTGTAGTCTCCGGCGCGTTCACTGGAGGCGGCATCGCCGGGAAAAATTCCCGCGCCGTTCAGTTCCGCCTCGCCGTGGATGACGTGGAGCCAGAGGCCGCGGCCGGGCGAGAGGGCGTGGGTGACGGTTTCGCCGGGCTGGAGCTTCAGCCGGTAGATGTCGGCATCCTGGGCGATGGTGGCGGAGTGGTCGCGGCCATCGGGCGAGATGACGAGCACCTTCGATGCCGACTCCTGCTCCGGGGTGGGGGTCCACTCGGTGTAGCGGGGCTGGAGGCCGCGCTGGCGGGGCAGGAGCCAGATCTGGAGCAGGTGGGCGGTCTCGCTCCCGGAGGGATTGAATTCCGAGTGGGTCACGCCGCTGCCCGCGCTCATGAGCTGGATCTGGCCGGGCTTCAGCACGCGAGCATTTCCCATGCTGTCCTGGTGGGCGAGGCTGCCCTCCAGGATGTAGGAAAAGATTTCCATGTCCCGGTGCGGGTGCGTGGGGAAGCCGCCGTGCGGGGCGATGCGGTCGTCATTGATGACGCGCAGCGAGCGGAAGCCCATGTGCGCGGGATCGTAGTAGTCGGCGAAGGAAAAGGTGAAATGGCTGTCGAGCCAGCCGTGGTTCACATGACCGCGCTCGCCGGAGCGGCGGATGTTGAGGTCGGTGTTCGTGTTCGCTTTCACGTCCCCATCCTGCCATGGAATCGCCGGGCGGCTAATGCCGTGTGGGTAGGCTGAGCATGCGGGAAGCGGGGGGGAAGACAGTGTGCCGGGTGATCAGTGACCAGTGATCGGTGGAAAGGCAGGCGGGTCGGTGGAGCGAGCGGTGACGAGTTGGAGGGGCGCGCGGGAGTGCTGTCGGTTCAGTTGGAGTCGCTCGTGGGATCGGGGCGGCTTGGGTCGAATGTCTTTTATAACAAGGATGTCGTCGCGCTGAACGAATCCGGCGGTCGCGGACTGTGGCGGACAGATCGCGCGGGACCGCGTAGCGGTCAAGGAGGGTAGCCGTGGGTTTCAACCCACGGACCCCGGGGCGTGGTCCGCATGGTGTCACGTCGTGACACAGGAACCGGCCCGGTGCGGATCGGCATCCGGAGGGCGGTCCGCCCGTGGGGTTCCGGTGTCGCTACGCGACACGTTGCGCACGCCGGTCCTCATCCGTGGGTTGAAACCCACGGCTACCGTCCTTCACCGCTACGCGGTGGTAGAGGGTCACGCGTCTGCGCGAAACCATCTTTCAGCCCGTCGTGCGGAGGCCGGAGGCAATGGCGTTGATGGAGAGCAGCATCTTCGGGAACATCGCCTCGGCTTCGGCTTCCTTCTCGTCGGCCACAAGTCTGCGCCATTCGCGGAGGATGGCGATCTGCTGGCGGTGCAGCGTTTTCAGCGGGGCCTCGCGGATGGCGAGGGTCTTCGCCATGCGCGGGCGGCGGCCATTCAGGTGGCCGTCGTAGAGGCTCTCCAGGAGATCGCGCGTGCGGTGGAATTCCGCGACGATGATGTCCATGAATCTCGCCCGCAGCGCCGGGTCCTCCACCAGCGAGGCATACTCGTTCATCAGGTCGAGGTTCGCGGAGGCGAGGTTCGTTTCCACGTTCGTGAAGACGTAGCCGAGGAAGGTGGACTTCTTCAGCGCGTCCTTCAGCGCCTGGAATTCACCGGGCGTGGTGGTTTGCAGCGCCTCCAGCGCGGAGCCGACGCCGAACCATCCGGGCAGGTAAAAGCGCGCCTGGGTCCATGAGAAGACCCACGGGATCGCGCGGAGGTCGGCGATCGAGTGGCCCTTCTTGCCGGTGCGGCGTGCGGGGCGGGAGCCGATGCGGGAGTTCTCCAGCGCATCGATCGGCGTGGCTTGGCGGTAGAAGTCGATGAAGCCGTCCGTGCGGAGTAGCGCCTGGTAGGCCTGCTGGCTCTTCTCCGCGAGGAAGGGCAGGAAGGGCTCGGCGGGGTCCGCCTTTGGCTCGGTGTGGCGGTGCGTCGCGGTGGTGATGGCGGCACCGGCAAGCAGCAGTTCCAGGTTGTAGGTGGCGTTGGCGAGGTTCGCGTATTTCTGGGCGATCGTCTCGCCCTGCTCCGTCATGCGGAATTCCCCGCTCATCGCGCCGTGTGGGAGCGAGGCCATGAACCAATGCGTGGGACCCGCGCCGCGGGAAATCGTGCCGCCGCGGCCGTGGAAGAAGCAGAGCTTCACGCCGTGCTCGTTGCCGGTCACGGTCAGTGCCTCCTGCCCGCGGTGGAGCGCCCATTGCGCGGCGAGGATGCCGCAGTCCTTGTTCGAGTCGGAGTAGCCGAGCATCACCTGCTGGCTGGGCTTGCCGGTGCCGGCGCGCATCGCATTCGTGCGCCGGGTGATGGGGTGATCGAGGAAGGGGCCGAGGATGCCGGGCGAGCGGTCGAGATCGTCCATCGTCTCGAAGAGCGGCACCACCTCCAGCGCGCACCACGAGCCCTCGGCATCGTGCTCCATCAGGCCGGCCTCGCGGGCCAGCAGGAAGACGCCGAGCAGGTCGGAAAGCTGGCGCGTCATCGAGACGATCAGCGCGCCGAGGCCCGCATCGCCCCACTCCGCGCGGTGCTTCACCAGCACTCGGTAGCAATCGAGCACCAGATCCGCCTCGCCGCCGATGCGGGCGGTGTCGTGGAGGAAGGGGCGCGGGGACTTCAGCTCCTCCATGAGGAAGGCGAGGCGCTTCTCCTCCGGCCACGAGGCGTAGCTGTCGCCCTCGGGAATGCTGGCCGCGGAAAGCAGCAGCGAGATCGCCTTGTCGTGGAATTCGGAATTCTGCCGCACGTCCAGCAGCGCGAGGTGGAAGCCGAAGATATCCAGCTTTTGCCGCAGCGGGCGGATGAGCTGTTCATCGATGAGCGCGCAGCCGGTGCCGCGGATGCCGGTGGCCAGCAGCTCCAGGTCGGCGTCGAGTTCCTTCGGCGTCCTGTAGCCGTCCTTCCCGTCGATCTGGCGCTGCAGGCGGGCTGCGATCAGGCCGCCGAGGTGGCGCCACGGCTCCTCGTGGTGGCGGTCGTGCAGGTCGTTTGCCACGTCCTCGTCGCCGAGGGAGAAGGTGATCTCGTCGATGCGGCGCTCGAGCGCGTCCGGGATCTCATTGAGCTGGCGGGAGAGGGTGAGCTGCCCGGCGGTCTGCTCGACCTCGCGCTTGATGAGCTGGAAGGCGGCGCGGCGCATCATTTCCAGCGCCTTGCCCGTCACGTCCGGCGTCACGAGCGGGTGGCCGTCGCGGTCGCCACCGATCCACGAGCCAAAGGACAGGCGCGGGATGTTCCCGGCGGCGCGCAGCATCTCCAGCGGGAAGCCGGCGTCGCGCCACGCCTCGGTGAAGTGCATGTCGAGGCGGTTCAGCGCGGCGGGGAAAAGGTCGCGGAGGTAGTGGATGGCATCCCGCAGCTCGCGGAAGATGTCCGGGCGGACGAGGTGGATTTCTCCCGTGCGCCACAGCGTCTCCAGTGCGGTCACGATGCGCTCGCGGATGCGGTTCCGCTCGCGGTCCGTGTACTTCGGGTATTCGTTGCGGACGAGCTCCTCGTAGAGCGCGCGGTGGCGCTCGCGGACGGAGGCGCGCTTCGCCTCGGTCGGGTGGGCGGTCAGTACGGGCTGCACGTCCACCTCGGCCAGCACTTCCAGGATTTCCTTCGGCCCCAGGCCGAGCGACGTCATGTCGCGCAGCGCGCGGGGCCAGAGGCCGCGGATGGAGCCGGCGCCGAGCACCTTTTCGCGTTCGCGGCGGATCGCGGCGGCCACGCGTTCTTCCACCATGTTCAGTAGCTGGAAGCCGATCGAGTAGAGCTGCTGGGTGCCCTCCGGCGGGTGGCTGTCCGGCACGGTGCCGGACCACGGCAGGTAGGGGAGCAGGGCTTCCTCGCCCATGCTTTTCAGGGCATCCCCCAGACAGCCGATCAGGAAGGCGAGGGTGTCATCGATCAATTCGAAGCCTTCAAGGCGGAGCTGTTCGCGGGTCGGCTGGGGTTCAGTCATCGGCGCGGCCAGTGAAGCAGCACGGATGCCGGGGCGTGAAGCCGAATGAGTGGCAGGGGCGTCACTCCTTGGATTTGTGGGAAAAAGAACGCCGGGCAATGACACGAAAGCCCGCCTTGCAAGACGGCTGTCCCCGGCTTGATTGGTGGATGCTGTCATTCTCCCGGCGGGTGCCCCGGCTGCTCCTGCCCCTCTCCCCGCTGCTTTTCTCCGCCTGCGCCTCGCTGCACTCGAATGCCGACCGCTCCACGGACCGTCGTCCGGCGGCCAGCGACCCTGTCACGGGGAATACCCAACTGGTGGTGAGTGCCTTCCGCGCGACCACCCTGGCCGCGGTGCGCCAGCCCTACACCACCGTGCGCACCGGTCTCGCCGTCTTCTGGCACCGGCCAAAGGAGATCGTGAGCGGGAATATCCCCGTCCGCCTGGAGCTGACCCCGCCGCCGACCGAGGTGCCGGGAACGCCTGAATTCGAGGCGCTGCTCGACCGCTCGGGGCTGCCGGAGACGGAGACCGGGCGGCTGACGTGGCTGGTGGACGGGCCGGGATTTTTCCCGGAATTCGACCGCCAACTCGAGGCCGCCCAGCACCGGGTGGACATGCAGTTCTTCATCTACGACAACGATGACATCGCGGTGAAGTACTCCGACCGCCTGAAGGCAAAGGCGGAAAAGGTGCCGGTGCGCATCCTCTTCGACGATCTCGGCAGCACCTTCGCCCACACCGCGGCACCCGAGACGCCCGCACCGCCGGGATTTGTCCCGCCGCCGGACATCGCCGCGTATTTGAAAAAGGACTCGGAGCTGGAGGTGCGCCGCACGCTGAATCCGTGGCTGGTGTGCGACCACACGAAGCTGCTCGTCTTCGACCACCGCGTCGCCTTCATGGGCGGCATGAACATGGGCCGCGAGTACTACTCGGAGTGGCACGACCTGATGGTGAAGGTGGAGGGCCCGATCGTGGGGACGCTCCAGCGGGAATTCAGCCGGGCGTGGCGGAAGGCGGGACCGTGGGGCGACCTGGCGATGTTTCAGAAGCCGCGGTTCTTCCGGGAGCCGAAGCCGGTGGCGGACGGAGTGCCGCTGCGCCTGCTGCGCACGGATGCCGCGGCCGGGCAGGAGCACGTGCTGAAGGCGACACTGCTGGGCATCCGTGCCGCGAAGAAGCGCATCTGGATCGAGAATCCCTACTTCGCCCACGATGACATCGCCATCGCTTTGGAGGCGGCGGCCCGCCGTGGCGTGGACGTGCGCGTCATCTTGCCCGCGCGAGGCGACTCGACCATCATGGACGTGGGGAATCTCGGCACCGCCCGCGGTCTCATCGCGGCGGGGGCGCGGGTCTATCGCTACCCGAAGATGACCCACATGAAGGTGATGATCTGCGACGGCTGGGCACAGATCGGCTCGGCGAATCTCGACATCCTCAGCATGAGGATCAACCGCGAGCTGAACATCGCCTTCTCCGACCCCGCCACGCTGCGGGAGCTGGAGCGCAAGGTCTTCCTGCCGGACTTCCGCGCCTCGGAAAGGATCCGCTACGAGGAGACCACCATCCCCATCGCGCCAATCGCGGAGGCGGTGGCGGACCAGCTCTAACAGGTGCGGGAAGCCCATCTGGGTGTGCAGGGCGAGATATGGTTTTCCTGAGGGAACGAAGGTAGTGGTGACATTTCCGGTTCATCGGTTAGAGCACTGCGTCATGAACAGGATACCCATATATGCGAGCCAGCTGATGGCGGGGCTCGTGCCGGCTCGGTTTGACAAATGGAAGCTCGCACGATGGAAGGTGGGAGACGGCGAGGTCGTGGAGGGTCCGGTGATCATTGCCGAACTGCAGTGCGACTTTGCTGTCGTGCGGCATGAGGTGTTCTACAGCGGGCGGCTCCATCATCGGATTGCCGAGGGGGAGTCGTTCATGGTTTACCAACCTATTGCATCCATCAGCTGCTCCGATGAGGAATATGCGGCTTATCTCCAGGCAGAGAACGCGCGCCATATTCGCGTCTACATCGAGCCGGATGAGCTCCGGGAAGTGGAGGAGTTCAAGTCCGAGGAGACCAACGAAGCTTTCGTGACCCGCATTTTCCGAGCCGGCCTGAAGCAACTCAGGAAGAATCGTGAATCCGCGGAGGACCCGCTTTGAAATCCGTCAACGCGCGAGGAGGCGGCGATGGTTGAAAGATCGAAGCTACTTGTGGCGTCAGAGGCGACTTGCTGTTAGACTGAAGCTTCCCCATGCATTCCGACCCCGCCAGCTCCCCGGTGAACCACTTCTTCGTGGATTTTGAAAATGTGAAGGAGAAGGACCTGCCCGTGCTCGGGCGGGAGGACCACATCGTGTACCTCTTCCTCGGTCCCCTGCACAAGAAGCTGGACGTGGGCATGGTGGAGCGGTTGTTGCAGAACTCGCAGGCGGTGAAGATGATCCGCAGCCCGAGGCCGGGGAAGAATGCCCTGGACTTCGTGCTGGCGTATCACTTGGGTCAGGCGGTGCAGACCGATCCGCGTGGCATCTTCCACCTGATCTCCCGCGACGAGGGATTCGACTCGCTGGTGGACCTGCTGAAAGGCCGGGGCGTGCGGGTGAAGCGCCATGATAGCTGGGCCGCACTGGAGAGTCCAAAGCCCGCGGAGAATGGGAATCATGCCGCCTCGCGGACAGGCGATCTGAACGGCGGCCCGGCGACGAACGGCTCCGGCCGGGTGCCGGAGAGCGATGAGGAAGCGGAGGCGTCCGCCATTTCCTACGGCGCGGAGAAATTCCTGCGGAACCTGAAGAAGTCCGCGAAGAACCGCCCGAAAAAGAAGTCCACGCTGGTGAGCCACGCCAAGAGCATGCTCGATAAGGACGCGGGCGAGGAGGAGGCGGAGAAGGTGGTGGAGGAGTTGCTGAAAGCCGGCAGCCTGAAATTCGACAGCAAGGGCGAGGTGACTTACTTGCTGTAGTTGCGCGCCTGCGTCACCTCACTTTCGTGCTTGGACCCGCGCCGCGGCGTGGGAGGATGGCACATGCTCCGTGCGATCCTGATTGGTCTGGCGATTTTGCCCCTTGCTTCCTGTGTCCGGACGGTGGAACCCACCGCGGAGGAGCGCTTGCAGATCGACGCGGGTAGGGAGCTTGAGAAGATGGAGTGAAGGCTGCATCGGCAGCCATGGAGCTGCCCGGATACATCACCCGCCAAGTGCATCGTCCCGGCATCGTGGTCCGCATCGCTCAGCGTGCGGTGCGCCGGTGGGGAAGTCATCAATGAAGTCCGCATTCCCTCTCGTCCTCCAAGAGCCGAAGTTAAAGCCCTCCGCCATATGGCTTCGCCGCACGCGGAGCGATGCGGACCACTATGGCACCGGGTCTCTATCAGCTTCGCGGGTGGCTTCGGGCCGGTCTAATGACCGGCGCTCCGAGTGTCTGATCTCACACGGCCGGGGCCTTCCAGACGAGGCGCACGGCATCGACGCGGACGCGGGCGTTCGTGATGGCGGTGGCGAGTTCCACCTCGCGGGCGACGAGTGCGGCGACTTCCTCGGGGCGCACGTGGTCGTTCGCGGCGGCGAGGTCCTTCAGGCGGTTGATCTCGCTGTCGAGCTGGGTACGCATGGCCTGCATGGCGCGGTCGATGACGGCGCGGCTGGCCTCGGTGCCCAGCTCGCGGACGCGGTCGAGCATGGCGGGCAGCACCTTGCGCTTCACGGCTTCATTCCGCAGCAGGGCGGCCGGGTCGCCGCGGCGCAGCTTCGCCGAGGCGAGCGAGGCATCCGCGGTCTGGTCGCCGCCGGCGTGGTCCACGGCGATGCGCAGCGGCACGGGCGGCAGGAAGCGCTCCGCGTGCAGGTGGGCGGGGGCGACGCACTCGACGACCACCCATGCCTCCAGCAGCATGCGCTTCTCGGACGGCGACTCCCAGATGCCAAAGGTGGCATTCCCCGCCTCCGAGCCGAGCAGCAGATCGAGAGCCGCGCGGGTCATCGGGTGATCCCACGTGAGGAAGGCCTCCTGCTCGCGCTCCAGCGCGCGCTGGCGATCCAGCGTCACGGTGATGCCTTCATTCGGCAGCGCGGGGAAGGCGTCCGATTTCAGGTTCCCCGGCAGCAGGAAGTAGCGGCGGCGGCCCAGCTCCTCGATGTGCAGGCCGCAGTGCTCGAAGAGACGGAGCAGGAATTCCTCGAACTCCGCATCGTCATCCCACGCCTTGATGGCGGCCACGGCCTGCGCGGCTTCCTCGGGACGATGCGAGCATTTCTCTAACAGACGGTCCTGCCCGCGGGCGAGGCGTTCGGAGATCCGCTCGCGGCATGCCTGGGTCTCCGCCAGCAGGCCTTTCAGCTTGCGTGAGTTTCCGAGGGCGGCTTCGAGGGAGTCTGCGAGTTCCCGCTGGATCTCCGCGGCACCGTGCGGGCTGGCGCGGAAGGCATCCAAGCCCTCGTCCATCCAGCGCACGCGCGTCTCCTCCTCCGTGCCCTTCAGGTAGGGGACGTGAATGTTGATCGTGCCTTTTTGCCCGATGCGGTCGAGTCGTCCGATGCGCTGCTCCAGCAGGTCGAGATTCTCCGGCAGGTCGAAGAGTACGAGGTGGCGGGCGAATTGGAAATTGCGGCCCTCGCTGCCGATCTCCGAGCAGGCGAGCACGCGCGCGCCATCCTCATCGGCGAAGAAGGCGGCATTCCGGTCTCGCTGGATGAGCGTGAGGTCCTCGTGGAAAAGCGCGGCGACCGAGCCGGTGGCATCGCGCAGGGACTCCACGATCTGCTCCGCAAGCTCGCGCGTGCGTGCGATGACGAGCACCTTTTCCTCGGCGGGAAGCTTTTTCAGCAAGCTGCCGAGCCACTTGATCTTCGTGGCGACCTCGTCCTCGCCCTTCAGCGGGGCGAGCAGCGGCAGGCGCTCCGGGAAGCCGCCGAGGCGGGCCCGGGTATTCCGGAACATGACGCGGCCGATGCCGCAGCTATCGAGCAGGTCGCGGGTCAGCCGTTCGCGTGCGCCGGGCTTGTCCAGCATGAAGTCGGCGGCGGCCTTCATCAGGCGCGGGCGACCCTTCGTCAGCGCGCCGAGGCGGTCGCTGCCCTTGCCGCCCCCGGCGAGCGATTCCACCACGTCCGCGACTTCCTCGTAGTGGCGCGTCTCCTCGCGATAGCGGGCGAGATCTCCGTAGCGGCCGGGATCGAGGAGCTGCAGGCGGGCGAAGTGGCCTTCCGGGCCGAGCTGTTGCGGCGTGGCGGTCAGCAGCAGCAGGCCTGCCGTCTCCGCGGCCAAAGTACGGACCACCTCGTAGTTCGCCCCGGCTTCCTCCGGCGACCACTCCAGGTGGTGCGCCTCATCGACCACGAGCACGTCCCAGCCCGCCTCGCGTGCCTGGGCGGCGCGGGCCTCGTCCTCGGCGAGGAAGTCGAGCGGCGCGAGCACGAGCTGGCTGTCCAGGAAGGGATTGCACTCCGGATCACCCTCCTCGATGGCGATGCAGCGCTCCTCATCGAAGAGGTCGAAAGTGAGATTGAAGCGGCGCAGCAGCTCCACGAACCACTGGTGGACCAGCGGCTCCGGCACCAGAATGAGCACGCGGGACGCGCGGCCGGTGAGCAGCAGGCGGTGGACGATGAGGCAGGCCTCGATGGTCTTGCCGAGGCCGACTTCATCGGCGAGCAGCACGCGCGGCTGCAGGCGGCCCGACACCTCGTCGGCGATGAAGAGCTGGTGCGGGATGAGATCCACGCGGGCGCCCGCCAGGCCGCGGGCCGGGGAGCGGCGCATCTCGGCGCGGCGGCGCAGTGCCTCGCCGCGCAGGTCGAAGTCACCGGGGTCATCCAGCTTCCCGCCGAAGAGCCTTTCCTCCGGCTTGCTGAAGCACATGGAGTCCGCGAGCTGGGCCTCCGTCACCTCGCCATCCGCGGTCTGGTAGATGCGCAGGCCGCTCTCCTCGCGCACCTGGTCCACCACCGTCTCCACGCCCTCGTGGGTCGTGATTTTGTCACCCGGCTGGAATTTCACGCGGCGCAGCGGCGCGGTGTCCACGGCGTAGCAGCGCTGCTCCCCGGCGGCGGGGAAGACGATCTCCACGCGGCCGTGGGAGCCATCGAGGATGATGCCGAGGCCGAGCTCCGGTTCGCTATCGCTGACCCAGCGCTGGCCGCGCTTCCATGTGGTGGTGACTGGCATTCGTGGGGAAAAGGGGCGCGCACCCTACGCACGACGCCCGACTCCGCAAGCACCGGGAGCGGGAAGTTCGGAATTCACGGAGGCTCATCCGCAGACCGGTGCTCCCGCAGAAAGGAAAAAGCCGCCCGGGCGGACCCGGGCGGCTGGGAAATGTCGGTGAGGACAGGTGGATGCGGCTTATTCGCCCGCGTCTTCCTTGCCTTCTTCTTTCGGAGCGGCGGCAGCCTTGGCCTTGGCGGCTTCGACGTTCTTCTTGAAGTTTTCGAGTTGGCCGACCATCGCGCTATCGGGAGCGATCGCCTTGGCCTCGTCGGCGGTCTTGATCGCCTCGTCGAACTTGCCGGTCATCGCGTAGATCTGTGCCTTGATGCCGACGATCTGCTGCTTCTGCTCGCCCTCGAACTCACCCTCGGACTTCTCGACGAAGGCCAGTGCTTCGTCGTGGTTCTTGGATTCGTTGAGCTTCTTGCCGAATTCAGCGAACTTCTGCTTCATGGCCAGCTTCTTGGCGTAGCCGGTCTCGTCCTTCGGGTCGGCAGTCTTGATCTGCTCCACCACGTCGCCGTAGAAGGCACCAACGGTCTCGTCCTCGAGCTCCATGGCATCGAGGGCGGCCACGAGGGCCTTTGCCTTGGCGGTGCCTTCAGCCTTGCCGGCATCGGCGAAGGCCTTGTCGCGGGTCTCCTTCTTCGCGCGGAGTTCGTCGAGGTGGGCGACGTACTTCTCCGGGCCGCCGGCCTGGTAGCCGGTCTTCGCGAAGGGCTTGCCCTCGGCGTCGCAGAGCAGGATGGTCGGGAAGCCTTGGATGCCGTACTTGCCCTGCAGCTCCTCGTTCTGCTTCTGGGTCTCTTCGGAAAGCTTGGACTTGTCCTCCGGGTAATCGAGCTCCACGAGGACGAATTTGTCCTTCACGCCGGTCTTGAAGGCGTCGTGCTTGAAGACCTCGTCATTCAGCTTGATGCACCAGCCGCACCAGTCCGAGCCGGTGAAGTCCATGAGCAGGTCCTTCTTCTCGCTGTCGGCCTGTTTCTTGGCCGCGGCGAAGTCGTGGGTCCATCCCTCGCCGCCAGCGAAGGCGGAGGTGACGGCGAAGGTGGCGGCACAGGCGGCCGCGAGGATGTGTCTGGTATTCATTATGGTATCGGGACGGATTGCCCTCGTCTGAGACGAGCCGAGAGCGTTGCAGGTGACGCCCTTTTTCCAACTATTTCTCGGAGGCGTTATAAAATATTCCTGTGACGAAAGCGGTCTATTCCGGGTGGAAAACTCAGGATTCCCGGCGGGCGGAACAACGTGCGTGTCCGGGCAGTCCGCCAGCGGAATTTTCAACGGGCGGCAATACCTTGAACCGATGAACCGCATGGAAAATCGGTCGTAGATCATCATGGCATCGCCCGGGCGATCGAGATGAGGATGTGAACATGATCGAGTGTCTGCCACGCGGGATTTGTTCGTGGGACTATGAGTTGCGCGGCTCAGCTCATCACGCTCGCACCGAGATGCGTTGGTATAGTGAGCGAGGAGGACTGTGGGTGGATGGCGAATCCTTCACGGTGTGCAAGGGCGGGGCATGGAGCGGCCATTGGCGTCTGGAAGGGGCGGAGGGAGTGCTATTCACCGCGCAGAAGATATCCGCTTTCCGAAGAAGCTTCGAGATCAGCGGTCATGGGGTGAAGGCCACGCTGTGTGCCGAGTCGGCCTTTGGCCGGGCGATGAGGCTGGAAGGCGGAGGGATGAACGTGCTGATCCGGCCCGTGCATCCCTTCACCCGCCGTGCGGAAATCCATGGGGAGGTGCGCGACTTCCGGCTGGTAGCCTTTGCCTTCTGGCTGACGGCCCTGATCTGGCGGCGCGCGGCGTCTTCGAATAACGGTGCGGGCTCCTGAACGCGCATCAGGCAACGGGGGATATGGCGCGACTGCCCGTCACCCATTCAAGCGCCGTATCCGATGATGAAGGAAACGAGATTCCCGACCGCGGAGATCACCAGCGCTTGCTTTGGCGTGAGGGGCTTCTCGGAAAACCGCCGGGTGATGGCGACCATCCCTCCGGCCTCCACCAGCCAGATCAGGAGCTCGATGAGCAGCACCAGCCCGGTGATGGGATAGAGCATGCGGATGAAGACGGTGTAGCTGAGCGCATTCAGCACGGCGAAGGCGAGGACCACCTGCGGGCGCTGTGCGCCACGGCAGATCAGGATGGCGGCCGTGGATGTCACGACGACTTCTGCGGCCAGCGCGAAGACCACCGCCGCGATCCCGATGCCATTGGCGAGGCCTGAGGTGGGATCGAGCGAGACGGGGTTCGCCAAAAGAGTACCGGTCAGCAGGAAGGGCAGGGCACACAGGGCGATCCGGAGTCGAGGCATCGGGGCAGGGGAGGGTAAGGGAATGTCTCATGCGAGCGTGCCCGCCACTGCCAGACAAGTGCGGATTTACCGGGGTGACGTCAGATCGCGCGTGCACCGACCGGGTCGAGAATCCGGGCGCTTTTATACTTCTACCGATCCTGCCCGCGATTGAAGGATAGGAGGAGCAACGATGGAACTTCCTCCCCCCGGTCCTACCCGTGCCCCGGCGCTTGGCTTCGGCCATGGCGTGCGGGCGGTGCCGCAGGCGCTCGGCATCATCCGGCGGCGGCCGGGGGTGCTGCTGTGGATGGTGCCGCCCTTCCTGATCACGCTGCTGCTGGACGTGCTGGTCTTCTGGTTCGCCTTTGGCTGGATGCAGGAGCGCATCGGCGGGTGGCTGCCGTCGTGGGCACAGGCCGGCTGGGTGATCACCGGCGCGCAGGCCTTTGCGGCCATCGGGCTGCTCTTCGTGCTGGGGTGGACCTTTGCGTGGAGCTTCCTGCTGCTTTCCAGCCCCTTCCAGGACTACATCTCCGCCGCGGTGGAAAAGGACCGCGGGAACTACGTGCCAGATCCCGAGGGCATCCGCGGCTTCCTGAAATCCACCTCTCTCGGCGCCTTCCAGGCCCTCGTGCTGATGGTGCTCACCCTGCCGGTGATGCTTCTCGGCATCATCCCGGTCTTCGGCACCATCATCGTCTTCGCTTGGAGCGCCTTTGTCATGGGCTTCTCCTTCTTCACCATCCCCGCCGGGCGCACCGCCCGGCGCCTCTCCGACCGCGTCGCCCTCGTCCGCCAACACCTCCCGGCCATGCTCGGCCTCGGTGCCCTCGTCGCCGCCGCCGCCCTCGTCCCGCTGCTGAATGTCCTCTGCCTGCCCGTCTTCATCGTCGCCGGGACGCTGCTCTATCTGGAAGGAGAAGGCGTGGTCCCGGAAGACAGGCCGACCCCCGATGGCGAGGCGAATGCCGATGGGTGAGGTGACGCTGTTAACCACTAGGTCGTAGGTTCGATCCCTACCGCCGGAGCCAATCAGGAGATTTTATCCCACTCTCGCAACTGGGCACGGGATTGAGTTCATTCCGAGGGTTCCGATTGATGACGAGGATCGCCATGACCCGGTTCGGGCCCGGAAGGAGCGGCGGGTCGTTCAGCATCGCCATGTCCGCCTCCGTTTTGTTCCGGACGATCGCCGAGGTAATGGACTGCTCCATGTTGCGATAGCCCGAACAGTGCCTTTTTGCCCCAGCCCGAATACAAGGCTATCACAATCAGCTTCTCGGTCTTCGCTTCGCCAATGGGTTCGGTGAAGGTCGTGCCGAGGATGAAGGGTACGCCCACCTCTGTCGCGAAAACCACCTTCGACCTCCACCTGCCAGTGTTGCTCCTTGAGAGAAGATAGGCTTTCCCTTCAGTGATGCTGAGATGCGCCAGACCACCCGCCACAAGGTAAGTGTCTCCCTCGAATCTCTCCAGGTGCGTCACATGGGCATCGACGACCTTGGTCCACCGCTTTGCCCCGTGCTGTGAAAAAAAGAGAGCGCCACCGAACTCCCCGGCGTCAAACGAGGCGAGAAATCCTCCATCGATGCGCCAGATCTTGTCAGGGGTTTCGAAAGCTTGATTGAATGTCGTCGGTGCTGCCACATCAGGCCAGTCTTCCTGAGGCACGAGTGGTGGACTCCATCCCTCGGGCGGCTTCACCTTCAGTCCGAGATCGGTCATCAATTCTCCTTTGAGTGGCTTCGGCTCATCGACGTAATGACTGACGGAAGAATCCGATCCTGCGTCCGGCGCAGGATCGGCAACTCCCGTGATCGTTGCGAAATTCGCAATCGCAAGCGAGTAGATCAGGCCGTGCATTTGATTCTTCATTTTGGAGCGAAAGATTTTTACTCGAGCGGGTAAGGATCTAGCCAACTCGATCGGGAGATGCCAGAGATTCCTATCTGTCGTTTTCAAGCCGACTTGAAGGATGGCTTCTGAAACACTGACGTGTCACGATCATGAAACGCACAACCGCGAACCGTTTTCTTTTCGCCGGGGTGGCCTTGTCGCTGGTGTCTCTCTTGTATTGCGGTTCGGCACTCAGGCCGTTTCTCATTTCGCCCATCTTGGTAATCGAGGCGAACGTGCCTCGCGATGCATTCCCATTGGCTGGCAGCGTCTATATGGATTACGGGATGGGAAAGAGGTTGAAGTTTGATCTGGATGCCTATGTCGATATGCTCAAGGAACCGTCCAGGCACAAGGTTCGGAATGTCGTGGTCCGATATCCCATGGATGATGCTGTCCTCGTCCAAGATTTGAACAAGGATTACGAGATTATGCTTTTGAATTTGGAGGATCCACCCGAACGCCTCTGGCGCATAAGCAGTGGCGGCTCCCTGCATGCGACTTGGTTTAGGGGGAAGCTGATCAGTCTGCAGAATGGCGGGGGGGAATCGGATACCCGCTCCGGGGACAAATGACGGTCTTGGCGGCAGACGTCGGCACTATGCCGGGTTGCATGCTTCATGCGGCTTCCTAATGATGCCGACGTGGCCCGAAGTTTCCGGGCATCTTCGGGGCGTGGACGCTTTGGAAGAAGAGTTGACGTTCGAGGAGTTCCGCGATCAGAAGCAGAGGCAGCGACAGCCATGGCTGGATCAACGCGACGGCGACGGCGGTGATCGCGAGGATCATGCGGCCTTCGTAGATCCGGCCGAGCGGGCCGCGCTGGAGTCTCGCGGTGTGGAGGTCGGGCGACCACGGGGCATTGCGGTCATTGGCGAGATGGGCGATGCGGGCTTCGGGGATGATTTTCGCGATCACGGCGAGGGCGAAGAGCATCATGGCGAGCGGCGACGGGGACGCTAGCGCATGACCGAGGGCGGCGAAGGAGGCCACGGTGCCGAAGAAGCGTGCGGCGGTGAGCGGGAAGCGCCACGAAGTACGACGGGTATCGTGGTAAATCATCACGCTGGTGAAGACGGCGAGCAGGCCGAGGGGCGGAGCCGAGAGCGCGGCGATGCGGGCGGTAAGATCCTTGTAAGGAAAATCGGGCGCAAAGGGCAGCGCGGCGATGACCATGGGGACAGGCGCGAACATGGAGAAAGCCAGGATCTCCCGGGACAGCCACGAAGTGCGCAGGCCGAGGAAGAACCGCCACGCCTTCAGCGGCTGGCCGAGGTGGAGCAGCGAGGCCCCCATGCCTGCGAAGAAGAGCACGTTTCCCAGGATGGCGGTGGCGGTGTTTCCCATGCCAATGCCACCGAGCAGCATGCCGACGCCTGCCTGCGTGAGCATGAGCATCAGGACAAGCGGCCAGTGCGCGTGCTCCGGCACCAGCGCCTCGCGATCGGCGGCGATGGCGCCCTGCGGCACCTCGCGCCCGACATAGCGGGTGGTAGGCCGGGTGATCGTGGGGTCCGGCGCGCCGGGGAGGAAATCCTGCGGGATGGCACTCGCGCCGGTCCTTACCTTCACGATGCGGATGGCCTCGGTCGGGCAGGACTGCACGCACGCGGGAGCTTCTCCCTCCGCGAGGCGCTGGTGGCACATGTCGCACTTGCGGACGATGCCGCGCTTCGCCGAGTACTTCGGCACGTCGAAGGGGCACTTGAGGATGCAGTAGGAGCAGCCGATGCACTGGTCATCCAGATGACGGACGATGCCGGTGTCGCGGTCCTTTTCATACGCGCCGACCGGGCAGCCATTCATGCAGCCGGGGTCCTCGCAGTGGTGGCAGGCGGTGGTGACGGTCTGCTGCCAGCCGGGCGTCGCGCTGCCGCCATGGATCATGCCGACATCGCGCCATGCTTCCTCGTCATCCAGTCCATTGAGCGAGTGGCATGCGGAGACGCAGGCCTTGCAGCCGGTGCAGCGGTCGAGCGCGACCTCGAAGGCATACTGCTCGCCCTCGCGGGGCTTCGTCAGCGGGATCAGCGTGCGATAGTGCTCGGCCAGGTCCGGCGCGGCATCGTGGTAGTCGGAGTAGCGGGCGATGGGGGTTTGCAGCGTCTTCTGCTCCGCGATGAGCTGGTCGATCAGCGTGCGGACCTCCGTGGACGGGTGCGGGTCCGCCTTCCGGGAGGCGGGGATCGCGGGCAGGCGCTGGAGGGTGCCGGGCACGGGGCGGGGGCTGGGATGAGATTGAAATTAGGCTGCGGCGCGGAGGGAGACGAGGCCCTGCAGCTCCGCAATGGATAGCCGGCGGGTGAAGGCGGCGAAGGATTCATCACCCTCGCGCCGGGCGAGGTAGGCGCAGAGCAGTTGCTCGATGAGGGCATTCATCTCGTCCGCCTTCACCGACTTCCACACCTCGCGGGCGATGGCCTGCTGGTCATCACACCCGCCGCCGAGGACGACGTGGTAGCCATCCACGGTGGTGCCGTCGGCGGCCTTCACGCGCGTGCCCATCAGGCCGATGTCGCCGATGTAGTGCTGCGCGCAGGAATGGTGGCAGCCGGTGAGGTGGATATTCACCGGCCGGTCGAGGATCATGCGGGAAGCCAAATGCGCGCCGAGCGCGACGGCGTGGCCCTTCGTATCGGCGGCGGCATACTTGCACCCGCGGCTGCCGGTGCAGGCGATGAGCCCGCCGGTGAGGTTGTGATTCCGGTGGTCGAGGCCCGTCGCCTGGATCGCGGTGAGCGCGGCCTGCAGGTCCTCCTCCGCGACGCCGGGGATGATGAGATTTTGCCACACCGTCAGGCGGATCTCCCCGCGGCCGAAGTGATCCGCGACATCGGCCAGCGCGAGCATCTGCGACACGGTCATGCGGCCGACCGGCGTGCAGATGCCGATGTAGTGCTTGCCGTCCTTTTGCGGGTGGATGCCGAGGTAGCCTTGCTTGTCCTTTGGCGCGGGCGGCTCGCAGGACTCCAGCGGGAGATGGCGGAGGGGAAAGGCGAGCTTCTCCTGCGTCGCGGCCAGCGTCCTCGGGATGCCCCAGTCGTCCACGAGGTACTTCAGGCGGGCCCGCTTGCGATTCGTGCGGTCGCCATGCTCGATGAAGACGCGGATGAGGGCAGCGGCCACGGGAATGGTCTCCGCCGGGGTGAGCAGCACGCCACAGTCGGTGGCGAATTGCTGATGGCCGGTGATGCCGCAGAGCTGCATGCGGAAGTAGATGCCGGGCGCGATGCCCTCGACATTTGCCCCCACCTTCACGGCATAGAAGCCGATGTCATTCGTATCCGCGCAGACGGAGACGCAGCCGCCGGAGTCATAGGAAATGTTGAATTTCCGCGGCAGGCCGTAGAGGTCGCGGTTCTTCAGGATGTAGTGATGCATCGCGCGGGCGTAGGGCATCACGTCGATGAGTTCCGCGGGGTCGAATCCGGTGGTGGGCGTGGCGGTGATGTTGCGGATATTGTCCGCGCCGGAGCCCTGCGAGGTCAGGCCGAGGTCGGCGAGCTTCATGAGGACGGCGGGGCAATTCTCCGGCATCAGCTCGCGCACCTGCACGTTCGCCCGCGTGGTGAGATCCACGTGCCCCGGCCCCCAGTCCTGCGCGATCTCGGCGATGCCGCGGAATTGATACGTGCTCAGCGCTCCCCCCGCGACGCGGCAGCGGAGCATGATGCTCTCCTGCGCGGGCGAGACGAAGAAGAGCCCGTGGAACTTGTAGCGGAAGACATCGCCGTCCTGCGGGAAGTCACCGGTGGCGGCATTGGCGAGGATGCTGTCGTAGCAGTCGAGCCCGTGCTTCTCGTGCTTGATGCGCTCCTCCTTGCAGAGGTCGTCGAGCGGCGTGCCGTGGACGGCCTGCGCGGGCTCGTGGGTGAAGCGGCGCGCCTCATCCTGCCCCAGGAAGGGCAGCTCGCGTCCCTGCAGGATGCCGGAGACGAAGCCGGAGAGGTAGGAGGATTGTTCGGTGGTGAAGCCGGATTCGCTGGGGCTGGGCATGACCATGGCAGTAGTCCTTTCTGCCATGGGGAAGAGCATCCGGCGTGCGGGGACGACCGGATGCACGCGGACCGGCGATGAATTCACCGGGGGCTCATCGATGAATCCGGCTCACATCGGGCCGGCTGCTGTCTCGGTCAGGGTGTGCGGTCCCACCAGACAGCGAGTGCCTGGCGGGCGCGGTAGAGGCGGCCCTCGATGGCGCGCGGGGAGCACTTCAGGATGGCGGCGCACTCGGCGTGCTCCAGGCCCTCGAGGCAGGAGAGGACGAGCACTTCACGGAATTTCTGCGGCAGGGTGGCGAGCCCGCGGTCGAGCTTCGCGAGGTCGGCATCGCGCATCGCCGCCTCATCGGGCGCGGCGCGGTGGCAGGGCAGCTCCGGCGCGAGGTCGTGCAGGGCAAGGTGGGGCCGGGTCCTCGCGGTGGGGCGCTTGCGGTCGCGGCAGAGATTCAGCGCGATCTGGAAGAGCCAGGTGCTCAGCCGGGCGCGGGGCTTGTAGCGGGCGATGGCCCCGTGGGCTCGGATGAAGGTGTCCTGGCAGGCCTCGCGTGCGTCGCCCGCGTCGCCGAGGTAGTGGTGGCAAAAGTGATAGACGCGCTGCTGGTGGCGCTCCACGAGCGCGCGGAAGGCCTGCGTGCATCCGCCCTGCGCGGCGTGGACCAGCGCGAGCTCCGCGGCCTCGTCAGGCGTCTCCACCGCGGGCATCGGCAGTGAGATGGGGAAATCCGCAGCGGAGCCATTCATTTCGCGAGAATGCTGTCGTGGGTCCACTGCAGGAGCTTCCCGGACTGCTCGGGGTCCAGGTGCTCCTTCATCGCGAAGAAGTGGTCGAGCGTGGCGCGTTGCAGGCGGGCCTGGGCGTCATTCAGGCGATGCAGTGCGGCGTCGATTTCCGGCGCGGCGGACTTCCCCGTGCGGACGGCCGTGGCGAGGTCGCGACCGGCGGCGGCGATCTCTTCCTCCAGCCGCTGCTTCTCGACCTCGTAGGCGTGCTCGATGGGCTCCAGCGTGGCGTGCTGCTCATCGGTCAGGCCGAGATTGTCGTGCATCCACTGGTGGAAGTCCGCTGCGGCATCATGAGCCGCGTGTCCTTCCCCGTGGGCATGGGTATGGGCATGGGAATGCGCGGCCTGCCGTGGCACGGCGAGCGTGACCAGCCAGGCGGTGATGCCCGCGAGCGCGATGGTGGCCAGGGACCACGCGAGGCGTTGCTTGCCCGGGACCGGCGTCATCGCGTCGCGAAGAGGGACGGGCCGGAGAACATCGTCAGCGGCGGCGGGGCCGATGGCGAGGACGATGGAGCGGAGGTGTGAGCCCGCGGAGCAGGCGATCCCCCGAGGAAGCCGATGCCGCCCGCGACGAGCATCGCCATGGCGGCGAGCGCCACGAGGTCCCGTGGGCGGGGAAGCGCCACGGGCGCGGATTTCGCCGCGGCATGCAGGCGTGCCATCACCTCGTCCGCGAAGTTTGCGGGGAGTGGATCAGGGCGAGATCGCCGCGCCTGTGCGAGTGCTTCCTGTGCGGAAACGGGCATGCCCGGCAGGCTGACAGGATCACGGCGCGGGGCGAGATGAAATGAATCGCGGCTTCTCAGATGAGGATGGGTTTTTGTAGTTTCGCAAGGAGGTTCAGGAGATGCGTGAAGACGACCCATTGTCAGACGAGGCAGAGGAAGAAATCGGGACGCTCAGGCAGCGGGGTGAGGAAAGTGGCTGGGCTGAGTTGGACCGGGCTGCGCTTTTCCACGCCTTTGACAGGTGGCTTGCCCATCCGCGGTTGCTGGATCATGCCGACAAGAGCTTCCTGCGATTCCTCGTCCTGAATGAAATCACGTTTCTGATCTCGCACCCGTTGATAGGGGATCACGCGTGGGAATACATCCGGAATGCGGCGAGGCAGCTCGGGCCGGAGGATCCGCACGGGCTGCGCGATGCGTGGATCATCTCGACATTCGAGCTGGCGGCCGAGTCTCCCGAGGATCCGGATTTCCTGGAGAAGCTCTTCAGCCTCGCGGCGGACGAGGGGACGCGTTGGGCGGTCTTCGGTGCTTATAAAAATCTACCATGGCGGCTGAGGCTCCACGCGCACCGGTATTCGAAGGGCCTGATCACGGATGAGGATTGCGACCTGTGGCTGATCGAGCAGGGCCACGGGGAGGACGAGATATTGATGCAGAAGAGCGGGCCGGGGGAGTGATAGGAGAGGGCTCGTTCCTCATATCGCGTCCCTACAGGCCGCCTTGCCAGGCGTGGGAAATGGCGGGGCGGCGCTGCGCTTGCCCTGGGCTGAGGGATGGTGCCCCGTTGGGGCGTTGGATCTGGATGTCCGGTTCAGTTCAGTCACCCGGCAAAAGAAAAACGCGGCACCCTGCCGGGAGCCGCGTTTTTGGAAATCTGGTGCTTCTCGCAGCCGAATCAGCCTTCCTCTTCCTCTTCGCCGTTTGCTTCGACGTTGATGGTGAGGATGACGCTGACGTCCGGGTGGACGCGGACGACCACGTCGCTCTTGCCGGACTTCTTGATCGGCTTCTCGAGTTCGATCGCGTGGCGGTCGAGCTGGATGCCTGCGGCTTCGAGTTCCTTGTGGATGTCGAGCGAGGTGACGGAGCCGAAAGCCTTGCCACCCTGGCCGAGTTCGAGCGTGAACTTCGGACGGAGCTTGGCGATCTTGTTGCCGAGTTCCTTCGCTTCTTCGAGCTCGGTGGCTTCGCGCTGGGCGCGGGCGGCCTTGAGGTTCTCGACGTGGCGGAGGTTCGCGCGGGTCGCTTCGTAGGCCTTGCCCTGTGGGATCAGGAAGTTACGGGCGTAACCGGCACGGACCTTGACGACATCGGCCTCGGCACCGAGACCTTCGATTTTTTCTTTGAGAATGACTTGAGCGTTGGCCATGAGCGTCGCGGGTCGTTTGTTGGGGCGGCGGAGTTAGGCTCCCGGCCGCTTTCAGTCAAGGAAAGATTCGGTTTTGGGGTGAGCGGGGTTTTGAAATTTTACGCGGGAGGGGGATTTCGCGCGGGGTGGAAACCTGAGTTTTTAGCTCTGGATGGAGGTGGAAAGGGGCGATTTTTTGGGATTCGCGCTCTTGTGGTAGCCGCTTCGTAGCGGAAGCGCTGCGCGCTTCCGGCTGGGTGCGGGTGGAATGACGGGGCGGGCTGTCCACTTATGGAGCGTGCCGGCGATGGTCCGGGTGCGCGGCGTTTCCCGTGGTTCGCACGACCGTCCAAGCGAGCCGGTGGCACGCGTTCCCAGGGGGCGCCGACTTCTTCCCGGGGTGCGGTCCGCCCCCAGCCGGAACGACCTAGTCGTCCCGCTACCGCCTTCGTAGCGGATGCGCTGCGCGCTTCCGGCTGTACGGGGCGTGTTCGGGGAGCGCAGGCCTCTTCCCGGAGCGCGGCCCGCCCCCAGCCGGAACGACGAAGTCGTCCCGCTACTCAAATCTCCGCAGCCTTGGCGACGCGGAGGAGCGTGGACTCCGCCAGGTGCGGGGCGAGGATCTGGAGGCCCACGGGAAGCTGCGTGCCGGTATCCGAAGCCACCGTGCCCGCGGGGACGGAGATCGCGCAGAGGCCCGCCAGATTCGGCGCGAGGGTGAAGATGTCGGAGAGATACTCGTGCAGCGGATCGCCGGAGTTTTCACCGAGCTTCCGCGCCGGGGCAGGGGCCACGGGCGTGAGAATCGCGTCCATCTTCTGGAAGGCGTCCTCGAAGTCCCGGCGGATCAGCGTGCGGACCTTTTGCGCGCGGGTGTAGTAGGCGTCGTAGTAGCCGGAGGAGAGCACGTAGGTGCCGAGGATGATGCGGCGCTTCACCTCCGGGCCGAAGCCCTCCTCGCGGGAGCGCTGGTAGAGGTCCAGCAGGTCCTTGGGCGCGGCGGCGCGCTGGCCGTAGCGGATGCCGTCGAAGCGCGAGAGATTCGACGACGCCTCGGCCGGGGCGATGATGTAATACGTGGCCACGGCGTGCTCGGTGTGCGGCAGGGAAATCTCCACGATTTCCGCCCCGGCAGCCTCCAGGCGCTTCACGGCCTCCTCGACGCGGGCGCGGACCTCGGGGTCGATGCCCTCGCCGAAGTATTCCTTCGGGATGCCCAGCTTCATGCCGGCCACGCCCTTGTGCAGGTCGGCGGAGTAGTCCGGCACCGGCACATTCAGACAAGTGGAGTCGCGGTGGTCCGGACCGGCGATGGCCTGGAGCAGCAGCGCGGCGTCCTCCACGGACTTCGTCATCGGGCCGATCTGGTCGAGCGACGAGGCGAAGGCGACGAGCCCGTAGCGCGAGACGCGGCCGTAGGACGGCTTCAGCCCCACGATGCCGCAGTGCGAGGCGGGCTGGCGGATGGAGCCGCCGGTGTCCGAGCCGAGCGCGGCGATGGCCAGGTCCGCGGCGACGGCGGCGGCGGAGCCTCCGGACGAGCCACCCGGGATGCGGGTGGTGTCGCGGGGATTCCGCGTCACCATCAGCGCGGAGTTTTCCGTCGCCGAGCCCATGGCAAATTCATCCAGATTCGTGCGGCCGTAGAGCACCGCCCCGGCATCGCGCAGCAGGCCGGTGACGTGGGCGTCGTAGGGCGAGGTGTAGCCGGCGGAGAGGAATTTCGACCCGCAGGTGCAGGGCTGGCCGAGCACGTTGATATTGTCCTTCAGCGCGATGGGGATGCCGCCCAGCGGCTTCGACAGGTCCGCCGCGGCGGCCTGCGCGCGGGCATCGTCGAGATTCGTGGAAAGGTAGGCACCGATCTCCTCATTTCGGGCGGAGACGGAGGCGGCAAGCGCATCGACGATCTCGACGGCGGTGATGTCACCGGCGAGGAGCTGCTTGCGGAGGGACGAGATGGAGGCGGAAGCGAGGGACATGGGACAGACCCGGAGGGCGGAAGTCGGAAAGCTTTGGGGGCAGTGATCGTTCAGGCGTCGGCGATGACCTTTGGCACGCGGATCTGGCCCTGCGCCTGGTCCGGGGCATTCGCCAGCACGGCCTCGGTCGGGATGCTCTCGCGCGGCTCGTCCTCGCGCATCACGTCATAGACGGGTGCGGGGTAGGAGGTGGGCTCGATGCCGGTCACATCCAGCGCCGCGAGGGATTCCACGTGGCCCAGGATGGCCTCGAGCTGCCGTTGGAAAACGGCGCATTCCTCCTCATTCAATTCGAGCCGGGACAACCCGGCGACATAGCGGACATCAATGTGCTCCGTGGCCATCGCGGGCGGATTGGAGAGGAAAGCCCCGGCGGGGGGAAGGGGAAAGACGGGCAGCGATCCGCCGTTTCATCCGGGACCCGTGATCTGAGATTTGAGATTTGAGATTTGAGATTTGAGATTTGAGATTTGAGATTTGAGATTTGAGATCTGGCGGGTCGGAGACGAGGAGGGCGTGTGATCCGTCTGCCCGGAGGAGACAGACGGATCAGACACGCCACCCGGACCACTGGTGCCGGGTGAAAGGGGCGGGCCTTACCTGCGGCGGCGCCAGAGGCAGGCCAGACCCGCTGCCATGAGCAAGCTGGTGGAGGGCTCTGGGATGGTCTCGAGGGTGATGCCGTAGTTGCCGCTGCCATCGGGGCGGAAGCGGACGAACTCATCGGCACCCACCGGGATGTCGCCGGTGACATCATGCGAGTGCCAGCCCTGGAGATCGGTGCCCGGGAAGTCCGAGGTGGGAAGCCCGGCCTGGCTTCCGGCGATGTCCTCGAGGCCGATCACCACTTCCGGGACGAACTCATAGAAGGAAAGGTCGCCATAGCTGAAGACGATGTCCCCGGCGAGGAAGCTCTGGCCGGCGATGGAGGCAGCGCCCGAGAAAATGATGGCCTGGAAGGTGACGAGGTCGGTCTGGCCGGGCACCGTGAGAGCCTGCCAGGTGATGCCGTAGTAGCCGGAGCCGGTGTGTTCGATGACCTTGGTCGTGGCGCCGACGCCGAAGTCGAACCAAAGCGGGGCGATCCGGTCTCCGCCGGACTCTCCCAGGCGCATGGGGTCCATGAGCGGGGGCGCGCTGCCGAGGGAGATATAGCCATTGAGGCTGATCGTGGGGACCATGTCCGCGTATCCGAAGCCGAAAAGCGAGCCGGAGATCGTCTGCGACCCGTTGACCTGGGCGTCTTCATTGAGGTCCGGGGTGAAGGCCAGTTCGAGACCCGAGGCGGGGTCCAGCACGAGGGCGGCGGATGCCGGGGCCAGCGTGCCGCAGGCGATGGCTACGGCGGATGCGAATCGGACGAATCCGGGACAGTAGGTGCTTTTCGTGGTCTTCATGAGGGGCCACGGATGCATGTGCCGGTAGCTGGAGGCAATGGATTTTTAAGTAAAATTAACTGTTAGAACATATCATGTTCTGGCCCTCAGCGTGTTGCGGTGAATGCGGGTTTTTTTCCTTCAGGACGTGGGTTTTTAGTCGCCGGCCGGAGGTTGTTTCGCCGCGAATCCTGCGATTTTCGCGTGGAAATCACCTAACATCAGCCGGTTGTCGATGGACGTGAAAACGCGGATGGTCCTGCCGCCTTCTACGGCGGCGTACTGGCCGTGGTCGTCGATGCGCGGGGCCTTCATTTCCACGCGACCTCAGGATGACGGATCGATTTCCCAGGAGGATTGCAGCGCGGTGAGCAGGACGAGCGGGCTGTCCCCGAGAACGTAGGCCTCGCCGAGCGAGCCTTTGGCGCGGGTCATGAGGTCTTCCAGTCGGCCGAGCAGGTAGCGCCCGAGGGGATTGCGCGCCGGGTCCATGCGGTGCTTCAGCTCGGCGTGGGAGACGAGCGCCTGGCGGTAGGTGCTGCGCGGGACTTGCCAGAGGGGCAGGTCGGAGCGGTTGAAGACGACCTGGGCGGCCTTGCGGTCGATGCTGAGATTATATTCCACCCGCGCGGCTCCGGGTGGGGGAGGGGTGCCGGGGTATTCCGGCCCGCCGATCCAGATGAGCCGCAGCTTCGACGAGATCCGCGGCTCGGTGAGCCAGGCGCTGGCGGCATCGGTGAGGCCGGCCCCGCAGACGAGGTAGAGCGGGGTCTTCACGTCCTCGCGCATCGCCTCGCGAATGATGAAGTCCACGGCGTCATTTCGCTGCGGCGTGCCGTTGTCCGCGAGCGGGGTGCCGGCCCCTTTGAAAAGGGGGACCTTTCCGGTGAGGCCCATCACGGCGAGCAGTTCGCCCGCCATGTGGACGGCGTGCTCCGCGGTGCCGGGATAGCCGTAGAATCCGCGGGGATGATTGTGCGAGCCGACGATGCCGCGGACCTCGACGGACGGGGAGAGGAGATGGTGGGCGAGCTGGAAAAGCCCGTCGGGATCGCCGCCGAAATCATTGTCGATGATGACGCGCGCGCGCTTCGCGATGGGTGGCGCGGAGTCCCCGGCATGGATCGTTTGCGCGGCGGAATGCGGCACCGCCAGCACCAGGGCGAGCAGGGGGGTGGCAAGGGATAGTCGGGTCATCTCGATGAAGCGTGGAGCTTCACCGGTAACCGTGCGTTCTCCCGTGCCGCCGCTTCAAGTGCTCCATTCGGGGGAGCGCCGGGGCCTTCATGGGATGCTCACGCCGAGGACGGCGAGTGGCCCGGGGTAGCGCCCGCGCGACGCCGGTAGTCGGAGGGCGAGCAGCCGTGGTGGGCGCGGAAGGCCTTCGAGAAATGGAAGGCATCGTAGTAGCCGAGCGAGGTGGCGATGGCGTCGATCTTCAGGTCCGTGCGCTGCAGGGTGAGGGCGGCGCGGGCCACCCGCATGCGGCTGCGGTACTTCTGCGGGGGCTCTCCGGTGGCGGCCTTGAAGGCCTTGCGAAAGGAGTCGTAGTCGAGGCCTACCTGCGTGGCGATGTCGCGGATATCCGCGGCGCCGGCACCGCGGGCGAGCGCGTGGCAGGCCTGCTCCAGCCACGCCGGCGTGGAATCGTCATGCGGGCGCGAGGCCAAGGCATCGGCGATCATGCCGTGGATCTCCGCGACGCGGTGGCTGGCATCGACGGGCCGCACGGTCGGCTTCAGCACGCGGAAGAACCGCTCCGACCACTCCGCCAGCGGATCCAGTCGCCACACGGGCAGCGCGACATTCAGGCCGTGGGACCGCCATGCATCGAAGGCCGGGCCGTCGAAGGCGACGAAAACCTCTTCCCAGTGGTCACCCTTTTCCGGCCCGTACTGGTGGGGCACTTCCGGGAAGACGAAGATGAGATCCCCGGCGGAAAGCCTGCGGTCCGTCCCGCGATTGTCGCGGAATCGCCCCTTCGTCTCTCCCAGTAGCAGGACCATGGCATACATTCCGTAGGTGCGGAAGTGATTGAAGCCGGTGCCGCCGATGCCGGCCAGATGGCCGCCGTAAACGCGCTGGCCGAGAGGATTCGCGGAATCGAAATACGAGATGATGCCGGGATTCCCCAAGTGGATGTCCATCCCGGATTTTACATGGATTTGTCCAAAGCGTCCATTCCCAGTACGTGCCAATTCCGGTTAAGTGGGTGATGCAATCGAGCCACCTCGCGGCTCGGTCCGCCCACCCTCCAAGACTTCAAAAAGAGCCCCATGAAATTGTCCATGAAATGCAAGGCACTCGCTGCATTCGCCAGCGCCTCCATCGCCCTCGCTGCCACGCAGGCGTCCGCCGCCACGGTGATCGAACTCAGCAACCCGGGATTCGAGACCGATGCCGTAGGCTCCGGCGCGGGAGGCTCCTTCGTGCCTGCGGGCTGGACGTCCTTCGCCAGTGGAGGCGGCAATCACTTCGTGGGAGACGGCGCATGGCTCGCGGGCGATGCGGTCCTGGGAGCTCACACGGGTGACCAGTATTACCTCGCGCACGTCTTGAACAATGGCCACCGCACGATCCATCAGGACACGAGCCTCGCCTGGTCCTCCCTCGTCGCCGGCGACGTGCTGACGATGTCCGTGTGGACGACCTATCGTAGCAATCTCGCTCCGGGCCTAGTTTACATGTGGCTGAATGACACGGACGCGCCGAGTGCGAGTCCGAATTCCGGCCCGATCGACATCGCCGCCGACGCGGCCCCGGGCGTGTGGACGCAGCGCGTGTGGAATTTCACCGTGACGCAGGGCATCCTGGACACCGCGAGCGCCAATAGCTGGGGCACCGTGAATCTCCAGCTCGGCATGATCGGCAGCACGGGCGACCGGCAGGCGATCTTTGACGACGTCTCGATGGTGCTTACCCCTGTCCCTGAGCCGTCTACTGCCCTGCTCGCCGGTCTCATGGGCGTGTCCTTCCTGATCCGCCGCCGCCGTTGATCGCGGGCTGACCTGCTTTTCCGGCCCACGCCCGCTCGCCGGTGCGTGGGCCGCATTGTTTGTAATGGGGGTGAAAATCCGCTGGCGAATCTCCCCGCTCCCATGACTTTGCTCATCATGGGAGATCCCGTAGAAAAGGTGCCGGAAGATGGCTGGGAGAAGACGTGGGCGGCACTGGAGGCCTTGCCCCCTGAGGAGCAAAATGCGCCGCAGACCATCCGGCTCCGTCTCTACTGCGCGATCGGCCTGGAGCGGTGGAATACGGTGCGGGAGCTGGCCGAGCATCTTGCCCAGGGGGATGACGAGGACCGCTGGGCCGCATCCGGCGGATTCCGCGTGCTGGCAGGCGTGGCCACCCGCGCGCGGGAAATCGAGGCGGCGAAGGTGCTCGTGCTCTCGGCGGTCGAGGCGTGGCCGGAAGTCCGCCAGGAAATCGCCGACGATCCGGAGTTGGTGCAGCATCTGCCCTAGAACATTCGCTTTCGACTGTAGCCGTTCAGGAGGCTTCGTCGGAAGAGATCGAACCGCGAAAAACGCGAAATCCCGCGAAATTCTTGGATCGGGATGTTCTTCCTGCCTTTCAGATTTCGCGCCTTTTCGCGTCCTCCCGCGCCAAGAATCGATCCGCGAATGGCCCGCGGTCTGTGGCTAGGCGTCACGCGCCGGATGGTGACGGAATGCTTTCATCTTGCGGTTGGACACCGGGGGGAGGCGGGGCCTAGGGTTTACAACCTACTGCTTGCCTCGGTGAACCCATGACGATGCAAACCCGGAACCCCAACCCCGTGCGGCCATGAGCGAACAGGTCCAGTGCGCCACCTTCGCGTCATTCCAAGACGGCCCGTTTTCCACGGGCGGCCTCACTTCACACCGCATGCTGCCGCTGGTGTATGACAAGTTGCGGAGGCTCGCCGCGTCGAAGATGTTCCGCGAGCGCGGGCTCCAGACGCTCCAGCCGACCGCGCTGGTCCACGAGGCATGGCTCCGGCTGGTCTCGTCGAAGTCGGACTGGCACAGCCAGGCGCACTTCCTCGGTGCCGCGGCGGAGGCCATGCGCCGCGTGCTGGTGGACCGGTCCCGGAGCAAGTCCGCGCTGAAGCGCCAGACGGTGGAGCCGGAGCCTGACTCCTCCACCGTGAGCCACCCGCACGTGGATCACCTGGTCATCATCCACGAGTCGCTGAAGATCCTCGAGAAGGAGGACCCCATGGCGGCGGAGATCGTGGTGCTGAAGTTTTTCAGCGGCTTCACCAGCGAGGAGATCGCCTCCATGTCCTTCCAGAGCGTGCGCGCGGTGGAGAGGCAGTGGACCTTTGCAAAGGCGAGGCTCTTCAAGATCATCCGCGACGATCTCCAGAGCTGTTAGGCCGCGTGAACGACGCAGCCACAGAGCTGGCGCTGGCCAGTGCGATCTTCGAGGCCGCCCTCTCGCTGGACGACCCCGGCACGCGGGAGAAGTTCCTGGAGCGCGCCTTTCAGGACGACCGTGAGGGGCTGGAGCAGATGCGCGAGCTGCTGGATTCCTCCCGCGACTCCACGCCCTTCTTCCTGGAAGCGGGGGAGGCGAGGGGGCACGTCGCGACGGAGCTTTTCCGCGAGATTTCTCCGGAAGAGGATCCGCCGGCCGCGGCAGCCGAGCCATCGTCGGTCACGCGGGATCTCATCGGCTCATCCATCGGCCAGTATCATCTGGTGCGGTGCCTGGGCGTGGGCGGCAGCGGCATCGTCTATGAGGCGGAGCAGCGCGAGCCGGTGCGGCGGAGGGTGGCGCTGAAGATCATCACCATCGACACGGAGAGCGCCGCGGCGAAGGCGCGCTTCGACATCGAGCGGCAGGCGCTCGCGATCATGGACCACCCGAATATCGCGAAGGTCCTCGATGCGGGCGGCACGCACAATGGCCGACCCTACTTCGTGATGGAACTCGTCACGGGCGAGGCGATCACCACGTACTGCGACCGGGAAAAGCTGGGCATCCGCCAGCGCATCGCCCTCTTCGCGGACGTGTGTGCGGCCATCCAGCACGCGCACTCGAAGCGGATCATCCACCGCGACATCAAGCCGTCGAACGTGCTCGTCACCGTGCAGGACCAGGACCGCAAGCCGGTGGCAAAGGTGATCGACTTCGGCATCGCGAAGGCGGCGAGCCACGACCTGAAGGCCCATCCGCTGCTGACCTCGCACGATCAATTCCTGGGCACGCCGGCCTACATGAGCCCGGAGCAGGTGGAGATGATCGGGCTGGACGTGGACACGCGCAGCGACATCTACAGCCTCGGCGTGCTGCTTTACGAGTTGCTCACCTCGCGCACGCCTTTCGACCGGTCAGAGCTCGCGAATTCCGGGCTGGCTTCCATGCGGAAGAAGCTGCTGGAAGCTCTACATCCGAAGCCCTCGGCAAGGCTCGGCGGCATCCCCGCGCCGGAGCAGGAAGCCATCGCGGAAGCACGGGGCACCAGCGTGCCGAAGCTCTCGGCGGCCCTTCGCGGGGACCTCGACCTCGTGGTGATGAAGGCGCTCGAGAAGGATCGCAACAAGCGCTACGAGACGGCGAACAGCCTGACCACGGACCTGCGCCTGTGGCTGGAGAACAAGCCGGTGTCGGCGAGGAATCCGAACAACATCTACTCCTTCCGGAAATTCATCGGGCGGAACAAGATCCCCTTCTTCTCCGCGTGCGCGGTGGCGGCGTCCATCCTGCTCGGATTCGGCACATCGCTGCGGCTGTATTTCCGCGAGCGATCCGCGCTCTACGAGCAGGCGAGGCTCAGCCGCGAGGCCGAGCATTCGCGTGATCTGGAGCAGCAGCTCCGCAACCAGGCGCAGGCCCGCGCGAATGTTTCCCGCGCCGCCTTCCTCCTCAGCGAGGGGAAGGAGAAGGAGGCGGACGAACTCCTGCAGGCGAATCCGCTGGAGTCCATCGAGCCCTCGAAGGAAGCCTCTTCCGTCTTCCGCAGCCTGGGCGGCTGGTATGGCACCTATGGCGAGTGGGACAAGGCGGTGCAGTGCTTCCGCCTGATGAACCAAGCCACGAAGTTGAACACGGCCTCCGACATTCTCCGCGGCTCGGATTTGCTGGTGACCGCGTCGGCCCTGCTCAAGTCCGGCGACTTCGCGGGCTACGAGGCCTTCCGCCGGGATGCGCTGGAGCGCCTGCTGCCCGTGGGCGACTCGCTCGAGGCGGAGCATCTGCTGAAAGCCTGCCTGCTGACGCCGCCTTCGCAGGACGTGCTGCACATGCTGGAGGACGCGGCCGCGCGTTGCCAGGAGACCATCGATGGGGAGGCCCGCGGCGAATACCCCGCGTGGGAGGCATTCTCGCTCGCGCTCTACCAGTATCGCATGGGCGACTTCGAGGAAGTGATCGCCACCGGGCGCACGGGGCTGGAGATCTCGGGGATCAAGGACATCTGCGCCGCGTCGATCCGCCTGCTCACCGCGCTATCGCATCAGAGGCTCGGCAATGCGACGGCGGCTGAGGAAGATTTCCGATGGGCGAAGGACCTCATCCTCGGGAACCTGACCACGGAGATGACCGAGGAAAAGGCCATCATCCCGAAGTGGTATGACTGGTCCGCCGCAGCCATCCTGCTCGCCGAGGCGGAGCAGGGCGGCATCGGACGCGCCACGTCCCAGGCCCGGTGAAGCAGCACTTCAGGCAGCCGGGCTCTCGATCACGGCAGCCGACTTTGACCGGCGCAGCATCCATCCCGAGGTCCAGCGGAAAGGCCAGTAGGCGATCGCCGAGAGGGGGATGCTGTTAGAAAGACGCTACGGACGCGACGGGCCAATCATATGTGTGAAGTGCTTGGATAGCGTGCGGTTGTGACGATCCGGTCACGTGGTGGGAGGGGCGATTTGCAGCGCGGGGAAATTCGGGAAATCTCGGCGGACTGGCGGATTTGATTCCGCATAAATGGTTAGTCCGGCGATCTGCGACTGCCATGAGAAACATCCCCTTCTTTCCCGAGACCTCCCGGTTAACGAGATCGGAGAGTGGAGCCGTGCCCGGTTCCGGCAGGTGCCGCGGAGGGCGATCTGTTAGATCCGGCGGGCATCCGCGGGGCTTCGCGCTGGTGACGGTCCTGACACTTTCGGTGTTGCTGGTGATGCTCGCACTGGGCCTGCTCACTCTCGGTGGGATCAGCCTGCGATCGGAGGGCGCGGGCCAGGCGGCGCGGGAGGCGCGGGCAAATGCGCGGCTGGCGCTGATGATGGCGCTGGCGAGGCTGCAGGAGGAGGTGGGGGATGACCGCAGGATCACCGCCGATGCCTCGATCCTGGGGAATACCGGGCAGCCTCATCTGGTCGGCGTGTGGGAGTCATGGTCGCCCGGTTTCACGGAGGCGCCGGACCGCGAGGCTCCGGACTACGACGCGGAGAAGTCGTCGCGCTTCAAGCGGTGGCTGGTATCCGGCGCGGACGAGATCACGCGTAGCGAGGACCTGGGCCGCCTAGAACCGGGCGGGAATGACGTGGCCTTGTTCGGCAGGGAAACGGATGGCTTTGATCTGAAAGGCGCGCCAGTAGGTGTTCCCGAGGGTCGATATGCGTGGGCGGTCTCGCAGGAAAACACGAAGGCGAAGGTGAACGTGGCGGGACCCGAGGACGATCCCGACGATGAGGTGAAGAACGCACCCCTGCATGTGCAGCCGCGTCCATCGCTGGCGCTTTCCGAAGTACTACGCCAGCCGGAGTCCGGGTGGGACCGGCGCGCGGGCTCCGTGATCTCGCTGAACCAGGTGGAGCTGGATTCGGGCCTGATGGATGCGGGGCAGTCGTTTGGCCAGGCGCGCGCGAGCTTCACCGCGAGTTCCTTCGGAGTGCTCAGTGACGTGGTGCGGGGCGGTCTGAAGACGGACCTCAGCCTGGGTCTGGAGCTGGAAGATGCAACATTCGCGCAGGCCTCGTGGGGCGGTGTGGCAAATCCCTTCCGCTCCGCAGGCGCTCCCGAGGGCGTGCGGACTCCGGCCACCTACAAGGGCCAGCGCGCGCTTTTCACCCCGCTGGTGGAGAGCCCCATCGTTTCCTTCACCACCGACTACGAGCCCACGAATGTGGCGAACCGCTTCTACGCGGCGGGCGTCCCGACCTTCGATCACCTGCGCTCCTTCGCGCGCCTGCCCTATCACCTCTACGGCGGCCAGAGCCCCACGGTGGCGGAGCGTGGCGAGGATCACGCGGGCATCGCGCTCGCCGCGGCACCGCAGGCGAAGACCTTCTTCTCACCTGCCAAGCCGCCGACGGGGAAGGGCTCCGCGCTCTCCATCCGGCCGGTGCTGAACCGCGTGATCTTCCTCTTCAGCGCGCGTCTGGGCGCGGACAACCAGGTGCGGCTGGTGATGACGCCCGTGGTGGTACTATGGAACCCGTACAACATCGCCCTGGAGATGGAGGGCACGGTGGTCTATCCGTGGATGGACGTTCCCTTCCGCATCCAGTGGGATTTCTCCGGGCCCACCGTGGGGGAGAAGCGTGAGACCGTCTTCATGTCATCCATGATGACGAAGCAGCACGGGCGCTCGATCGATCCGTATTTCTTCTGCGAGCTGACGGCCAAGGGCGACGGGCGGACGAACGTGCCGATCCGCATGGAGGCGGGCGAGGTGCGGATCTTTTCCCCCGCGAGCACGACCACCTCGGAATTCAAGCGCATCTCCGCGAATGCCGCGCGCACCGTGAGGATGAAGCCGGTGGATGACATCCAGCAGCTCAATACGAAGGGCGGGCTGAGCATCCCGATGGAGGGCGGGAATGGCGGCGACGGCTTCACCGCGGTGATGGGCCCGGACGACTCGGTCACCGTCACGGTGATGGAGTCCGGCGCGACGGGGCGCTTCAATTATTTCATCGGCATGGAGGATGCCACGCGCATCAAGATCCCCTCGGACTTCGCGACCGGGCAGGTGATCGCGGAGGTGCAGACGATCAAGTTTTCCTCGCCGGTGCCGCGCGTCACCTCGCGGAAGCTGACCTATGGCGACCTGAAGGCGGAGCGCCAGCCCTTCGGCGTGCTGGAGACCTTCCAGCATGTGGCAAATCGCGGGCTGCCCGGCGTGGCCACCGTGTCCGACCTGCTCTACACGACAAATCCGCGGCAGTCCGCCATCAGCCACCAGCTTGCCGCCGGGTCCTTCACCGCGGTGCCGCACTACCAGTCGCACCTGCGGCCGGTGTCCACCTTCGACAGCGCGATCCAGACGTCCTTCAATGGCCAGCGGAGCTATTGGGGCGGCGCGCTGGACCCGCAGTTCGGACGGGACCGCCTGCCGTTCTTCGAGATCCCGCGTGATCCCGTGCTTTCGCTCGGTGCCTTCCAGCACGCGAATCTCGGGTCATCGACATTCTCGACATCGTATCAGTTCGGCAACAGTTGGGCATCTTCCTACCTGCCGATCTCCAGCGTGGGCAAGCTGGACAAGAGCAAGGTGGCGGGCGGCGTGCCGGTTTACGACACCAGCTATCTCGTGAACGAGGCGCTGTGGGATGGCTTCTTCTTCAGCGGCATCTCGCCGGTGCTGGAGCCGGGTGCCGCCGGCACTCCGGGGAAGGCATGGGAGACACCGCGTGCGAATGTCGTGAAATCCAGCCGCTCCGTGCTGGAAGACTTCGTGGCAAATTCACGCGAGCATCCGCTGGCGAATCCGCGCATGCATCTCCACCAGGGAGGCCTAACAGATGAGTCGCTGGTGGACTCACTGTCCTCGCCCGCTGGCTGCCGCATGGCCGCCGCGCACCTGATGGTGGACGGTGCTTTCAATATCAACTCCACCGATGTCGAGGCGTGGACCGCGCTGCTCGCGGGCCTGCGCGGGCAGGACTTCGAGGTCGAGGGCGGTGCGCAGGCGGCAGCGGACAGCACGTCCTTCCCTCGCTTCCGCCAGCCATCGGGCAGCGAGGGGGACATCTGGAATGGCTTCCGCTCGCTGACGGACGCGCAGGTCCGCGAGCTGGCCGCCGGGATGGTGGAGCAGGTGAAGGCGAGGGGGCCGTTCCTTTCGCTCGCGGAATTCGTGAACCGCCGCGTGGAGAAGTCCGATCTCGGCAAATCCGGCGCGGTGCAGTCGGCGATCGATGCCGCGGGCGTGAACACTCAGGCATCGCAGAAGCCCTTCCCGATGGACGGCTACCCTGCCGAGGCGCAGTCGCACATCATCCCGGACAGCGGCGTGGCGATCCCCGGCTTCCTGACGCAGGCGGACGTGCTGCAATCGCTCGCGCCCGTCATCACGTGCCGCTCGGACACCTTCACGATCCGCGCGTATGGCGAGTCGCTGGACAAGTCAGGGAAGGTCGCCGCGCGCGCCTGGTGTGAGGCCGTGGTGCAACGCACGCCGGATTTCATCGACGCTGTGGATCGTCCGGAGACGGCTCCCGATGAGGCGAGCCCGGTGAACCGGCAATTCGGCAGGCGCTTCGAGATCGTTTCCTTCCAGATGCTCCATCCTTCCGAAATCCGATCATGACTCCGGCTCCGATGCTGACTTCCTTTCGCGCGGCTGCGGTCCTCGCTGCCGCATTCCTGTGCGCGCATGCAGAGGCCGCGTCGGTGCGCTTCCTGGCGTGGGATCACCAGGTCTCCTCGCTGAAGCTGATGGTGCGCCACGACGGAAAGGATCGCCCCATCGTGGACCTCCACGCCGACAAGCGCTCGGAGCCCGTGACGGATCTGCCTGGCGATGCGGAACTCATTCTCGTGAATCCGGCAGCGAAGGGCCCGGAAGGCGATCCCGCCACTGTCGCCGTGAAGATCCCGCAGGGACTCGCGGAGCCGCTCGTCATCCTGTTGCCGGACGCGGCGGGCGACGCCGGCGTGCGGGGCTTCGCGGTGGATGATTCGTCCGCCGGTTTCAAATACGGCACCACGCGCTTCCTGAATACCACGGGCAAGCCGCTGGCTGTGAGATGCGAGAAGAGCGTCCTCCGTCTGGACAAGTCCTGGGTGCCGGTGGACGTGGACCCCGGCGGTGCCGCACGCAACGTGCCCGTCCAGATGGCTCCGGCGGAGAAGACCTCCACGGTGCTCTATTCCTCCATCTGGGAATACGACCCGGGCGTCAGGAAGCTCGCGCTGATCCTCGCCGGGACCGCCCGCGAGGCCGGGATGATCCAGGTGAAGATCATTACCGAGAGACGCCGCGATCCCGCGCCGTGACCGACCCTCCCTCCGATTTCTAATTACTAGTCCTATCGTACCATAATCCCCGACTCCAACGTGAAGCCCCACTTTTTCCATCATCGCACCTCGCTCCGCACGGCCATCATCGCGAGCTGTCTTTCCACGGCCATCGTCCACGGCGCGGTGGAGGTCGCCGGCGAACTCCTCATCGACCTGGATGCCACCGACTATAGGACGGAGGAAGGCGTGTGGCCGCAGCACTCGGTCACCGGCATCCCCGGTGACTTCATCAAGCAGCCGACCGGCACGCCGCAGCTCCAGACGATCGGCGGCAAGCTCGCGCTGGTGCTGGATGGCGATGGCGACTACCTCGCCGGTCCCGTGACCACCGCCGCGCTCGACGCGCCGAATGCGACGCACTCGGTGGAGTACTGGGTCTTCCAAGGCCAGACGCGTCCCGAGGAGTCCGTCGTCTCTTGGAGCGCTCGCGGCGGTCCGGCAGGCACGCTCGCGGGCTTCCGCTACGGCAGCCACGGTGGCTCCGGGGCGATCGGTCGCTGGGATTCCGCGGACGCCGCATTCGCCGCCCCGCATGCCGGTGGTCCGGCGGTCGGCGTGTGGCACCACATCGTGGCCACCTTCGATGGTACCACGCAGCGCGTCTATGTGGATGGCCAGCTCAATGCGAGCAAGGCGGTGACGCTGGATGCAAAGGACGGCCTGCAGATCTACGTCGGCACCGAGCGGAATACGGACGGCACGGACGTGGGTCGTCTTCGCCAGTTCTCCGGGGCCATCAGTCGCATCCGCATCCACTCCGGTGCGCTGTCCGCCGTGCAGATCCTGAACAATTACAATACCGAGGTGGCCGCGCATCCGGGCATCACGCCCGCGCCGCTCAGCCGCCCGCCGGTTCACCGCTGGTCCTTCAGCGAGGCCGCGGGCCCGGCAGCGAATGGCGCGATCGTTTCCGATAGCATCGGCGGCCTGACCGGCGTCATCCGTGGCAATGGAGCGACCTTCACCGGCACGGGCGTCACGCTTCCCGGTGGCCTGCCAGCCACCCAGCCCGCCTACATCGACCTGCCGAATGGCATCGTCTCCAGCAAGCAGCGGGTGACGCTGGAAGTGTGGGCCACCCAGGCCTCGACGCAATCCGGCAGCCGCATGATGAGCTTCAGCAAGAGCACCATCGGCGAGGTGAATACGCCGGGGAATTCCCCCTCCTTCAACGGGGCCGAGTCCATCGCGCTCTACGCGAACACCGGCACCGCCACGAACATGCGGCTGGAGCGAGTGGGCGGCACGATGTCGAACGGCGGCAACAACCGCCAGTCGGAAGGCGCCACCACGCTGAACGTGAAGATGCACTACGCCATCACCTACGATCCGGATTTCAAGGAGTGGCGCCTCTACCGCAATGGCTACCTCATGGAGACGCTGCCGGAAACGCAGGGCCCGACGAGCATCGGCGACGTGAACAACTGGCTCGGCCGCTCGGACTTCGGTGCCGATTCGGGATTCGCCGGAGTCTTCGATGAGTTCCGCGTTTACAATTACACGCTCACCGAAAGCGAGATCCGCGGGAATACGGAAGCAGGTCCCGACACGCTCACCTCGGGCGCGGTGAACGTCTTCCGGTGGTCGCCCGCTGCGGGTGGCACGCATGCCTTCAACAACGCCGGGGGGCAGGACAATTGGAATGCCGCGTCCGCCTTCCCGAATGCCGCCGGTGCCATGGCCAACGTGGTGAACAACATCACGGGCGACCAGACCATCGAGCTGAATACCACCGCGAAGCTCGGGAACTTCACCATCGGCGATGCGGACGGAAGCCATCGCTTCACCGTGACTGCGGGCACCAGTGGCGTGCTGGAGATGAGTGCCGCGCCGGGTGCCTATGCCAGCCTCACCCAGACCTCGACGAGCGGCGCGAACGAGATCTCCGCTCCGCTGCTGCTTTCCTCGGAGACGGAAATGGCGAATACCAGCTCCACGGCCTCGCTGACGCTCTCCGGCCCGATCTCCGGTGCGGCTCATTTTTCCAAGGCAGGCACCGGCCCGGTGATCCTCACGGCTGACAACTCGGCGCATGCGGGCAGGATTTCCGTGAACAGCGGCCAACTCGTCATCGGGAATGGCGGCACCACGGGCACACCGGGCAGCGGCCCGCTGGCGCTCACGGACGAAGGCGTGCTGGTGCTGAATCGCCAGGATGCGACTACATTCTCTAACAACCTCACCGGAGCCGGGATCATTCGTCTCGCGGGTGCGGGCCAGGTGACGGCCACCGGCACCATCGAGACCACTGGGCCGCTGCAGGTCTATCCTGGTGCCTCCCTCGTGAATCAGGCGATGGCGAGTGTCGGCAGCACCAGCATCGAGGGCGAATTCGTGAACGCCGAGCCGCTGATCTTCACGACCGGCGAGCTGTTCGTCGGCGATACACAGGCGGCGTCGGGCCGCCTCCTCGTCAGCGATGGAGTGGTGAATGCCGGCTCAATCATCGTGGCACGGAATCTCAATACCTCCGGAGTCATCCTTCAGACCGGCGGTGTGGTGCACGATCGCTCCGGCGGATCCGACAACGTGATCGGCGGCACGAACAATACCTCGTCGCTTTCCTGGGGTGCCTACCGCATGACCGGCGGCGAGCTGAATAGCAGCACGCACTTCCAGATCGGCGCGCACGGCATCGGCGTGATGGAGGTGGAGAATGCGACGGCGAACTTCAACTCCGGTGTCATCTCGATCGGGCGCTATCAGAATGGCTCGATCTCCCGCGGTCGCGGCGTGCTGGATGTGCGCGAGGGCGGCGTGATCAACCAGACCTCCACCGGCAACCGCATGGTGGTGGGTGAAAAGGGCACCGGCACGGTGAACGTGCGCGACGGCGGTCTCCTGAATCTAACAGGTGGCCTCACCGTCAGTGCCGGTGCCGCCGCGGACCCGGGTGACGGCACGGTGAACCTGCTGCCCGGCGGCACCATCGCGACGCAGGTGGTCGCGCGTGGTGGATCGACGCTGCGTGCGCCTTTCAATTTCCAAGGCGGCGTCCTCCGCGCGCGTGGCAATCAGCCCGGGTCGAACCAGACGCTCTTCATGACCGGGTGCAATGCGTATCTGTATGCGGGTGGCGCGTTGATCGACTCGAATGGCTTCAACATCCGCGTGGGCCAGATCTTCGAAGATCCCACCGGCAGCGGTGTCACGAGCATCCCGGTCACCAATGGCGGCTCCGGCTACCTCGCTGCGCCGTATGTGGAGATCACCGGTGGCGGCGGCACGGGTGCCACGGCCATGGCAAGCGTGACCGATGGCGTGGTGACCAGCATCACCGTGACGAGCCCGGGCATCAACTACACCTCGGCTCCCACGATCAATATCCTCGGCGGTGGCGAGGGCTCCGGCCTCACGGTGGGCACCCCGGTGCTCGCGCAAAATGTCGCGGGCGATCTGGTGAAGCAGGGCGCGGGATCGCTTTCGCTCGAGGGCGCCAGCATCTACAGCGGCCTCACCCGCGCGGAGCAGGGGACGCTGCTGGTGAATGCGGATCACTCTGCGGCCACGGGTGAGACGCAGGTCTCCACGGCAGGCACGCTCGGCGGTGTCGGCATCCTGGGTGGTGACGTGACGGTGGCCGGTGCGATCAATCCCGGCCGCGCTGTAACGGGTGACACGACCGGTGTGCTGACCGCTCTGCAAGACGTCTCCTTCACCGCTGGCTCCAGGCTGGTGGTGGACATCGACGAGAGCAAGGACGTGAAGAACGACATGCTCATGGTGATGGGCGATCTCGACCTGACCGGCGCGACCCTGTCGGTGAATCTGACGGGCGCGCCTGCCGGACTGCCGTATGTGATCGCGAACTTCGGCAGCCGCACGGGCGAGTTCGCGTCGGTGCCGGAGGGCGTGACGGTGGTTTACCATGAGAACAGCATCGAGATCACCTCGATCGCGGGCACGCAGTCGCCCTATCAGGAGTGGATCGCGGGCTTCTTCCCCGGCGAGACCGACCCGCTCGTCATCGGCCCCGACGCGGACCCTGATGGCGATGGCAGCTCGAACCTGCTGGAGTATGCCCTCGGCGGTGATCCCGACAGCGGGACCGGCAAGCCGGTGGTGCATGTCTTCTCGTCCGACCGCGGGCTGGGGGGTACTGTGAAGGACATCGTGATGACCATCGCGGTGCGGCAAGGTGCGTCGGCCTTCGAGGGATCGCCATCCCCGGCCATCGCATGGGACGGTGTGAACTACGTCGTCGAGGGCAGCTCCGACCTCACGGACTTCACGCATCCGGTCTCGGCCATCGCCCCGGTCACCGATGGTCTCGGCAATCCACCGGAGGGCTACGAATTCCGCAGCTTCATGCTGCAGGGTCCGAACAAGCCAAACGCAGGATTCCTGCGCGTGAAGGTGAGCGGAACCGCACCGTGAACGGGCACCGTTGTTAGATCAAATCACCGGCGGCCTTATTCAAGGTTCAAGGTCGCCGGTGAATCCCAGCCCTTATGACCCGCTCGCCAAGCAGGTCACGGGGGCATTTTTTGTTCGGATGATCCGTAGCGCCACATCGGCCTTCAAGCCATCGAAGCCCATGTCGGCGCACCTAATATCGGCTAAAGCCATCGCTCCCGGCTCCGCCGATCCTGTGCTCCCCTGGGAGCGCCGGTCATTAGACCGGCCCGAAGCAGCTCTCAACGCGGACGGAGACCCTGTGCCATCGTGGTCCGCATCGCTCCGCGTGCGGTGAAGCAGTTCTGCAAGCTGGCCCTATCCTCGGCTCTTGGAAGACGCGTGTAGAAGCGGGCCTTATCGGTTCCTTCCCCTGACCGGCGCACCGCACGCGGAGCGATGCGGACCACGATGGCCTCAAGTCACCACGGCCTCCAATGACCACTTCGCTCACCCGCCCAAGCCGGCTGAAGCCAGCGCTCCCGGCTCCGCCGTCCAATCCTCCAGTTCCTCACTCGCCCCATCCCGCGACGGGCAGGCGGAGGAAATACATGGTACTATGTCCCTCGTAGATGATGCCGAGGTGCGTATCCCCGGCGGGGGCGAGGCAGGAGTAGCCGAAGCCGCCGCGGGAATCGTAAAGGACGGCATCCTGCTCCGGCCAGGTGAGCCCCTGGTCGGTGGAGCGCTTCACGGTCATGGAATGGCGGCCATCGGTGGCGTCGGGGCTCGAGAACCACAGCGCGCCTTTCCACGCCAGGATGCTGCCCATGCAGACCGGGTCGCGCAGCGCCTTGCGGTCGGTGGGGTGGGGCGTCCAGGTCTTCCCAAGATCGCGCGTGGTCGCGATGGTGCGGGTGCCGCCGCGGTTGTCCCGGCAGTTGATCATGAGGCTGCCGTCGGCGAGTTCCGCGACCTGGGCCTCGGTCGTGTCGCTCTTCACGCCGGTGCCTGCCTGCCAGGTTTTGCCATGGTCGCTTGAGGAAATCACGGTGGACCACGGCTTGCCATCGGCCGCACGATATTGGGCGGCGAAGACCAGCGTGCCGTCCTTCATCGCGATGCCCGCGCCGGGGCCATTGAAGAAAAGACGCATCGCTGGGTCCTTCACCTGCGCGGTGATGTTCACCGGCGGCGACCACGTCTTGCCATCGTCGTCGCTGTGGGAAAGCACGAGCTGGCCGGTCTCCTCCGGCGACAGCCCCGGGCCGGAGCCGTGCCAGGCGCGATTCCCATGACTCCACAGTGCAGCGATCCAGATGCGGCCGTTCGCGGGATCGACGAGGATCGCAGGGTCGCCCACGCCATCGTGGCCGTGCTTCGGGTCGTCACCCATGTTCATGGCCACGCGCATCTTTTCCCAAGTCTGCCCGCTATCCGTGCTGCGCGACACGCCGACGTCGATATCCGCGGGAAGGTCGCGCGGGTGATCGTAGCGGATGTCATAGACGGCGATCAGCGAGCCCGCACGGGTCTGCGCGAGGCCGGGGATGCGGTAGGATGCCGAGCCATCGTCGCCGGGCAAGCGGATGGCGTGGCCGATGCGCTGGCTGCCGGGCGGAGAAGGCTGCGCGGGCTCTAACAGCTTGCCGCCGACCTTCACGCCGTGGAGCGAGGCATCGATGCGATGGTCGAGCGATGCGGTCTCTTTCAAGAACGGCGAGATCCAGAACCAATGCTCCCCGGGCGCGAGCGGGTGATCCACCGCGAGGGAAATCCTGCCACTCACATCCTTGCCCTCCGCGAGGGTCGCGCCGGGCTGCGCGGCGGGGTCGGCCTTGCCCGTGACGATGCGGTAGGACGCGATGTCCGCGAGATCCGTGGTCCCGGCGAAGTCCAGCTCGATGCCCTCCAGCGTCACGCCTTCAGCTCCTTCCTCGACGACGATGCGGAAGCCGAGCACCGGATTGTGGTCCTCGCGGATGAAGGCGGGGCAGACCGGTTGTGCCGTTTCCACCCGGACCGCAGGCGTGTCCGCCGCGGCAATGGCGATGACGAGCGAGGCCACCGCCGTGTGGAGGACGCGATGTGCGAAGGATCGTGAAGGGAAAGGAGCCATTTGTTAGAAGAAGATTGCGCCGCTATTTCAGCGGGATGCTGGCGGCGAGGCGGCGTGCGATGGGCAGCTTGTCCGGCGGGTGGACATCCGGGCTGTCCCAGCCGAGGTCCTGCGTCACGACGAGATGTACATCGGGCAGCGCACGCGCTACCTGCGCCTGCACGCGGCGATAGTCCGGCCAGTGCCGGCGGATCGGGCGGGTGTCGCCGATGCGCGGGAGTTGGACGATGTGAAAGGGCAGGCGCGGCTGGCCAAGCTCGCGCCGCCAGCCGGTGACGAGGTCCGTGATGAGCCGGCGATTCCATGCGTCATCGCCGATCTCCGCATTCGTCTCGCCCTGATACCACAGCACGGCGTCAAAGGGGAATCCGCTCCACTCCCGCAAGCCGGACTCGAAGAGAAAGCCCGGCGTGAAGGGATGGCTCGCCCGCGGGTGCTGTCCCAGATTCCCCCGCGCGCGGCCCTGCGCCCACGGGCTGATCTTCCGCGAAGTGAACCAGCCGCCATCTAACAGCTCGCGGTAAGCTCGACGGGCTGACAGCACATTCCGCGGCAGCCATGCCTCCGTGCCCGAGCCTCCGACGGCATTCTCCACGAGGCCGACCGGTACGCCATCGCGCTCGTGGATCATGCGGCCCGTCCACCAGGCGAGTGCGGAGAATGCGGTGGCGGAGCCCTGGCTCGCGCGCTGCCATGTGCCCTGGAAGTGTTCGCGCTCATTCAGGCGGGACAGCGTGGCATCATCGTAAGCGCCCGCATCGGTGGATACACCCGTGAGATTACAGAGCCGCATGGCAGGGAAGCGGCCTGCCGTCCGCGCTTCCGCTTTCCCGCCGATCGCGAGGCCGAGCGGGAAGTCCATGTTCGATTGGCCGGAGCAGAGGAATACGCGGCCGACGAGCAGATCATCCAGCCGCATCCGCCGCCCGTCCGCCTCGATCACCATCGTCGCGGGCCTCGCCGTGGGCTCCATGGCAGGCAGCGGGATACGCCACGCGCCGGAGGGCGCGGCAGTGGTCGTGTAGGCCACGTCGCGGAACTTCAGCACCACGCTAGACCCCGGCGAAGCCGTGCCACACACCGGCACCTCACAACGCATCGGCAGCACCATGTGCGAGGCGAAGTGCCGGGCGATGGTGAATTCTCCAGCGACGGCCGCGGCAGCGATGCCATGGACAGCCAGGATGAGGCGGATGATGATGCTCAGGATTCGCATGAGATAGGGGATGACATGTCAGGCGATTTTGATTCCTGCATGCGAGTCATTTTGGCACGGATCACCGGTCATTCACTTCATGATTCTCCATCCGCTCTCCGCCTCGCTGGTCCGGCGCATCGCAGCCGTGTGGGAGGATGCATGCACGGCATTCACGGGGGAGTGTTTCCGTTTCGTAAAGCCCACCTACAGCAGGACCGCCGACCTCTTTGCCGGGAAGGGTGCTCTCCATGCCAATGGCCGGTGGTTGCTGCAGGGAGTCGCACCGGCGACCTATACCTCGCTGGAGCCGGAGACCGCACTCGCGGAGAGCCTTGCCGCGGCGCGCTACTTTGGATTCCCGCTTTCCTCGGCTACTCCAGCCGTTCTCGTGACGGCGAGGATGAAGCTGGCGAGGGTCATCGATCTCAGGGACGGCTCCATCCGGCGCCGGTTGCGGGTCTCGGAGAAGTCGGTGCTCGAATGCGACTGGCGATCCTTCAACCGGGAGGGGGACGAAGCCATCACGCAGGCGGTCGGACGAGCGGCGCTGCTGGCGGGCTTCGAGGGGATGCTGGTCCCCAGCGCTGCGCGTGCGGGCGGCGGGAATCTCATCGTATTCCCGGGAAACCTCGCCTCCGGCAGCACGGTGAGGGTGGTGAAGGAGGTTGAATGGCCCGGTTCTTGAAACCTGCAAATTTGCAGGTTTTGATTGCGGTCCGTGAAGTCCGGGTCTAGTCTGCGGGCATGAAGGCGACCGTAAGGCGATCCACACCGGCATCGGGTCCGGCGCTGATGGCGTGGCGACGGGAGAGGGGTATTTCACGGGAAGTTTTCGCCGAGATGGCAGACTTTTCGGTGAGGAAGCTGGCGACCTATGAAAAGGCGAAGCAGATCCCGGCCAAGGTGGTGCGGCCGGTGACAGAGACGGTGCGCTTGATCGGCGCGCTGGGCGAGCTTGCCGGGGATCAGGATGCGTTGGCAAACTGGCTTCATGCTCCGAACCGCGCCTTCGGGAAGCGTTCGCCGATGGATCTGATCAAGGCGGGCGAGTCCGACGAGATCTGGCAGATGGTCCATCAGCTCCGGCAGGGCAGCTTCGCGTGATCCGCTTTTCCCCTCACCCCAGCGCCAGCATGCGCGCTCGGAGGAGCGGGGGTGTGAGCCAGAGGTGCTCGGGTTTCATGGCTTCCTGCTCCTCGTAGGTGGTGCGGGACTCCTCGATGCGCATTTCCTTGCGGGCGGGGTCCAGGGTGATGAAGGTGAAGGGTGGATTACTGGATTCATAGTAGGTCGTGCTGCCATTCGGGGGCATGCCAAAGGTGGAGCTGGTCAGCGTGAGGTGGTGCACGCCGTGGCGGATGCTGTGCTGCTCGTCGTGATCGTGGCCCGCGAGGACGGCGACGACCTGCACGCGTCCGCGCCGCGCATTGTGGGAGTCGATCGCGAAGTTCACGGCATCCCAGTTTCCCTCGTGGCTGCCCACGCCCGATGGTTGGTGCTGGAAGATGACGATGGGCTTGTCCGTGGCGGCCAGGTCCTTCGCCAGCCAGGCGAGTTGCTCCCGGTCGATGCAGCTCACGCGGGCGAGGTGACCGGGCCCGCCCTTGCGGTGGATGGGATACCAGTTGCCATTCGCGTAGGAGACGGTCGTCCCCTCGTCATCGATGAAGTGGTTCCGGTCCAGCACGACGAAGTGGAAGTCGCCCACGTCGAAGGAGTAGTGGCGGTGCGGGATCTGCCATGCCTCCAGCAGCTCCTCCTTCGTCTGATAGTCGCAGTCGTGATTCCCGATCACGTGATGCCTCGCTCCGGGAAAGCGGTTCCACTCGGCGAGGAAATCCCGCGCGGTGGAGATGCCGCCCTTCGCGCAACAGAAGTCTCCGCACTGGAGGATGAAGTCCGGCCTGCGAGCGATGGCCGCATCGATGAATGGCGTCAGCCGCGCGACCTGGTCCTTCCCATGCGTGCCGTGATGGACGTCCGTGATGAAGCCGAAGGTGACCGCCCCGACAGATGAGGTAGGCGTGCCATCCTGCCCCTGCCCGACCGCGGCGAGACCTGCCCCGGCGAGCGGGATGGCGGCGAGAAATTGACGGCGGTTGGTCGCGGGCATGATCGACCATGACGCGCCGGATCGGCTGAAAATTTCACATTAACGCCACAAAAGCATCTTTAGGTGATGATTTCTGCCGGGGATGGACTACCACGGGAGCGACCAAGTTTTCTCGTGAGTGAAGAACTTGATCGCCTCGATCACGCCTTCCTTCACCCCTAGCCCGGAGTCCCGGGTGCCGCCGAAGGGGGTGAGCTCCAGCCGGTAGCCGGGCACTTCGTTCACGTTGGTGGTGCCGGTCTTGAGCTGCTTGCAGGCCTGCATCGCGAGCGTGAGATCGTTCGTCACGATGCCGCTGCTGAGGCCGAAGGGGCCGGCATTGTAGTAAGCGATCGCATCGTCCAGATCGCGGATCGGCAGGATCGGCGCGAGCGGGCCAAAGCTCTCCAGCGCCACCATCTCCGCATCACGCGGGACGTCCGCGATGATCGTGGGCTCTAACAGCGCACCGCTCCGCGCGCCGCCGTGAAGCACGCGCGCACCCATCGCCACGGCGGCATCCACCCGTCGCTCCAGCTCCTCCGCGGCGGGCGCATGGATCATGGTGCCAACCACGGTGGCCGGGTCCTCGGGATCGCCGCAGGGATAGTCGCGCTTCACCAGATCGACGAAGCGCTCCGTGAATTCCGGCAGGATGCTCTCCTGCACGAGGATGCGCTTCACCGCGGTGCAGCGCTGGCCGGAGTTCCGGAAGGAGCCTTCCGCGGCGAGCTTCGCAGCGAGATCGAGGTCGGCATCCTGCATTACGATCAGCGGGGAATTCCCGCCCAGCTCCAGGCACAGGCGCTTGTAGCCGCAGGTGCGGGCGATGTGCTTGCCGATCTCCACGGAGCCGGTGAAGGACACGATCTCCACGCGCTCGTCCGTGATCATTGGCGTGACGATGTCGTCGATGCCGCCGAGGAAGAGGCTCAGCATCGGCCCGGGCAGGCCGGCCTCGTAGAGGACCTTTGCGAATTTCAGCGCGGTGAGCGGCGTGCGGTCGGAGGGCTTCAGCAGCATGGGCGCACCGGCCGCGATTGCCGGGGCGATCTTATGCACCACCTGGTTCAGCGGGTGATTGAAGGGCGTGATGGCCGCGACGAGGCGGACGGGATAGCGCGAGGTGAAGATCTTCCGCGGCTTGCCGATCGGCGAGATGTCGCAGGAGAAAATGCGGCCGTCATCGCGCAGCGCCTCCATGGCGGCGAAGTCGAGCACGTCCGAGCTACGGCTGGTCTCGTATTTCGCCTCGCGGATGGCCAGCCCGGTCTCGCGGGTGATGAGCGCGGCGAAGTCATCCCGGCGCTCCGCCATCAGCGCGGCGGCCTTTCGCAGGATGTCGTGGCGGTCGCGGCGGGTCAGCGATTCATTTGGAAACGCGAGCGCGCGGGTGATCGCCTGCTCCAGGTGCTCCGGGCCGATGAGGGCGGCGCTGCCGGTGAGCGAGCCGTCCCACGGATAGCGCACCTCTAGCGTGCGGCCGGTGGTGACGGCCTCGCCGGCGATGTAGGAGGGGAGATGAAGCGGGGACCAAGACATGGGTCGGGAGATGGATGGGGAGCGCGTTGCAGGACTGGTGCAGCCGCCGTCCAAGCGGAATGAATTCTGCGCTCCCGGTGTGGGATGGGATCAGACGTGGCAGGCGAAGTGGAAGACGTCGAAGTTCCGCGGATCACCTTCCGCGAGGCGCTTCAGCTCCGGCGTGAGTGGCTTGGAAATCACCAGCGGCACGAGTTCCTCATAGCGTCCGCCGTGCGAGCGCAGGCCGCCGTGCAGCACGGAGAGATCGTGGTGCTCCGCGGACTTTCCCACCACGACATCGCGGCCGGAGAGCACGACGAGATCGCCGATGCGGTCCGGTGCCAGCTCCAGCTTGTCCACCGCCTGCTCGCGCGTCAGCACCTCCGTGATGCCGTCCTGTGCGAAGAGATACTCCGCGATCTCCGCGCGCCGCGAGGCATCGTCCAGGTGCACCATCACCAGCGAGCCGAGCGCGCCGTGGTGCACCACGTAGGGATCGGTGATCGGGCAGATGACGCGCAGGCCATCGCCGAATTTCTCCCTCAGCAGCGACTCGACGAAGATGACCTTCGGATTTCCCTCCGCATCGTTCTTCGCATTCATGCCGTGGTCGGCGGTCAGCGCGACGGTGCAGCCGGCATCGAGCAGGCGACCGATGGCCGCGTCGATCCGCGCGTGGAAGTCCAGGATCTCCGGTGCCTCCGGGCCGTGCTTGTGCTGCATGAAGTCCGTCGTGGAGAGATAGAGGAAGTCCGCCACACCCTGCTCGGCCAGAGCGGCCCCGGCCTCCAGCACGTAGATCGAGGCATCGCCCGAGTAGATCTCCGGGCGCGGCTTGCCGATGATGGACGTGGCGTCGTCGATGCCGTGCGTCTCCTTCCGCGCCTCGTCCACCTTCTCCGACGAGAAGACGATGCCGCCGCGCTCCACCACGCCATCGCCGAGCACGGTGCGCAGCTTTTCCTTCGCGGTGATGAAGGCGACCTTCCGCCCCGCATCGGCAGCCGCGGTGAGCAGCGTGCCGCAGCGGCGGTACTCCGGGCCATTCATCATGACCTCCTCGCCGGTCTCGGGATTCAGGAAGAAATTCCCGCAGATGCCGTGCACGCGCGGCGTCACGCCGGTCACGATGCAGGTGTTGTTCACGTTCGTGAAGGACGGCAGCGCGCCACGCACGATGCCGCGCCAGCCATCGCGCGCCATCGCGGCGAGGCGCGGCATCTTCCCGTGGGCGATCGCGGTGCTGAGATACTCGTCCGCGCAGCCGTCCAGGCAGATCACGGCGATGGGATTTGCGGGCAGCGGGTAGGTGCGGCCATTGGCTTCGAAGGTGGGCGTCATGTCAGGAGAAGGGATTTCCGTGGGTGCGGACGTCGTGGTTGCCGGGATCAATGATGTTTCCCGAAAAGAAACTTTGGCATCCGTGAAGGCAAGTTGTGAATGCACGCATGTCGTTTCTGTAACGTGGCGCATGCCACCCGCCGGAAAACGAAAACGGCCGCCCCGGAGGACGGCCGCCCGAACATTGCCGAACCCGGGAAATCCTCAGAAAGTCCAGACCAGGTCCAGCGTGAAGCGGTCCTCCATCACGCTGTTTTCCTCATCGGTCAGGGGCAGCTCGTAGGCGAAGCCGAGCTGGAGATCGTCCGTCAGGCGCGAGCGGAAGCCGACCGCGGCGGTGACCAGGTCGCGGTTCCGCGTGGCATTCGACGCGCCGAAATTCAGCAGATCGTAGCCCTCGAAGGCGGCGACCACGGGCACCGCGCCACCGGCCTGCGCGGAGAAATTCGGCCGCCCGTTCCCCGCCTCCAGCAGGTGGTGCCAGTTCACCTCGACCAGCGGGATGAACCAGCGGCTCACCTCGTAGCTGGCATGCGCGCTGATGAAGGAGGTGGTGGCCATCTGCCCGTCGAAGGGCAGGTGAACGCCCGCGGCACCGGCGACCTGGAGATCGTCCCAGAGCTTCAGGCCGGAGACGATCACGTTCGCCGCGCCGTCGCCCTCGCCCTGGAAGACATCGTGGTTTCCCGTGGGAAACTCGAAGGTGACGGTGCCGCTGACGGCGGTGCTACTAGAGGGATCGTAGATGAAGGCATACTTCAGGCCGCCGCCGATGTTCGCGAAGCCGGACTCGTTTTCCCACAGCGCGGTGTTGTCCGGATTCATGTCCACGTAGCCGTCCTTCGTCGCCACCAGCGAGAGGCGCTCGCTCAGCGCGATCTCGAACTGCAGCGCATACACCTGCACGTCCCCGCCCATCGCGAGCGGCCCGGCGGTGCTGCTCACCGAGTCCGGCAGGCGCTGGTACATGAAGATGGGGTGCAGGTTCGTCGTCGGCAGCGCCAGGTCGAAGAGCGTGGGATTGCTGATCGGGCGGCGGGCATTCTCGAAGCCCGAGGTGGTCACCGGCGTGGCGGACTGCGTGATCACGGTGCCCGCCATGGCGGATGCGGAGCAGAGGAGGGCGGTCAGGGAAAAGAGGCTAGCGGCTTTCATGATGCGTTCGTCTGGGAACGCCATGACAATCCCTGAAATGCCACGACGCCTCTAACCGCGTGGTCCGTGAGGCTGCGCATATTTTGCTGCGGACCGTGGCGGGCATCTTTAGCGGTCCCGTGGCGCTCGTCATTTCAGGTTCGACGCCTCCGATCATTTGGTGGAGTCATCTTGCGATGACATCCTCATTCCGACGGACGCGCCATGCGAAGAAATCCCCGACCATTGCCGGTGTGGTGCTGGCGGTGTCGTTGGCATTGCTCACCGGCGTGATGGCGGAGGCACCGCATCCTGCGGCGATCACGGAGGTGACGATCGAGGAACTGGGCATCCCCTATCCACAGCCTGTCCTGAACCGTATGGAGATCGCGAAGCTACAGGCTCCGGAAGTGCGGAAGGTTTGGGAAGAGATCATGCCGGGGGTGGTAGAGATCATGCCGGGGATGGCAGATGATTCGGTCACCGATATCAGTTCCACCCCGTATGCCGATCTCTACCGCGCCGGGGATGGCACGACGTTTTGCTGCGACCAATCCACGATGTCGCTGTGGGTCCGCCGCGGCGATGACTGGAAATGTCTGCTTCAGTCTCTGGCGGTATCAAAGACCTTTGGAGGCATGCCGCCGCGTCTCCCGGTGAGATATCTGGGCAAAGGCTTCTTCGCCTTTTCCGAGACCACGCCGGGGGAGGAGAAGGAATTGCCGGGAGACAAATTCCCGCAGGCCCGCGCGATCACCTACCTGCTGGACTCGAAGAGCGGTGCGGTGATCGCCCGCAGCGAGTCCTTCCGCTATGATCACAATCCCCCGGTGAAGATCCCGGCGGAGTGGTATGCCCGCATCGGCATGGAGCCGGTCCCGGAGCAGAAGAAGTGACGAAAAGCGGAGCGCGGGCGGAGTGCCCCCCGCGCTCCCGGGATGATCCCATCACTGCGCCACCAGCGCGAACTTCAGCTCGGCTTCCGAGGCGACTTCATTGCCGACGAAGCAGCGGCAGCGCGTGGAGCCGATGGAGCCGCGGATCTTCAGCACCTCGGCCTCGATGTGCAGGGTATCGCCCGGCAGCACCGGTCGTCGCCATTTCACGCTGTCCGCGCTCATGAAGTAGCCGATCTTGCCGGCATTCTCCGGCTTGCGGAGCATGAGGACGGAGGAAACCTGCGCCATGGCCTCGAGCTGCAGCACGCCCGGCATGATCGGGTGGCCGGGGAAGTGGCCGATGAAGAAGGGCTCGTTGATCGTGACGTTCTTGATGCCGGTGCACTTCGTGTCGCCGACCATGTCGATGATGCGGTCCACCAGCAGGAAGGGGTAGCGGTGGGGCAGGATCTTGAGGACGTCATTGATGTCCAGGACGGTCTCGCCGCGCGGCAGGATGAAGGGCGCGGCAAGCGAGCGGACGCGGGCGTATTCGCGCTTCAGCGTGGCGGCGAGCTTCGAGTTCGGCCCGTGGCCGGGCTTCACGGCGATGACGTGGCCGAGGAAGCGCTTCCCGGAAAGGATGAGGTCGCCGATGATGTCGAGCGCCTTGTGGCGGGCGAATTCATTCGAGAAGCGCAGGGCTTCCTTGCTCATCACCTCGTTGCCGCGGACGACCACGGCGTTCTCGAGCGAGCCGCCCTTGATCAGGCCCTTTTCCAGCAGCGGCTTGACGTCTTCGTAGTAGACGAAAGTGCGCGCGGGGGCGATTTCCTTCTCATACGTCTCCGGCGTGACCTCGGTGGAGAAGTACTGGGTGAAGCGGCCATCCGGTCCGACATTCGTGACGGAGACGCGGAAGGTCTTGCTGGGCACGATGGTGATCAGCGAGCCGTCGCCGGTCTCCTGATGGATGGGCTCACGGATTTCCCAGATCTTGCGCGGCGCATCCTGGGCGGCCAGGCCGGCCTTCTTGATGAGCTCGACGAAGGGGCGGGAGGAACCGTCACCGATCGGCGGCTCGTTCGCGTCCATCTCGATGATGGCATTGTCCACGCCCATGCCGGTGAGGGCGGAGAGCACGTGCTCCACGGTGTGCACCTTCACGGAGCCCTCGGCCAGGGTGGTGGCGCGCTCCACGGTCTGTACCTTCTCCGCATCGGCATCGATGAAGGGCTGGTCCGGCAGATCGACGCGGCGGAATTTGAAACCATGGTCCGCGGGAGCGGGCTTCAGGGTGAGCGTGACCTTCGCCCCGGTGTGGAGCGAGGTGCCCTCTAGGGTGGCGGCGGAGGCAAGGGTGTGCTGCGCGTCGGCGGACATGCGGGAAAGGGAAAGTTCCAAGTCAGAAGTGCCAAGTGCCAAATGAATCGCGGTCAGTGATTTCTGGATTGGCAGCGGGAGCGATCCGCCCGGAACTTCGCCGCCGATGCGCGCGGTGTGCGATTTCCAGGTGATCGACGAGTCGGACGACTGGATCGTCGTGGAGAAGCCCGCGCCGCTCGCCGTGCACCCGGCGAATGGAAAGGTGGAGGCGACGCTGCTGGGCGGGCTGGAGGAGCTGCTGCGGTATGAAATCGCGAACGGCGCCCGGCTTTCCATCCTCACCCGGCTGGACCGCGAGACGAGCGGGCTGGTGCTGGTGGCGAAGCACGCGGCGGCGGCCCGGCATTTCTCCCGGCAATTCGAACGGCGGGAGATCGGGAAAGAGTACCTGGCCATTGTCCACGGCTCGCCCGGGTGGGACGAGACCCACGTGGAGGCGGCGATCACGCGGGTGGGCGGGGAAATCTGGCTGCGGCAGGGCGTGGACCCGTCGGGGCGGGACTGCGTGACGGCATTCCGCGTGGAGCGGCGGTTTTCAAATGCGCTCGGGGACTTCGCCGTGTTGCGCTGCTTTCCCGAGACCGGGCGCATGCACCAGATCCGCGTGCATCTGGAGCACGTGGGCCACCCGCTGGTGGGGGACAAGATCTACGGCACGGACGGGAGTCCTTATCTGGAGCAGATGGCGGACGGGCTCTCGGAGAAATCCGTGGCCCGCCTGATGCTGCCGCGCCACGCACTGCACGCGTGCAAGCTGGTGGCGGAGTGGCAGGGCATGCGCGAGTGGCGCTCCGAGCTACCGGTGGATCTCGCGGCCTTCGCGGGCGCGTGAATCACTCCGCAGTGGCCAATCCTGCATCTGCAATCCAAGATCCGGCATGGCGAGCCTGCATGAGATCGTGGCGTTTCTCGATGGAGAGCTGGGGATTCCCGGCATCCCGGACTATTCCGGGGCGGTGAATGGCCTGCAGCTCGAGAATGGCGGCAGCGTGACAAAGGTGGCCGCTGCGGTGGATGCGTCGCTTCCCGTGGTGGAGGCGGCTGTGGCGGCAGGCGCGGACCTGCTGGTGGTGCACCACGGGATGTTTTGGCAGGGGACGCAGCCGCTCACGCGCGCATTCTATAAGAAGATCAAGACGGCAATGGATGCCGGGCTGGCGATCTACTCCGCCCACCTCCCGCTGGACGTGCATCCTGTGCTGGGAAATAACGCGCTGCTCGCCGCCGAGCTCGGGCTGGAGGTGCGCGGGAAATTCCTAGAGTGGAAGAATCTCCAGATCGGCCTGCTTTGCCGCGCCCGAACATCGCGGGACGCCCTGAAGTCCCGGCTGGAGGAGGCCGTCGGCGGGCCGGTCCATGTCTGTCCCGGCGGGCCGGAGGATATCCGGGTGATCGGCCTCTGCACCGGCGGGGCTGGCTCCCAGATCGCCGAGGCGGCGGCTGCGGGAGTTGATACATTCATCACGGGCGAGGGGCCGCACTGGAGTTATCCGCTCGCGGAGGAGCTGGGCGTGAATCTCTTCTACGCTGGCCACTATGCCACGGAGACCTTTGGCGTGAAGGCGCTGGCCGACCGGCTCGCGCGGGATTTCGCGCTGGAGCAGGTCTTCATCGATCACCCGACCGGCCTCTGACGCCATGGAGCGCCTGGCGGCGTCATTTTTCGAGCGCAGCCCCGTGACCTGCGCGCGGAAGATCATCGGCGCGACCTTCACCTGGGGCGGCTGCTCCGGCCGCATTGTCGAGACCGAGGCCTACGCGGCGGTGGGCGACGAGGCCTGCCACACGTTTTTCAGGCCCGGCGCGCGGGCATTCGTGGACGCCCACCCGGCCGGGACCGCCTACGTGTATCTGAACTACGGCGTCCACTGGCTCTTTAATATACTGGTGAAGGGGCCGGAGGGGGCGGGATTCGTCCTCTTCCGCGCGCTGGAGCCGCTTTCCGGCATTGGAGAAATGACCGCCCGCCGCGGGAAATCGAAGCTGCGCGAGCTATGCTCTGGCCCGGGGAAGCTCACGCGGGCGCTGGGAATCGACGGCGCGGACCACGGGCGGGACTTCCTCTGCGGCCCGGACACCGGGATTTTCGCGGGCAATCCCGTGGAGATCGTTGCCGGGAGCCGCATCGGCATCTCGCGGGCGGTGGATTTCCCGTGGAGATTTCACGAGGCGGGGAATCCGCACGTCAGCCGGTGAGTGGATTCCATGACTGCACGACGTGTGAAATTCACATGCCGGTCTGCCGGACTCCTTATCTTTCCGTGCGTTGCGGGGAGTTGAGCGCGGGCATCGGGAAAGCGGATTCCTCGGCTTTCCGGACCATCACGGGGGAGGGGAGGACTTTTCTCCGGAGGCTCGTAAAAGTACGGGTGATGGGAATCGAACCCACGCCTCAAGCTTGGGAAGCTCGCGTTCTACCATTGAACTACACCCGCCGGCTGGCGGCGGAGGGGTATCCGGGACGTCCTGCCGATGCAACAGAAATCCTTACGTACAACGTGTTACGTGCCCGCGCGGCAAACCCCTGAATTCCTTGAGATTTCCGTCAAAAAGAGCTTGCCGCTTCTTCCGGAGGGCTGTTAGCTTCGCCTCGACTTCGCGGGTATAGCTTAGTGGTAAAGCTCTAGCCTTCCAAGCTAGCTATGTGGGTTCGATTCCCACTACCCGCTCTTTTCTCACCCGGTCCCGACATCCTGATTCGAATTTCGCCATGAAAACCACGTTCCGATTCGCACTCGTTGCGGCGGCTTTGAGCATTGTTCCTGCCGTTGCCACGGCTGAGGTCGATTGCCTGAATCTCGCTGCCTCCGTCAAAATTGCCGTCGCCGAAAAGCCGGCTGAGGTGCTCCAAATCGTCGAAAAAGAAGTTTCGGCAAATTCGAGCTGCGCCTGCGAGGTTGTGAAGGCAGCCATCGAAGCATCGAAGGCTGACGCCAAGGCTGTCGCTGCAATCGTCGAGACCGCCGCATCGGTGGCTCCTGACAAGATGCGCCTGGTTTCCCAGTGCGCCGTTGCCGTCGCTCCGGAAGCTCTCGCCGATGTGCAGTCCGTGCTCAGCCGCCTCGACCCGAATCGCGGTGAGTCCGGCTACAGCTCGAAGGGCACTGCCAAGGGCGCCAAGGACGTGGCTGTGAAGCCCGCTTGGAATCCTCTCGACTTCCCGGGCCAAGGCCCGGTCGGCCCGACCCCGGGCGGCCCGCCTACCTTCAATCCCATCCCTCCCGGTCTTCCTCCTGGCATCCCGGGCGTGATCGACGGTCCGGATGGTTCCCCGATCGACCGTCCGATCAAGACTCTCAAGTAACGCAACTCGCGGACTTTTTCAGAGTTTCTTAAATTTTTCCCTGCAGCTTCTTCATACATGAAACGCAGCCTTTATTCCGCCTTTGCCGTCGCGTCCACTCTCGGCGCGGCCCAAGCAAGCCTTTACTACATTCCGGACGAGTCCCAGGATAGCATCCCGCTTACTTGGAGCGTCGGCCTCAATTTCACGTGGGATGACAATGTCAATCCGACCTCTGCTATTGGTGAAGACGAGGCCATGAGCGTCAATCCGTTCGTCGGTCTGTCGTTCGTCTCGATCTCGCCACAGACCACTTGGGATGTGTATGCTCGCATCGGCGCGATCTACTACTTCGACGAGCCCGATGCCCTCGGTTCCGAGGACTTCTACACCCAGGCCCGCGTCGGCGTGAACCTGACGCACCGCGTCAGCGAGCGTCTTCGCTTCTCCAGCCGCAACTTCGTTTCCTACGAACTGGAGCCTGACTACTCCTACGGCTTCGCCACCACGCGCCAGAGCGGTGAGTATCTCTACTGGAGCACCGACAACTCCGTCGGTTTCCGCTGGACCGAGCGCCTTGCCACCTACACCGGTTTCACCCTCACTGGTCTTGACTACGATGAGGATGTCTCCAGCCAGGATCGCTTCACTTGGACGCTCTACAACCAGTTCCGTTACCAGCTTACGCCTCAGACGGTCCTGACCGCGGAGTATCGCTACTCGCAGATGGACGGTGACGACCTCGCTTCCGACTCCGAAGAGCACTACCTGCTCGGTGGCGTTGAGCACCGTCTCAGCCCGAACACGATCTTCATCGGTCGTGTGGGTGCCCAGTTCCGCGAGACCGATGGTCCTGCCGGTAGCGACAACACCAGCCCGTATGTCGAGGCAACGGTCCGCTCGAACGTGAACGAGCAATTCACCGTTCGTGGCTTCGCCCGCTACGGTATCGAAGGTTACGACACCGTTCGTGCCGTCGGTCTGGGCTTCTACGAATTCGGCGACCGCCAGACCTTCCGTCTCGGTATCTCCGGGGACTATGCTGTGTCGCAGGCTCTGAGCTTCTTTGGCGGCCTCGACTACATCCCGGCCTCCTTCGATGACGGTCGCTTGGTCAGTGGTTTTGGTCCTGCCGGTGTGGGCAGCCTCGACGAAGATGTCTGGAACGCCTACGTGGGCGTCTCCTACAAGTTCACCGAGATGCTCTACGGAACGCTGTCCTACAACTACACCGACACCGATTCCGACTTCGCGAATCAGAGCTACGACCGCAACCGCGTGAGCGTTGGTGTTCGTGCCGAGTTCTGATCTTGGCGTCTTCTAGGGAAACACTCTCCAACAAAGACAAGGATCACTTCTAGTTATCGAACTCCCGCAATGGCCAACCATTGCGGGAGTTTTTCGTTTGAATAGGGAGCGATCACCATCAATAAACCATTCAGCAATCGTTCGAAATGAACCAATCTACCAATTCATCATCGGAGGCATCCCTCCATGCCATTGACTATTGGCAGGTCGTCAAGAACCGCTATGGGGTCATCCTACTGACCTTCTTGTTGGTCTTCATGACGGCTCTGGTCATCACCTACGTGATGCCCAAAAGGTATCAGAGCACCGCAGTGGTGGAAGTGAAGCCGAAGGGCATGGGCACCGTGGTGCTCCGTGGCATGGGCGATGACCTCGGTGGGCGCGAGTCGTCTTCCACGATGTTCTTCCCGACCCAGTTCCAGATCATCACGGCGCAGAAGACCCTGGATACCGCGATCGAGAATCTCGATCTGGTGAACCGCTGGGGTGCCGACCAGGAGACCGTGCGTGGCATCCTCAAGGGAATCGTGAGTGCACAGGATATCCGCGGTACATCGCTGATCGAGATCCGCGTGCGATACAACGATCCGAAGGACGCCCAGAAGATCGCCAAGGAAGTGGCCGAGGCTTACCGCTCGGGTCGTCTCAAGGAGCAAACCGATCGCTCCCAGCAGACGGTGGAGGAAATGCGGAAGGCCGTGACCGCCCAGCAGGACAAGGTCGAGGACAAGCGCAAGTTCCTCGCGCAGATCATCCGCAGCGAGCGCATCATCTACTCGGGTGACCAGAGCGTTTTCGGTGCATCGAAGGGCGTCAACAAGGCAGACGAGGCGGAGTCCGCCGCCCGTGCATATCTCGAGACCGAGCAGGAGAAGATCAAGCTTGAGAGCCAGATCGAGACCCTGCTGAAGTATACCGGCCCGCAGCTCATGAACTATGCTTCGGGTCTCAGCCTTCCCGACAACATCATCCCCAGGCTGCTTCCCGAGTATCAGGAAGCGAAGCGCGAGTATGATGCGATGGCGAGCCAGGGACGTGGCGAGCGCCACCCGATGATGCTTTCCAATGCCAAGCGGATCGAGGGCATGGACAGGGATTTGATCGAGGCGGTTGCGAATCTCCGCGAGACCCTCAAGGCCCAGCTTGCCTTGGCCGAGGAGCAGTTGGTCCGCCTCAAGGTCCAGATGGATTCGAAGGAAGAGGACGCGCTCAGGGCGGGTATCGCCGCACAGAGCTTCGTGGACGCGAAGAACGAATTCGAGACCGCTCAGGAACTCCTGCAGGAGCTGAAGCTGAAGCTCGTCTCGGAGGAGATGCAGACCAAGATTGCCGAAGAGCCGATCGTGATGCGCGAGGAGCCGGTGGTTTCCAACGTGGCCGTGAGCCCGAATATCACCCTGAACCTGGCCCTCGGCGCCGTGGTCGGCCTGGTCTTCGGCGTGGGTGTCGCCTTCTTCCTCGAATATCTCGATACCTCGGTGAAGTCGCTCGAGGACGTGGAGCGCTACTTGCAAGTGCCAGTGCTCGCCGTGATCCCGAAGGACGTGGGCGTGCTTTACAAGCAGAGCGGCATGAGCCCGGATGCGGAGGCCTACCGTATTTTGCGAACGAACATCGAGTTCAACCGCAAGAACCCGGAAGACAATGCGATCACCGTCGTTTCCGGTGGTGCCGGTGAAGGCAAATCGACCACGCTGGTCAATCTCGCCTACATCTGCGCGCAGGGCGGCTACACCACCCTGATGATCGATGCCGACCTCCGTCGCCCGCGTCTTCACACCTTCTTCGACATCAACAACTCCGTCGGTCTGACCAACTACCTGACCACGGAACTGATGCTGGAAGACGTGATTCTCCAGACCCCGGTGGACAACCTCTACTTCATGCCATCCGGCATCCTGCCTGCGGACGCCGCCGGCATCCTGAACAGCCGCCGCATGTCCGAGCTGATCCAGGACGTGAAGCAGCGCTTCGACCTGGTGCTGGTGGACTCCCCGCCAATCCTCGGCGTCAGCGATGCTTCCGTGCTCGCGAGCGAAGTGGACCTGACCATGATCGTCGTCCAGCACCGCAAGCTCCCCCGCAACATGCTGATGCGCGTGAAGCAGGCCGTGGAAAACGTGGGCGGCCACGTCATCGGCGTGGTGCTGAACAACGTGGATGTCCGCAGCGACAGCCAGTATCAGTACTACACCAGCTACTACACTTACTACGCCCCGGCGGAGTCCCAGCCGATGCCTGCACCTGCCAAGGGTGGCTCACAAGCACCGGCACCCCGCCAGCCGTCCCGCGGAAGTTCCTCGGACGATTCCAAGCAAGACCTGTATTAAGACCTTTGTTGACACCATGAACCATCAATCGAAAATGGGTTTTATGAAGCGACTCTTCCTTTTGCTCGCCTTCCTGTTCGCCTCGATGCCGGGCCTCTTCGCCCAGAATACCATCAGTGCCGGCCGCGCGATCCAGATCCACATCAAGGGCGTCCCGTCCGAGGACTCCACCCTCATCAGCGGGACCTACACCGTCTCCGACGGTGGCACCATCCGGATGCCGCTGCTGACCTCGACGATCCGTGCCGCAGGGCTCAGCGCCAGCTCGCTTGGCCAGAGCATCGAGGCTGCCTACCGTGCAGAGAAGATCTTCACCACTCCCGCGGTGAACGTCGTGTCGAACTCCGAGCAGGACCTTGAAGAGATCCTCGTCACCGTCGGTGGCCAGGTCCAGAGCCCCGGCCCGGTGAAATACTATCGCGGCATGACGATCTGGGAAGCGGTGCAGTCCGCCAAGGGCCCGACGATGTTCGGTGCCATGGGCCGCGTGAAACTGACCCGCGGCAAACAGGTCAAGGAATACGATCTGCGCAAGCCCGAGCACATGAATATCAAGCTCGAGCCGAAGGATAACATCAACGTCCCGCAGAAGGGTCCGCTGGGGAACTGATTTCCAGTCCCTGAGCCGAAGCGCCATGCGCCCGGTCCACATCATTCGTTTGGCCTTCGCCGGAAGCATCGCATGGATGCTTCCGGCGTCGGTTTTTGGTGAGGATGGCTTCCCTGCCGCGGCGCTGGAGCTGCTGGACAGCGAGGAATTCAAGGACCGCGTCCAGGGCGAGCAGGAACTGGTCGGATGGGCGCAGGGGAAGGGCGAGGCGGCGCTGAAACGCCTGATCGCCGAGACTGATGCCGCGACGGAGCCCGAGGTGCGGCTGAGGCTGCGCGACGTGCTGAAGGAGGTGGTGATCTCCACGCATCTCCTGAAGGAGGGCCAGGGCTACGTGGGCATCCAGATGAATGAGATAAATGTCGCGCCGCCCGGAAAGGACGAGCAGCGCGGCGGCATCTGGGTCACGTGGATCCACCCGGAGACCCCGGCGATGAAGGCCGGCCTGCAGGTCAATGATGTCATCATCGGCCTGAATGACATCAAGTGGCCGGCCGGGATCGGTGCCCGAGAGAGTTTTGCCACCGAGATCCGCCGGCTGAAGCTGGGAGACAAGGTGAAGTTGGAGGTGATCCGCGGGGAAGGCGTGCAGGAGATCGAGATGACCCTTGCCGCCCGTCCCCTGAGTGCGGAGCCGCTCGCCCGCCTCGCCCTCATGCGCGGAGGCATGGAAAAGGTGACCCCGGAGGAGGTCGCCAGGCTTGAGAGGGAGGCGCGCGATGCTTTCTTCCATCAATGGCAGGCGGCCCGCCGTGCCGGGGCGACAAAACCGTGAGGTTCTTTCCATCGCTTTTTAAAAAATCGACATTTCGCCCCTTCGTGCGACGCTCTCTCACTTGTTCAGCCCAGAATTGGTTCTCTCCATGAGCATTTCCCGTATTCGCAGAGCCGCCATGGCGGCAGTCGCCGCCGCCACCACGCTCACCGCTTGCGCGCAGCAGGCGAATTTCGACGAGGTCGGGCGCCAGATGGCGATCATGCTGCAAAACAGCCACTTCGCCCGGTTGCCTTTCAATAACCTGAGCCAGCGCTTCCTGGACGATTTCATCGCGGACCTGGACTCGGGCAAGAGCTACTTCACGCAGTCCGACATCGACCGCTTCAACAAGCAGTATGGCAAGGACATCTCCGCCATGTTGCTCCAGGAGAACAGCATGGTCGCCGCGCGTGATATCTACGACACCTTCAAGCAGCGCGTGGAAGCGCGCGTCGCCGAGACGAACCGCCTGCTGAAGGAGAATAACTTCGACTTCGCCAAGGAAGAGAGCATCGAGCGCAGCCGCAAGGGAGCCGCCTGGCCGAAGGACGAGGCGGAGGCCATGGAAAACTGGCGCAAGCAGATCAAGGAGGCCGTGCTCTCCGAGACCCTCCGCCGCGACATGATCGCCCAGATGGCGGAGAAGCAGGGCAAGCCGAATCCGGTCAAGAACGACAAGGATCCGAAGGAAAAGATCGCCCTGCGCTACGAGCGCTTCCTCCACAGCGTGGTGAAGGACGTGGACGACGAGGACGTGGCCGCCATGTTCCTCAGCTCGGTCGCGCGGTCCTTCGACCCGCACACCGACTACATGAGCACCCGCGAGATGGATCGCTTCCGCGATGGCATGCGGAACGAGCTCGTCGGCATCGGCGCCCTGCTGCAGGGCGAGGAAGACGGCGCGACGAAGATCATGGGCATCGTGGTCGGCGGCCCCGCCGACAAGCACGGCGTGCTGAAGCTGAATGACCGCGTGGTGGCCGTGGACCCGGATGCGGATGGCCCCCGCGAGATGGTGGACATCATGTTCATGAAGATCGACAAGGTGGTCGATCTGATCCGCGGCCAGAAGGGCACGCCGGTGCAGATGAAGGTGGAGCCCGCGGGCGGAGCGCCCGGCGAGACCGTCCTCATCAGCATCGTCCGCGACATGGTGGAGCTGAAGGACGAGCAGGCCAGCGCCGAGATCATCGACATGAAGTCCTCCGATGGCGAGAAGACCCGCCTCGGCGTGATCACGCTGCCTTCCTTCTACGCCGACTTTGACGAGGGCAAGACCCGCTGCTCCGTGGACGTGGAGCGCCTGCTGGAGCGCCTGAAGGAAGAGAATATCGACGGCCTCGTGCTCGACCTCCGCAACAACGGCGGCGGTGCGCTGGAGGAAGTCCGCCGCATGACCGGCTTCTTCACCCGCCGCGGCCCCGTGGTGCAGGTCAAGAACACCTTCGGGGAAATCCAGGTGAAGGAGTCCGACGCGAAGGACCCGATCTATGACGGCCCGATGGTGGTGCTGACCGACAAGAGCAGCGCCTCCGCCAGCGAGATCCTCGCCGGTGCGCTGCAGGACAACAACCGCGCCGTCGTGGTGGGCGAGTCCTCGACCTTCGGCAAGGGCACCGTGCAGCAGCCGATGGACATCGGCCGCATGCTTCCCTTCTTCAAGGCCCGCAACAAGGCCGGCACCCTGAAGGTGACCATCCAGAAATTCTACCGCCCGTCCGGCAACTCCACGCAGAACAAGGGCGTGGTGCCGAATGTGGTGCTGCCGAGCCTGACCGACGGGCTGGAAGTCGGCGAGGCCTACCTGGACCACCCGCTGGAGTATGACCGCATCCGCGTCGCTCCCGACTTCGCCCCGCTGAAGAAGGAAGACCTCTTCCTGCCCCGCCTGATGGAGCTCAGCACCGAGCGTGTGAAGGCTTCGAAGGACTTCTCCTACGTCATCGAGGACGTGACGAAGACCAAGGCCCGCATCCGCGAGAATACCGTTTCCCTGAACCTGGCCGAGCGTAAGAAAGAACTCGACGACATCGAGTCCCAGCAGCGCGACCGCAATGCCGAGCGCAAGACCCGCTTCGCCGAGGTGGAGAAGAAGGACAAGGATGTCTTCACCTTCTTCAAGCTCACGCTCGATGATGTGGAAAAAGGTGGCGATCTCCGCCCCTTCGACCCGAGCAAGGAGAACGAGGAAAACATGCGCCGTGCGAAGGACGAAGTCGCCGAGCTGGATGACACGCCGAAGTGGCCGAGCGGACTGGATCCCTACAAGCGCGAAGGCCTGTCGATCGTCGGCGACCTCGTGAAGATCACGCGTAATGCCCGGATGGCCGGGATGCTGGAGCGTTGATGGGCGAGTTGGCCGGACGCTTGGCCGCTTTGCGCGGACGCATTGATGACGCTTGCCGTCGCGCCGGTCGTGAGACCGGCGAGGTGACGCTGCTCGCGGTGTCGAAGACTTTTCCCGCCGAGGCGGTGCAGGAGGCTCATGCAGCCGGCCAGCGCTGCTTCGGCGAGAGCCGCCAGCAGGAGGCCGCGCCGAAGATCGAGGCGCTGCCCGCGGACATCGAGTGGCATTTCATCGGCGGCCTCCAGCGGAACAAGGCGCGGAAGGTGGTGACGGCATTCCCCGTCATCCACAGCGTGGATTCCCTGCGGCTCGCCGAGTATCTCGACCGCGTGGCGGGCGAGGAGGGCCGCCGACCGCGGATCTATCTGGAGGTGAATGTGGCGGGCGAGGAGAGCAAGGGCGGCTTTTCCCCGGAGGAGCTGCTGGCCTCCGCGCAGGAGTTGGCGGCTTTCCGCCACCTGCAGGTCGAGGGCCTGATGGCCATCCCGCCGGACGAGCAGTCGGAGGCGCGCCGCTGGTTTGCCGCCACGCGGGAGCTGCGGGATCGCCTTCGTGCGGAGTCCAGCTTGACCTTGCCCGGCCTGAGCATGGGAATGAGCGCGGATTTCGAGGACGCGGTGCTGGAGGGTTCCTCCATCGTGCGCGTCGGCTCCGCACTCTTCGGTTATCGTTCCTATCCTGCATGAGCCGCCTGCTGAATGTCCTGGTGATTGGCAATGAACTCGCCCTCGCCTTCGAGGATGGCGAGGAGCTTTACCTGCCGCTCGACATGCTGCGGCGCGCCTGCCCGTGTGCCGCGTGTCAGGGCGAGCCGGATGCGCTGGGGCGCGTGCTGCGGCCGGTCCAGCAGATCGGCGCTCGCGGCTTCGAGCTGCGGAAGAGCGAGGTGATCGGCGGCTACGCGATCCAGCTCTTCTGGGCGGACGGTCACTCGACCGGGCTCTACACCTTCGACTACCTGCGCCGGCTCTCCTCGCTGCCGTGAGCGAAAATCCCTACGCCCCGCCGAGCGCAGGTGCCATGCCGACACAGGCAGAGGACCAGCGCCCGGCGCTGAGGGAGATCGTGGTGGCGTGGGAAAAGCTGCGGATCTGGTACAATGCCATCCTGCTCGTCCCGGGGCTGGCGGTGGTGGCGATGTGGACCGGTCAATACGGGATGCCGCTCCTTTTCGGCCTGGTCTCGGCGGTCGTGATCGCGATCGGGGCGAATATCTGCTTCCTGCTCGGCCCCGCGGCGGAGCTCTACCTTCGCGCGATCTTCCGGCAGGGCAGGCCGCTGGGGCGCGGTCGGGCGCTGCTCTTCTGGGCGGGGGTGGTGGTGTCGCTCGGTGTTTTCGTCGTGGCGACCTTCGAGGTCTGGCTGCTCTGAAAGCGGACCGGGGATTTTTTTCGGGAAATTTCCAAGGAAGTGCGGTGAGGCCCGTCATGCACCGCGGCACCGGTGTCCCGGGGCTTCCGTTTTCCTCCCCCGCGATCCTATACTTCCGCCGCCGGTCCATCCCGGCGGCGGGGTTTATTTTCCTCTCCCAGCCTCCCTTCCGATGCCCGCCCTGACTTCCGAGCCTTCCGACGCCTGGCTGTTGGAGACCCTCGAGCGCTATGAAAAGCCGCTCCTGAAGTACGCGCTCGGGCAGTGCGGGGACCGCGAGATGGCGCGGGATGCCGTGCAGGATACCTTCCTCAGCCTGGCGTCCGAGGTGACGAAGGCGCGCCCGCAGAATCTCTCCGCGTGGCTTTTCAGCGTCTGCCGGAACCGCCTGATCGACATCCGCCGGAAGCAATTCCGCCTGGTGCCGCTGGAGGATGATCACTTGGAGCGCGACCTCGACGGTATCCCCGGGCCGTCCGCCCGGATCGAGACCGAGGAGAAGAACAGCGCGCTGCTGCGCATGGTGGAGTCGCTGCCGGAGCGGGAGCGGGAGCTGGTAAGGCTGAAATTCCAGGCCGGGCTCAGCTACCGGGAAATCAGCGAGATCACCGGCATCACGGAGGGCCACGTGGGCTACCTGCTGCACCACGCGGTGAAGGAGCTGCGAGAGCAGTGGCTGAAGGAGGGTCACGAGCGATGAGCGCGCCGGAGGACGATTTCGAAAAGCTGCTCGCCGAGGCATTCGCTTCCGACGGGGGCGAGCTGCCGCCCGGTGAGGCGGAGGCGGCCACGCTGGCGGGCGATGACGATTTCGAGCGGATGCTGGCCGAGGCGCTGGACCCGGGCGAGATCGAGCTGTCGTCGGCACAGCGCGGCGAGCTGCTGGCGGCGTTTGCGACGGCGGGCGCAGCGCCGGATGCTGCCGAGGCGGCAGCGCTGGAGGACTTCACCGCGATGCTGGCCGGAGCGCTGGATCCCGGTGAGATCGCTTTTGAAGATGGGCAACGCCGCGAGCTGATCCGCCAGATGACCGGCGCGGCCGCGGGGGACAATCTGACGGCATGGGCGCTGGGCGAGATGCCGCAGGCGGAGCGCGAGCGGCTGGAGCGGCGCATGGAGGTGAATGCCTCGCTGCGGGAGGAGGCGCTTTCCTACAGCCGGTTTTGCACGCGGCTGAGCGGGGCGCTGCCGGCGCTGGCCCGGCCGGGGTGGTGGGAGCGCGTGCGGCTGCGGAGCGTGGTCTTCGGCTCGCTGGCCCGCCCGGCGTGGGCGGCCGCTGCGGCGGTGGTCGCGCTGCTTCTCACCCTGATGCCCAGGCCGCAGGAAGGCTCCGGCGTGCCGATGGCGACGGGTGGGCAGGGCGGGGAAGCCACGCCGCTGGCCGGGATCGAGCCGCAGCCTGCGGGCGATGGCGATCCCGCACCTGTCGTGGAGGATGCCGGGCCGATGATCGCGCAGGTGGAGCCGGAGGTGTCGCCTGCGGTGCCGGTTTCTCCCGAGATCGCGGAGCCGGTGCCTGCGCCGATGTCGTTGCCGGTATCGGATCGCCCGGACATGCTGCCGGTGGTCGAGCCGGTGGCGCATGAGGTGGAGGCCTATGTTTTCGCGGACCCCGTCCTGCTACCCGAGCGCTCGGCCACGGCGTCCGTCTCGCCGGTGAGCCCGCTCGCGGAGCTGCCGGAGGTGGTGGGCAGCGCCGGGCTGATGGCTTCCTCCACCGGCACGGCATTGTCGGATGCAGGGCTGTCCGTCCCCTTCATGGAAGACGGCGTGCCGGGCGAGATGATGCTGGCCGTGAATGACTCCGCACTGCGCTCGTTCAGCAATAGCGACACGGAGATCGGTCCCGGGGACAGCGGCAGTGGCAGCGGGCCGGTCGTCAATCCGGAGCACGGCAGCGTGACGCTGGCAAACCTGCAGCCCTACATCCTGCCCGGCCTGCTGGGCGGTAGCACTTCCGGTCGGCCAAAGATCTCGGAGAGCGAGGGGAATCGCACCATTTCCGCGGACTTCCGCCTGCTGGATCTGGAGCTATCCCCCGGGAATAGCGTCGATGCGGAATCGTGGAGCGCGAGCGCCGGGATGACCTGGCAGCTCAGCCCGGAGTGGCAGGTCGGGCTGTCCATCGGCGGCATCGACTCGCGGCTCGAGGTCGAGGGATACGGCGATGTGGACGTGACCGGTGCAGCCTTCGGCGCGTCGCTGGATTGGAAGAAGGACGGCTACCACGCCGCGCTGGCGTACGAGGTCGGGCTCTTCGACCAAGAACTCCGCCGCATGAGCAAGGGCATCGCGCAGGCCGCGGACCAGGATGCGACGGTGCACCGGCTGTCCTTCTGGTTCACCCGCGAGTTTGAGGCGGGTGTCTGGCGGCACGGGCCGGTGGCCGGCTTCGATGCTTCATTCGGCACCCTCGACTCGTATCAGGAGGCGTATCCCGGCGGCACCATCATGGGCGAGCGGCAGTTCACCTCGCTGGTCACGCTGGTGGGCTGGCAGGCATGGGGTCGCTTTGAGACGCCGGCCGGTCCGGTCCTGCCGAATTTCGTCGCCGGGTGGCGTCACCGCCCGGTCGTCCCCGACTCGACCATCGGCCAGACGACGGTGGGTCAGAAATTCGCCCTCGATCCACAGGTGCCCGAGCGCGACTCCGTGCTGCTGGAAGGCGGCCTGCGCTGGCTGCCCGGCGATGGTGCCGTCTTCCTCGACCTCACCGGCAGCAGCGAATGGCGCGACGGCGGCGAGTCGGACAAGCGGCTGCTGCTGGAGGTCGGGGTGAGTTTTTGATCGGGCTGCGGGGACAGCAGGGGGGCGCGACCTTGACCGTCACGGATCCCTTCCCTAAGCTACGTGTCATGTCGTCTGCCTCGGTGATGCTTGAGAATCCCGAGATCCGTGCCCGCATTTCGCCGGTCACGGTCGCGCAGTATCATCAGTTCGCCGAGTTCGACGAGCATGGCCACCGGACGGAACTCATCCGCGGCATCCTGATCGAGAAGATGTCCAAGTCGCCCCTGCACGCCTCGGTTGCCCGCCGCTTGTTCCAGATCCTGCAGGACTCGCTGCCTGAGGGACACATCCTGCTGCGGGAGGACCCGCTCACCTTCGCGGATTCAGAGCCGGAGCCGGATCTGGCCATCGTCCGGGGAGTGGAGGAAGACTTCGTCACCCGTCATCCCTCGACCGCCGCGCTGGTGGTGGAGATCGCGGTCACCAGCATCGCCCTCGACCGGGAGAAGGCGGCGATCTATGCAGAGGCCGGGGTCGCGGAATACTGGATCATCCTGCCCGCCGAGCGCCGTGTGGAGATCTACCGCCGCCCGGAGGGCTCATCGTATCGCGAGTCGCGGGTGATGGAGGGAAATGGCTCCATCGCATGTGAGGCGCTGCCTTCGCTCCAGGTGGATCTGGCGGAAATCTTCGGCTAGGGCGTTTCACGCGACGCCGTAGCCGCTTGAGCGGGATGGTTGGGCTCTGTGGGTCGCCCGGGCCCTCGCTCTCCCGCTGCTCGGCTACTCCGGCCCCACTTCCAGGAAGAGAAGCCCGATCACCGCCGGTTGATGCTTTTCCAGAAACATGACCAGGTCCTTGCTCGCGAAGTAAGTGGCGAAATCTTCCGCCTCACCACCCCCTACGTCGCAGACCTGCATGACCACTGAGATTTCCTCGTTGGATAGTCCGAAGTCCATGCAGTCCGGCAGAGGCGCTTCATCCCAGATCCTGAAGCGGTCTCCGAATGCTTCATTGAGCCACGGACCGATCTCCTCGAAAGGATCCATGGTGGCGAAGATGATCGCGTTCACCACATCGCTCCGCTGGAAATCCAGGGGCAGTGCTTCCACGGTGCCGGGAGGCAGGAAATCGGAAAGCGGTGCCTTCACCTTGTAGGAGGGTCCATCCCATCGGTCGGTCTTCCATACGAAATCCCCCCGCCGGTTGATGTAGCCCTGCCAACCGTCCCGTTCGGCGTAGGCCAGCTCGCCATTGAAGTTCTCCGCGCCATCAAACTCGATCGGGATGAGCGGTCGCCCCTCCACGTCCAGAAAGCCCCGCTTCACCCCGCGCTTGACCATCACCATGCCGTCCCTCAGCCACACGACCTCGACGCCGGGCTCCAAATCAAGCTCACGGACGCATTGCCCCGTCCGGTCGATGACATAGGACCTGCCATCCTTGGTTCCGGTGGTGAAGCTCTCGCCCGGACCAAATTCCCAGAGGTGGTCGAACTCCGGCGGGATGACTTCCGCACCGCTGGGATCAATGCATCCCACCTTACCGCCTTTAACCACCCGGGCGAGACCTCCTTCGAAGGATGAGATCGACGTGTAGATACCCGGGGCGACAATGACCTTTCCTTCCCGGTCGATGACTGAATCGGACCACGAGTCGTCGTCACTCGTGGAAGTGATCACGCACCGCCCTTCTGAAAACCCTTGGGCGGAGAATTTACGATCCGGCGGAATGACAAACCCTCCTTCCGGATCGATGAACCCGGCTCGCGTCGGACCACAGGATGAGCCATCGGCACGAGGAAGGCAGACGCAGGCGACCCCTTCGGAAAAATCTTTCACATCCGCAAACTCTGCCGGGATCACGAGTTTCCCGGTGCGATCGACATAGCCTCCGCATCCGGTCGCATCCCCGACCCAGAATGTAGCCCGCCCTTCGTGGAAGTCCCCGTAGCTGTAGAAATTCAGAAACCCGGGGAACTTGAACCCGGGCGGAGCGCCAGGACCGATGACGAAGTCTCCCTTGGCATCGATGAAGCCGCTTTCCTCCCGCCGTTCGCCGTCCGCGGCCAGCATGACGGCCACCAATCCCTCCGAGAATTTTTCCACCCGGGAGAACCGCGGAGGGATCACCACCTCCCCGTCGGCATTGATGAATCCCCAAGTTCTGTCGACGGAGATCTTATAAAGCAAAGGATCCGTCGGCGTCGGGGAGGCGATTTTCATCGCTACCGCGAATAGCGCGAAATCCCCGCGAGCCACAGCCTTTTGTTCGCAGGCGAAAGCGGCAGGAGGGAGGGCACTGCGGGTGCCGGAGAAAGGACACCGCGCCCTCTCTTCCCATCACGCCGTCACCGCGCCGCGGTCGTCGTTCAGGCCGCTCTTCTCGAGGAAGTAGTCGTAGCCGCCGGTGTAGCGGGTGAGGACGCTGCCGGTGTCCGCGGCGTTGCGGTTGATGTGCAGCGTCGTCTCGGCGAGGTGGCGGATGAAGTGGACGTCGTGGGAGATGAAGACGAGCGTGCCTTCATACGCCTTCAGCGCGCTGACCAGCGAGTCGATGGAGAGGATGTCGAGGTGGGTCGTCGGCTCGTCCATCAGCAGCAGGTTCGGCGGATCGACGAGGAATTTCACCAGGTTGAGGCGGGACTTCTCGCCCCCGGAGAGGACGGAGCAGCGCTTCTCCACGTCCGTGCGGCGGAAAAGGAAGGACCCAAGGATCGCGCGGGCGTCTTCCTCGCGCAGCGTGGTGCAGCTCGCGAGCACTTCCTCGAGGACGGTATTGTCCTCATTGAGCGTCTCGGAGCGGTGCTGGGAGTAGTAGCCGAGCTTGGTGGCGTAGCCCACGTCGCGCTTGCCGCCATTGATGGGCAGCACGCCGGCGAGGATCTTGAGCAGGGTGGACTTGCCGGCGCCGTTCGGGCCGACGAGGACGATCTTGTCGCCGCGCTCGATGGTGAGGTCGAGGTCCTTGTAGATCTGCTTCTCGCCGTAGGCCTGGGCGACCTTTTGCAAGTCGATCACCTTCTGGTTCGAGCGGGGTGGCTGCGGGAAGGCGAACTTGAAGGGCTTGCGCGGGGCGCGCGGCTTCTCGATGCGCTCCAGCTTTTCGAGGAACTTGATGCGGGACTGCACCTGCGCGGCCTTCGAGCCGACCTGGCGGAAGCGGTCGATGAAGTCCTGGTGCCCTTCGATCTCCTTGTTCTGGTTCCGGTAGGCCTGCACCTTCTGCTCGTAGCGCGCCTCGCGCTGCTCGAGATAGGCGGAGTAGTTCCCGGTGTAGGAGATGAGTTCGGCGGCGTCCGGGTCGATTTCCACGACGCTCTCGATGATGGCGTCCATGAAGTCGCGATCGTGGGAGATCATCAGGATCGCGCCCGGGTAGTTCATCAGGTAGCGCTGGAACCAGAGGAGCGAGAGAAGGTCGAGGTGGTTCGTCGGCTCGTCCAGCATCAGCAGGTCGGGCTCCATCACCAGCAGGCGGGCGAGGTAGGCGCGCATGATCCAGCCGCCGGAGAATTCGCGGGCGGTCTTGTGGAAGTCCGCTTCCTTGTAGCCCAGGCCGTTGAGGACCTTCTTCGCCTTCGGCTCGAGCTGGTAGCCATTCAGCAGGTTGAATTGGTCCTGGGCGTGGGCGTATTCCGGGTCATCCGTGGTGCCCTTCGCCTCGTGCTCACGCAGGGCGCGCAGGTAGCCGACCATCTCCGGGGTGATGCCCATGGCGATCTCCAGCACGGTCTCGTCGCCCGGGTCGCCCGCTTCCTGGGCGAGGTAGCCGGTGATGGCGTAGTCGTCGCGCTCGATGGTGCCGCCGTCCAGCTCCTCCTGGCCGAGGATCATGCGGAAGAGCGTCGATTTGCCCGCACCGTTCGGTCCGACCAGGGCGATGCGTTCGCCCCAGTTGATCGAAAGCTCGGCGTCGCGGAAGAGCGTGCGGCCGCCGAGGGTCTTGGTGAGCTTGTGGATCGTGAGCACGGCGCGGGTGTAGGGGAGCAGAGCGCCGGGAGCAAGGCGCGATCACTCGAAGGCGCTGCTCAGCATGAAGTCTTTCCACGCCTTGTTCAGCGCGTCGGGGGAGTCATATCCCAGCCCCTTGGCGAAAGTTTCGGCGTCCGGGCACTTCTTGTCCTTCGCGGTGGCCACGAGGATCTTCCCGAAATCCGCGCGCCGGGTGGTGTCGGCGTGGATGAAATGCATCAGCCCCAGCCCGAAGCCCAGGTCGCGCGGTTCGGCCTCCGACCCGCGGGCCTTGAGGAAGGCGTCGATGTCCGGGGAGGCGCCGTCTTTCAGCAGCTTTTTGGTCAGGCCGGCCCAGTTTCGCCCGTTCTTGAAGCCCTCCACCCCGGCACCGCCGAAGCTGACCTCGGACTCGATCTTGCCGCAGATGAGCTCTTCCCGGTGGTAGTTGAAGCTCAGGCAGACCATCGCGAGCGAGTATTCGCCCCTGCTGCCCATATTGACGAGCAGGTGGCGAAGGATGTCGTCGGAGAGGAAGTGGATGCGCTGGGGCCAGGTCTTGCGCTGGGGCGCAGCGTTCTTCGAGTCGGTGCGGAAGATCCGCCCGCAGACCGTCAGGCCCGCCTCCTCCGAAAACTTGTCGTCCAGGATGAAGCCGGCGATGTCGTAGTTCACGAGGTTGAAGTGGACCGGGACGCTCGGGCTGTCGGACGCGTGCTTCTCGTGCCAGGAGGCGAAGACCTTCGCGTCCTTTTCGTCCGTGGCGAGGATGATGGGGAGCTTGCGGCCATCGAAAGCAGCGGCGATCACGGGGAGATCCGTGGCGATGTCCGCCCACAGGCGCTCCCCGGCTTCCGCGTAGGAGAGGAGCATGGCGGGGCGGACCTTCGCGCTGCCGGCGACGATGAAGTGCTCCGTTTCCAGCGTGTTCGGATACAGCACGGTGCCGATCTTGAAGCCCTCCGGCCGTGACTTCCACAGGGACGGATCGATGCG